>CANFBW010000009.1 GCA_947444925.1 Flavobacteriales bacterium | reverse complement strand
TATAAAATAAAGTTCACCACAAATGGAATATGGAATACAAAGATCGATAGCGTATTTCTCCCAACTTCGCTTAAAATTTTTCGAGATACGATTTTCTATTAGTATTAGTTCCTTCCATTTTGGAACTATAGCTCGAAATAAAATAAAGTAGAAAACTTCGATGTATCTTTGCTTGGCAGTGTTGGCAAGGTTGCCACGCTTGATGTATCTATAAATGGCCAAAGCATTTCCGATTATTGAGTTTTTAAATAAGGCTGCGTCAACGCCAGTGATCGACGTGCGGTCGGAAGGGGAGTTCCGTCAAGGACACATTCCGGGCGCCATAAACGTGCCTTTGTTCAGCAATAGCGAGCGCGCTGTGGTGGGCACAATCTATAAGCAACAAAGCAAAGAATTGGCCGTACAAAAAGGCCTTGAAATAGTGGGGCCTAAGTTGGCTTCATTTGTGCAGGAAGTCAAAAGTAAAATAGAGGGCAAAGAAGTATTGGTGCACTGCTGGCGCGGAGGAATGAGGAGCGGCAGTTTTGCCTGGTTGCTCGAAACGGCAGGACTTTCGACTTCCACCTTGACAAAAGGATATAAAGCTTATCGAGCCTATGTGCAATCTGTTTTTGAGCAGCCATTGCAGCTGGTGCTGCTCGGCGGAAAAACAGGATCTGGCAAAACAAAGATTCTACAACACTTGCAAAAAAATGGAGAGCAAGTGATCGATCTGGAGGCGCTTTGCAGTCATAAAGGATCGGCCTTTGGTGCCATCGGACAAGAGCAACAATGTTCAACTGAACAGTTCGAAAACAATTTGTGCGCTCTTTTGCAAACAATGGATACTAGCAAAAAAATTTGGATTGAAGATGAAAGCAGAAATTTAGGTGCGATATTTTTACCAGAAAAATTTTGGCAACAAATGAAGTCGGCGCCATTGATTTTTTTAGAAGTGGAGATTGATCTGCGCATTAAAAATTTAGTTCAAGATTATGCCTCATTTCCAAAGGACCTATTAGAAGAATCCATTCTTCGTATTCACAAAAGACTAGGCGGATTGCAACTCAATCAAGCAATTGAGGCTTTGGCTAACAATGACTTTGAAAGAGTTGCTGAAATTTGTTTGTATTATTATGATAAAGCCTATTTAAATAGTTTAAGCAAGCGAAAGGTGGAAAGCACTACTACCATTGCTATCAATAACTTTGATCTCGAAAAAATCACAATACTAATAGCAGCGCAAGCACCCTATGGAAAAGGAAATTAAATTGACTCAATTCAGTCATGGCGCAGGCTGTGGATGTAAAATAGCGCCTTCGATCTTAGATAAAATACTGCATTCAAATGCAGCTTCGCCTGCACATTTTCCTGCATTATTAGTTGGCAATGACACGCGTGATGATGCCGCTGTTTTTGACATTGGAAATGGAGATTGTTTGATCAGCACCACCGATTTCTTTATGCCCATTGTTGACGATCCATTTGATTTCGGGCGCATTGCTTCCGCAAATGCAATCAGTGATGTTTACGCCATGGGCGGAAAGCCGCTGATGGCAATCGCTATATTGGGCTGGCCTATCAATACGCTGTCGCCTGAAATTGCGGCAAAAGTAATTGAAGGAAGTCGCGCTATTTGCGCTCAGGCCGGAATCCCATTGGCTGGCGGACACAGTATTGATTGTCCTGAACCAGTTTTTGGTTTGGCTGTAACTGGCATGGTCAAAGCACATCATCTCAAAAAAAACAGCACTGCCAATGCGGGAGATCTTTTGTTTTTAACGAAAGCCTTGGGTGTTGGTATTTTGTCGACCGCGCAAAAACGTGGGATATTGAGAGCGGAAGATGCCCATACCGCTAAGGACTCCATGGTGAAACTCAACGACCTCGGAGCAGTGCTTGGAACCATGGATTTTGTTACGGCATTAACTGACGTAACCGGTTTTGGATTACTTGGTCATCTTTGTGAAATGTGCGAAGGAGCAGGTGTTTCGGCAGAAATAGATTTCGCTAATGTGCCTGTGATTGAATCAGTATATCATTATTTATCCGAAAAATCGGTGCCTGGTGGTACCAATAGAAATTGGGACAGCTATGGCCATAAGGTTGAAGCGCTCGGTGAAAATCAAAAAAACATTTTGGCAGATCCACAAACGAGTGGTGGTTTATTGATCGCTGTGGCTGCAGAAAAAGAGAAAGAATTTAAAGTTTTGATGCAACAACATGGCTACGATTTGACTTGTTTTGGAAAACTGACAATTCAACAAGAGAAATTGGTTTACTGCCATTAACTTTTTGTGCTGCAAAAACAACAAATTGTTCTTTTTTACAGACTGTTTTGATGTTTTGAATTTGTTTTGCGTTTCCTCAGTATTGACGCTATTCATAGAGCGAACGCCCCTTCTGTAATCCGCAATTGAGCGAAGGGCAATGTATTAAACAAATACATTACTTGTATGCATGGCGTCAAAATAAAAATATTTTGATTTTCTCTAACAAGTGATTTTGTTTCCATTTACCTTTCGCCCATAAATCATAAAAACTGTATGAAAAAAATGTCCTCTTGGTCACTCATCTTCTTGATGATGGCGTTATTGTCATGTGCAAAAAAAGAGAAAAACAAAGTTGATCCAGATTTTGCCAAGTATGTTTCAGCATTTACGTATGGCATTATTTCTAATCAATCCACCATCAAAGTTCAGTTGGTGCAAGAGGTGCCGAGCGCCAAGCCTGGTGAAGCAGTAAAAGAAGAACTTTTGGAGTTTTCTCCAAATATTGAAGGAAAGGCATTTTGGTTGGATCAACACACGATCGAATTTCGTCCGAAAGACATCTTGCCTTCTGGTACAGAGTACGAAGCTGAATTTCAATTGGCAACTTTAG
Source organism: Flavobacteriales bacterium (assembly GCA_947444925.1). Classification (GTDB taxonomy): domain Bacteria; phylum Bacteroidota; class Bacteroidia; order Flavobacteriales_C; genus JAHEZL01. The sequence continues at coordinate 73,587 of CANFBW010000009.1, read as the reverse complement.
TAAGTGATGTACCAACAAAACTGGAGGTTTTAGAGTTTACCTTTCAAGTTATCAAGCAAGCTGCTTTTATTGGTGAACAATCCATCAATCCTTATGACAATCAACATCCTGAATTTCAACAATTATCGGCAGTGCTGATTAGTGCTGACTTTGCGAAGAATGATGTAATAGAAAAGATTTTCAGCGCAACACAAAACGACAAAAAATTACACGTCAGCTGGAGTCATCAGGAAGATGGTCGTACCCACCGATTTATTGTTGACAGTGTAGAGCGAAAAGTGGAAGTGCAATCAGTACTACTGCACTGTGCTACTACTCAAATAGGCGCCGATAGCGACAATGATTTGACTATTGAAATTCCTTCTCTCAACGATTTTACTGTATTTAATTCCATAGTGGTTAATGAACCCGAACAGTGTATTACTTTGAATTTTTCAGATCCGCTAAGTGATTCTGTAGACATTACCGGGTTGATTTATCTTGCCAACAGCAGTGCTGTTCGTTTAAGTGCGCAGGGCAATATGGTAAAGGTATTTCCTACTTCACGTGTTACAGGTGAAGTTGAGTTGGTGGTGACTCGGGGTGTTAAAAGTGTAAAAGGTTATGCTTTAAAAGAAGAATACCGTCAAAAGATTATGTTCAACAACATCAAACCGAATGTAGAAATTTTGGGTTCAGGTGTAATTTTACCGAGTACCAACGGATTGGTTTTGCCCTTTCAAGCAGTGAATTTAAAGGCAATTGATCTTAAAATCGTTAAGATTTACAGTAACAATATTGCGCAGTTTTTTCAGGTGAATCAGTACGATGGCGACCGAGAATTGAGTAGGGTTGGGCGTGTTGAATTTCGTGGAGAAATAGCATTAACAGCTACCAGTGCTATTGATTACGGAAAGTGGAATACCTTTTCTTTAGACTTGTCAAAGTACATTAAAGCCGATCCTGGTGCTATATATAGAGTATACTTAAGTTTTCGTCCTGAATATTCTTTTTATGCTTGTCCCGAAGTATTGGAATCTGCTGAATATTTCAAGAAAATGGAAGAGCAAGAGGAAAACGAATTCGATGGTCCAACAGACAGCTATTACTATTATGACGAGGAAGAGTATTATTACTACGACAATGGTTATGAATGGGAAGAGCGCGATAATCCTTGTCACATCTCTTATTACATCGACAAGAAAAACAAAAATGTCAGAAATATACTTGCATCGGATTTGGGAATCATCGCAAAAGGAGGCAATGGCAGTGAACTACTGGTAGCAGTGACCGACTTAAAAAGCACTGAACCACTTTCTGAAATAGAAGTAGAATTGTACAATTACCAAAACCAGTTGATTGTAAGTGGTCACACGGATGGCGATGGATTTGTTACTTTACAGCATTCGAAAAAACCATATTTACTCGTTGCAAAACGTGGTGAAGAGCGCGGATACCTTCGACTTGACGATGGTTCTTCTCTTTCGCTGAGCATGTTTGATGTGAGTGGATCGGAAAATAAGAAAGGCGTAAAAGGCTTTATTTACGGGGAAAGAGGAGTATGGCGCCCAGGGGATTCGCTTTATGTGAGTTTTATGCTTGAGGATAAAAACAATGTTATTCCCGGCAATCATCCTGTGTTGTGCGAGGTGTATAATCCAAACGATCAATTGTACAAAAAATGGGTCAAAAACACGTCGGTGAATGGGTTGTATGATTTCCGATTTGCTACGAATATTGAGGATCCCACTGGAAACTGGATTTGTAAAATTAAGGTCGGTGGTTCAGAGTTTTCAAAAACGCTCAAAATAGAAACAGTGAAACCAAATCGCTTGAAAATCAATTTGGATTTCGGCACCGAGGTATTGAAGTCGAGTGGTGTCAAAGAAGGGAAACTAAATGTAAAGTGGTTACATGGTGCCAAGGCTAAAAATTTAAAAGTTGATGTTGAGATGAATATCAAAGAAGGCAGCACTGCTTTCAAAGGCTTCGATAATTACACTTTTGACGATCCTACAAGACACTTTGAATCTGAACAGAAAAATATCTTTGAAGGTAGTGTTGACGAAAATGGAAATGCAATTGTAAAAACAGAAATCAGCACTGCTGCGCAAGCGCCGGGCATGCTCAATTGTTTTTTTAAAACACGCGCATTTGAACAAGGAGGTGATTTTAGTACCGATCAATTTCAAATATTGTATTCACCCTATGCTTCTTATGTTGGAGTGAAAATTCCGGAAGGCAAAGGATGGAACGGTGCGCTGTATTCTGATAAATCAAATGTGATCAATATCGCCACCGTAGATGAAAACAATAGGGCCGTTGATAGGCAAAACATCAAAGTCGAAATTTACGATGTAAACTGGAGATGGTGGTGGGATTATTCTGATGAAGATGAATCGGGAAACTACGTTGAAAGCAGCTACCGTACTTTAACAAAAACAGAATATGTATCTACTAAAAACGGAAAACTACTGTACGATTTGACTTTTGATAAACCATCATGGGGCCGTAAGATGATCAAGATTACAGATCCTGTTTCTGGTCACAGTTGTGGGAAGGTGTTTTATACCACCTATAGTTCTTGGTGGAACGAAGGAGGGCACGGACCAGGCGGGCCAGAAATGCTCACTTTTTCAACCGATAAATCGAAGTACAATGTGGGAGAAAAAGTAGTAGTACAGTTGCCAAAAGTAAAAGAAGGCAGGGCTTTGGTCAGCATTGAAAGCGGATCAAAGGTCATTCGTCACTTCTGGCACGAGCTCGATGGCAATAGTTTTGATTTTGAAGCTACAGAAGCCATGGCGCCAAATGTTTTTGTGCATGTGAGCTTAATTCAGCCCCACAACAGCACTGCGAATGACGTACCTATACGCATGTATGGCGTGCAGGCGATATTGGTAGAAGACAAAAATACACACCTGCATCCCTTGTTGCAAATGGCCAATGTTTTGGCGCCTGAGCAGGAGGCGACACTTAAAGTGAGTGAACAAGAAGGTCGCGCCATGTCTTATACCATCGCTGTGGTTGATGAAGGATTGCTTGATTTAACGCGTTTCAAAACGCCTGATCCTTGGCCAGTATTTTATACCAAAGAAGCTTTGGGTATCAAAACCTGGGACTTATACAAATACGTCATTGGCGCCTACAATGGCAAAATGGCTGGTTTGCTCGCAGTGGGTGGCGACGAGGCCTTGAACGCCGGTGCTGGCAAAAAAATAAATCGTTTTGTGCCTGTAGTAAAATTTTTAGGCCCCTTCTATTTAGAGCCTGGACAAAGTAAAACGCATAAATATAAAATGCCCAATTATGTTGGTTCAGTGCGCACAATGATTGTTGCGAGTGACAATGGTGCATATGGAAACACAGAGAAAACAACGGCTGTTAAAAAACCATTGATGGTGATTTCAACTTTGCCGCGAGTACTAGGGCCAAAGGAAAAAGTAAAAGTGCCGGTGACCGTTTTTGCTATGGATTCGAAGGTGAAAGACGTTATTGTGCAGCTGAAAAACTCAAGTATTTTCACGGTCATCGGACAAAGTACCAAAACTTTACATTTCACAGAAGAGGGAGATCAGGTCGTAGAGTTTGAGTTGCAAGTAGATGAGCGCGTAGGGTCAGGACGCATTGAAATAACTGCAACAGGCGCTGGTGAAAGTGCAAAGCACGTGACTGACATTCAGGTGCGTGCCTCTAATCCGGAAATTACACAGGTGAAGTCGGGTGTTGTTAGTGGCGGTCAAACATGGAAAGAGCAGTTTGCTGTTGTTGGCATGGAAGGTACAAACAAAGTGTCGCTTGAGATATCATCGCTTCCTCCGTTGAACCTTGAGCAGCGACTTCGCTACTTAATTCAGTATCCGCACGGATGCATAGAACAAACAACATCGGCCGTTTTTCCACAGTTATTTTTGATGAAAATAATGGAATTGAACGCTGCACAAAAACCAGAAATAACGAATAACATCAAAGCGGCCATTGATCGACTGAAAGGTTTTCAATTGGCAGATGGTGGCATGTCTTACTGGCCTGAGTATTATTCAGAACCAAGTGAATGGGGAACGAACTACGCTGGGCACTTTCTGATGGAAGCCGAAAAGCAAGGTTATGCCTTGCCATCTGGTTTCAAAGATAAGTGGGTAAACTACCAACGCAAGGCAGCCAATGCTTGGCGCAATTCAGATTGGAAAGACAAAGGTTTTCAACGTGATGAGCAAATTACACAAGCTTATCGTCTGTACACTTTGGCGCTATCAGGAAATGCAGAGTTGGGGGCGATGAACCGTTTGAAAGAAGTGAAAAATTTAACGCAGGAAACCAAATGGAGATTGGCGACTGCCTATTTGTTGGCGGGCAAAGATAAAACTGCCCGCACTTTGGCGGAAGGGTTGACAGCTGAAGTGGTACGCTACAAAGAACTGTCGGGAACCTACGGATCAGATTTACGTGATAAAGCTATGATTTTAGAAGCCATGACCTACTTGGGCTGGAAAGACAAAGCCAAACGGGTGCTTGACGATATTTCAAACAACCTAAAAGGCAATAGTTGGTACAGCACACAAACAACGGCTTATTGCTTGATGGCGGTGGGTAAGTTTGTAGGGGCGGGCGGAGGAAACACCAATGGAGTCAATGCGCAATACCGTATTGGTAGCGGAGAATTCATAGCGGTTACATCTAAAGCGGGCGTTGTTAAAATAGTGGTCGACGCTAAGAAATTTAGAAATGCTTCTGTTGAAGTTAAAAACAATGGCGGCGCTATGCTTTTTACGAAAATTTACATGCAAGGTGTGCCACTTATGGGCGATGCCACGTCAGGCGCGAGTATGCTTGCGATGCAGGTGAAGTACTACGATTTCGACAATAAGGAAATCAATCCTTTGCGCATTGCTCAGGGTACGGATTTCTATGCTGAAGTAAAAATCAATCCAGCAGGATATCCAACAGGTATGGATGAAATGGCATTGACGCAAATCTTTCCTTCAGGTTGGGAAATTAGAAATACAAGAATGGATCTTACAGCGTCAGACGAAGAAGCTGCTGGCGATAAACCTGAGCACATTGACTTCAGAGACGACAGGGTTTATACTTACTTCGATTTAAAGACTAATGATAGAAAGAAGTTTAGAGTAATATTGCATGCTGCATATCAAGGTGATTTTTACCTGCCAACAGTTTATTGTGAAGCAATGTACGATCACGAGATCAATGCTCGGTCAGGCGGAAGATGGGTAAAAGTTTTGGGGGCTGGAGAGTAACGCTATTTAATTAATAAAAAAAAGGGATGATATTTCATCCCTCTTTTTTATTGCTAATTGCAATACCTTTTAAAATCTTCATAAGCTTCATCAAAGCCAAGATCACTTGATTTGCTTAAGTCCTTGCAGCCATTGTCAATATCACCCATTGTGATTTTAACAACGCCTCGGTTTTTGTAAGCAACAGCGTAATAGCTATTGATGTCGATGGCTTTGCTGTAATCAGCAATTGCACCTTTGTTGTCGCTGATAGCGCTTTTAGCGCTTCCTCTATTGTAGTAAGCTGCAACAAAAACTGGATTTACATCAATCGCCTTTGTGAAGTCGGCAATAGCACCTTTGCTATCGTTAATCAGTAATTTGGTAAGTCCACGGCTGTTGTAATAGTCGGCATAAAAAGGAGCATACTGAATGGCTTTATTATAATCGGCTATGGCGCCTAAGTAATCCTGCAGCGAATCTTTTGCGTTTGCGCGGTTGTTGTAAGCAACTCCATATGCTGGCGTAAATTCAATTGTTTTAGAATAATCGGCAATAGCGCCTTTAAAATCTCCGAGTTTACATTTAGTGTTGCCTCTGTTGCAAAATGCAGAAGCATATCGAGGGTTTATTTTAATGGCTTTATCAAATTCAAGCAATGCACTTTGGTAATCTTGAATCTTGAACTTAGCGTTTCCTCTGCTGTAGTATTCTTCGCAGGTCGTCTGACTTTGTCCATTTACAAAGAAAAGTAGCGTAATAAGCAAACAAAAAACTCTTGTTGTCATTAGTTGGTTTTGGACAAAATTAGGTCTTTAAGCGTAGCTGCGCTTGAATAAATACACTAGTTATTACAAATGAACTGTTTATAACCAAAGGCCGAAGCTTTATTTTTGGCATAAATCAATTTATGGTTTTGATCCTTTTGCTATCTTTGAAAAATGTCAGAAGACAAATATTCCAGTTTGCGAAAACAACTTGAACGAGACTTTCAGTTTCCACTGAAGTACATGTTTAAGTTCATTGTTCCCGATGCAAAAATTGAGGAAATCAAACCTCTTTTTGAAACAGGTGTGATTAAAGAACGTGCTTCTAGTACTGGGAAATATAGGAGTATCACGATCACAATGATTGTATTGTCGCCCGAAGATGTGATAGATAAATATAAATCGGTCGCGCATATAAAAGGTATCGTTGCCTTGTAAATTTTTTGCGTTGATTTCAATAGGCAAAAGGACTTCAGCCTTTGCTTTTACTGTTAATTTTAAGATATATGAAAGTTTGGCAGGGTAAATTAGAAAAAATGCCGGTGGAGTTGCAGTCGCCAGTAAAGTATTTTTTGGATTATGGTGAATCGAAAATCTGCATCAATAATTTCATTGGAAAGAATATTCGATTGACTTTTGATCAGGAGATACGCTGCGTTGTATGTGATAAACGCACTAAAAAAAGTTTTGGACAAGGTTTTTGTTACCCTTGTTTTCTGAAGTCTCCTCGCAATTCTGAATGTATTATTCGTCCCGAATTGTGCTTGGCACATGAACATCAAGGTCGTGATTCAAAATGGGAAGAAGAAAATCACAATGTGTCACATTGTGTTTATTTAGCTTTAACCAGCGATGTAAAGGTGGGTGTTACCAGGTCGAGCAATACACAAAGCAGATGGATAGATCAAGGAGCGCGTAAAACTATTAAATTGGCAAAAGTGCCCTACCGGCAATTGGCTGGACTTATTGAGATTGAACTTAAGAAGCACATCTCCGATAAAACCAATTGGAACAAAATGTTGAAAGATGAAAGGGGAGAAGAAGTAGATTTAATTGCTTTGAAAAAGAAGCTCATCGCATTGCTTCCTGCTGACTTAAGAGTCTACGCTGACGCTGATCAAAATATCACGGAGATTGTGTACCCGGTTGAAAAATATTTAGACAAAGTTAAAAGTGTGGGTTTTGATAAAACACCAGTCGTGGAAGGAAAACTTATTGGTATCCGTGGCCAATATTTGATGTTTTCCAACGGATCTGTAATTAATCTTCGCAAGCACACCGCCTACATTATTGCTTTCGAAGTGCTTGAAGATGAAAATCATGTGCTTCCTTCAGTACAAGCATCTTTGTTTTAACGAGAAAACTTAATCAAAAAAAACAGCGTCTTTCAACGCTGTTTTTTTTTTTGACTAAGGGTGAATTATTCTTTGCTGTTATCCGCAATTGCGCCCATTGTCTTCCGCAAGAGGCGTTAGATCCTTCGGAGTATCTCAGGAAGACAAATGAGGCCAATTCATGATAAAGTTTTTTTGAATATGCTTGTCTTCCTGAAATTTGAGATTAAGAGGAGAAACAAAGTTTCGGTCTTTGAAGGTTCTATCACCTTATCTTAAAATAACAGTTATGATTGCGGACAATCAGCTTATTCTTTGATCATATTTAAAGTATTGAGCACTCCTTCATCGTTAAACAAAATGATATGGTAGATTCCTGGTGCAAATTCTTCACCAAAAGCATTATTGGTATTGGAGTTGAAAGTGCACATCAATCGACCTAAGTGATCTATTACCTGCGCTTTGGCTTGCAGTGTGGTTTTCAAATTAAAGGTAGACGAAGATGGATTTGGAAATACACTAGCATTGATAGTGCTGTTTTCATTTTCGATGCCTGTCGACAAACATTTGTCATTTGTTGCGTCGATCACTGCAAGAACCGGCGTGCGCGCACAAGTAGAGCCTCCTTGAATTTTAATGTCAACAATTCCGGGAAAAGAATTCGCTTTATCATCGCGAGTATCATCGGTGATATCAATTACCCCCGAAGCATCCATCGTTGTGAAATTAGCACCGCTGTCAAACCAAACCAAAGCGTTGCCTGTACTTGGTGTCAATTCATAAGAGCCAGCGGCAGGAATGGATATGGCAGGCGAAAAGGTTAAAGTGTAGTACGTATTAAATGGAGCTCCACTCTGGGCGCCAGTGCAAGTAATTTGATCGGAAGTGTATGTCGCTAAAGTTGAGCCTCCTTGTTTTAAAGCGAAGTTCACATATACCTTATCACCATTGCAGCTGTAAACATAGGGAAGTACCTTGATTTGTGTGATAGTGAAAGCCTTTAACGCCGTGAAACGAATCCCAACGACGCCTGCGTTGGTTGGGTTAGCCAAAGCATTGCTACTTGATGATGGACCAACATTAATAGAAACTGAACCCGCATCTTTCACATAGTAGGTTGTACTTGATGATATTGATGGAGCATAGCTTGTGCCTGTTGCCAATACTGATCCTGTGCTGATGTTGTTGTACCACTCATAAGGCCCGCCTAATCCACTGATGCTTAAAGAAGCCGCACCTGTAGTGCATATGGTGTCGAAAACGGCAGTTGGCAAACTTGAAGTAACAACAATTGTGTCAGAGGTTGACGGACAGCCACTCGCGCTCGCAATTGCCTTGTAGGTTCCTGCTGTGTAAGCGGTATAAGTTTGACTCGTTTCTCCGGTGATCATAATGCCATTTTTTAGCCATTGATAGGAAATCCCCGAACCGCTAACACCCATGTCTAACAGAGCTGTAGCGGGATTGCACAAAGCGACATCTGCACCCAATGCGACTTTCGAGATAGTGCCAGTGATCACTACGCTACCCTGTGTATTCCATTTTCCAGCTGAATCCACAACGCACTTGTACGTTCCAGCACTAGTAACAGTGTATGTGTTTTTTGCAGTGGATGCTGCAGAAACAATGTTTGCGTCTTTGTACCAAGTGAAGGTTTTTTTTGTGTCGGTGGCGATGTTTGAGTTGAGTAATATACTTGCAACACCGCAAATAGATTGGCTCAAACCTAATGTTGGACTCTTATGCGGAGAAAATTTATTGGTATCAACCGGTGATTTAATGGAGTTGATGTAGCCTAAAATCCCTACTAGACAAGCGTTATAATCGATACCTCCCTCAGTGTGTTGGTAATTCACCACGTTGTCAGAAAAAGTGCCGGGACTGCGAGAACCGCCTACCATAGAGCCAAATTGCAAGTTTTTGGTGGGGGGGGTCATTGACGGTTTTGTGGCGTCATTTGGGTTGTCGTCTCTCAAATAGTAATTTCTGTGATGAGGATGCGTCGGACATTTGCTCCCGAAGCCAACAATGAAAGACTGACTGGCTGTGTTTTTTCCAAGTATATAGTCAATATTGTCATAAATGTACTTGTTTGGCGTTGCTTGTGTGTTGTTGAGTTTTTGCCACAGCGCTACGATGAAGGCAGTGTTGGCGTTGTAACGCAGCGGTCCCCAACCAGTGTTTCCGCCGTTGAATTGCCCGTCGGCCTGCACATTGCCTAAATAGTGTTTACTGATGATGCTGGCCAAAACGGTTGCAGCGTTGGTTTTTCCCAAAAGCGCTAAATTGTAAATGGCGATATCACCATTATTGGTGTAATCAAAACCGTAGTTTTTGCCATAGATCTCACCACCTGAGCCTGGAGAATCGGCCATTGTGAAGTTCATGGCTTCTGTTTTGTAAGAAGTAGTTCCTGTTGCCCAGTACAATTCGGCGCACAAGCATGAATAGTCGTCTTTCCAATTGTCGTTGGCGCCATATTCACTGCCTCCTGAAGAACCAACGACACCTGGATGAGCCTTTGCGTAAGTGTATGCATATACAGCATGGGTCAAACAAAGGTCGGCATACACAGGATCAAATTTTCTGTAAACCCGAGACATCAACGCCAATGCTGCACCACAAAATGAAGGCATAGATGCGTCAGCGGGGTTTTTATATGTAGTACGAACATCGCCACCCGAACCGCTGGCGAGTGTTTGCATCTTCACAGAAGTCACCCATTCGGCGTGGTCGGCGCTACCAATACCTACTTGAAAGTAAAAAGTACTCGCATCTTTTGCACACTTAATAAAAAAATCTGTGGCGTGTTTTACTTCGTCTAATATATCAGGTATTCCATTTGGGTCGTGCCCCGTTTCTTCGTAGGTGTATTTTCCAGAACTAGTGTATCCAGCGTAATTTGCAGAGTATAGATCGTCATAGCCGGTAGGAAATTCGAAGTAACCTTTAAGCAGCATATAGGCAGAGTAGAATTGTGTTTGACCAAATTTCACGTGGTCACCGCAGTCGTGCCAACCACCAGAAAGGTCATAGCCTGCATCGTTGTCTGCCATAAACGATTTGCCTGTGTAGGCAGCATTAAGTCCAGAAGGAAGGTGATTGTAAAGTAACCAGTTGTTACTTCCTGATCTTTGTCCGCCATAATAACGGGTAGTGAGCCACAGAGCTTTTTTATACTCTGCTCCAGTGAAGCCTTGCGACCATAGTGAAGCACTAGAGTATAGTAATGCAAATGCGACAATCAATGCGAGGTTGAGTTTTTTTTTCATTACGGTTGTGTTGTTAGTTGGGTTTAAGAACTACTAATTGGGGTATAACCAATATAGGAAACAGACGCAAGCATTGTAAAATTCATTGATTGTAAATCCATCCTGTAAAATAGCAATTCTGTCCAGAAGTCCAATTTTATTGACTTTCGAATAGCACTACTTATTGATGTAATAATACGATTATTACTTCTTTAGGGTTGCAAAACTACGGAAAGGTTAAATTAACGATGGTCTGAGATTGAAAGTGCGATAAGAACCTAAGATCCTTCTTGCTGCATTAGGAATACAGAGCTACTATTTACTAAAATAGTTTCTTGACAGATGGAGCATTCCTAAGGTGTGTCGAAAGATCTATCGATATCAAATAAATTACAATGTAATTGCGGACAATCGCTTGAATTTATTGCTTGATCACATTCATGTTATCGATGACAACATTGTTTTTATCACATAAAATCACATGATAAATTCCTGAGGCAAATTCACTTCCAAAATTTTTATGGTCCAGTAATTCAAATTCAGCCACCATGCTTCCTATGTTGTCGAATACTTTCACGTTTGCGGGAACCGATGATTGAATAGTGAATGAAGAAGCAGAAGGATTGGGGTAAGCTGAGGCAGAAATTGAAGGGCGGTTAAGGTCGTAAATTCCTAATCCTTTAAATTTGCTTGTGTCCACTGGGGCAAGTTTGGAATTAATGTAACCTAAAACGCCAACTAAACAAGCGTTGTAATCAACACCGCCTTCGGTATATTGATACTCATTTGCAAAGTCTTTGTATTGACTTGGAATGCGTGATCCACCTACCATTAAACCGAATTGAGCATTTTTTGCAGGAATACTTAGATTCTGCAGGTCTGTTCCGGTTGGATCGCTGTCATTCAAATAAACTGTTCTGTGGTGAGGGTGTTTTGCGCAATTTGCACCGAAACCAACAACAAAAGACAGATTTGAACTGTTCTTTCCCAAAATATAATCAATGTTGTCGTAGATGTATTTGTGAACAGTTCCATCGCTGCCATTTAGTTTTTGCCACAATGCCACTGAAAATGCAGAATTTGCATTGTATCTAAGTGGTCCCCAAACTAAATTTCCTCCTGAATATTGTCCGTCGCTTCCAACGTTTGCGAAATAGATTTTAGAAATCACATCTCCTAAAGCATATTGTGCATTGGGTTTTCCTAGTAAAGCAAGGTTGTACAAAGCTATGTCGCCGTTGTTTGAATAGTCAATATAATTGCTTCCGTGAATATCACCATTCCAAGCATCTTGAACGGAGAAGCTTAAAGCTTCAGTTTTATAGCTTTCAGTTTTTGTAGTCCAATACAATTCAGCGCACATGGAAGCGTAATCGTCTTTCCAATTTCCATTGGCTCCATAAAAACAACAGTCGCCCGAACCAACAGTACCAGGGTGAGCTTTTGCGTAGGCGTATGCGTAGTTTGCATGCGTCAAACATAAGGAGGCGTATGCAGAATCGTATTTAGCATACAATCTTGACATTAATGCCAATGAAGCACCGCAGAAAGAAGCCATGGAGGCATCGTTCGGATTTTTGTATGTTGTTCTAAGTTGTCCGCCTTCTGCTTTAGGAAGTGTTTGCATGTAAACAGCTGTAACCCACTTTGTGTGGTCGGGAGCGCCTTGTCCTATTTGGTAATAAAATGTATAAGAATTTTTAGCACATTTGATAAAGAAGTCGGTAGCGTGCTTTACTTCGTCTAATAAGTCAGGAATGCCATTAGGGTCATGAGCATTTTCTTCCCAACTCCATTTTCCGGTTTTGCCATAATTGGTATAGGCAGCAGAGTACCTATCATCGTATCCAGTAGGGAATTCAGCAAAGCCTTTTAATAACATGTATGCCGAATAAAATTGTGTTTGCCCGAATTTCACATGGTCGCCCGCATCATGCCATCCGCCAGACAGGTCGTATCCGGCATCATTGTCATCAATAAAACATTTTCCTTTATATTTAGAAGCTACTCCAGCGGGTAGGTAGTTGTACACTAGCCAGTTATTGCTTCCTGATCTCTGACCTCCGTAGTATCGGGTAGTCATCCACAATGCTTTTTTGTAGTTGGCACTGGAAAAGTATTGTGATACCAATGCTTTGCTTGAAAGTGCAAGTACTATAATAAGTATAGAAAGAGCTTGTCTTATTCTCATAAAGGATTTGTTTACATAGTTAAACTGATCATTCGCAATTTTGGTTATCACTAAGATAGATGATTAAGCAGCTGATGCTTATTAAGGTAGTCCTGTATGATAGCATTTTTGTCCAAAGGACTAAAGTACAATTTCTTTTGTTTTTCGCGGAAGACTTTCGAAAACCAAATCATAAGAATGGTCAATCCACTGTTGGATTGTAGCGTCATTAGCCGATCCGTCACAGCTTATAGTGTTCCAGTGTTTTTTGTTCATGTGATAGCCGGGTTGAACGCTAGAATAAGTTTCGCGCAGTTCAATGGCTTTTTCAGGCTCACATTTAACGTTGAATTCGAGCGGGGTGGAGTAGATGTTGCAAATCAGAAATACCTTACCATGTACTTTAAACACTAAATTGTCTGGTCCAAAAGGAGTTGTTTCCTCAACGAAAGGTTTTGCCAAACAATAATCGCGAAGTTCATCGACGTACATAGACTGTTATTTGAATACAATATAGAAGGAAGGTATTGAATAAAAAAAAGTCCAACAATGATGCTGGACTTTTTCTTGTTTTAATATAAGCGCTTAGCTTAAATTTATTTTCTTTTCAATGTCAGCTACATACACTTTAAATCGCTTGTCAGTTTCCATTAAGTTATTTACCGTTCTGCAAGCGTGCAATACAGTTGCGTGGTCTTTACCTCCACAATGCATACCTATTGTTGCCAATGAAGACTTGGTTAAGCTTTTAGAGAAATACATTGCAATTTGACGCGCCTGTACTACTTCTCTTTTTCTTGTTTTTGACTTCATTAAATCCAGAGGTAAGCTGAAATAATCGCAGACTACTTTTTGAATATAGTCGATAGATACTTCGCGGGCCGTATTTTTCACGAACTTGTCAATCATTTGTTTGGCAAGGTCAAGCGTGATGGCTTTTTTGTTTAGAGATGATTGTGCGATTAATGAAATCAATGCGCCTTCCAATTCTCTAATGTTTGATGTAATGCTGTACGCAAGGTATTCAACAACTTCTTTAGGAAGTTCGATGCCGTCGGCATACATTTTTTTGTTCAATACAGCGATTCTTGTTTCAAGGTCGGGTGATTGCAAGTCGGCAGAAAGACCCCATTTGAAGCGTGACAACAAACGTTGCTCCATTCCTTGTAATTCAACCGGCGGCTTGTCAGATGTCAAGACCAATTGTTTTCCATTTTGGTGCAAGTGATTGAAGATATGGAAAAACACGTCTTGTGTTTTTTCTTTACCAGCAAAGAATTGTACATCGTCAATGATAAGAACATCAATCATTTGATAAAAATGAACGAAGTCGTTTTGTGCATTGCTTCTAACAGCATCGATGAACTGATGTGTGAATTTTTCAGAAGAAACATACAAAACGGTTTTGTTCGGATAGTTCTTTTTAATTTCGATACCAATGGCATTGGCCAAGTGTGTTTTACCTAAACCAACATCTCCATAAACGAGGAGAGGGTTGAAAGCTGTACCGCCAGGTTTGTTGGCTACAGCAAAACCTGCTGAGCGCGCCAAGCGATTGCAATCTCCTTCAATAAAGTTGTCGAATGAATAGTTTGGATTCAATTGTGAATCTACGACTACTTTTTTCAACCCTGGTATAATGAATGGATTGCGTATAGTGCTTTGATTTAAATCGAGCGGCATTGATAGCGCTGGATTCTTGATGTTCTTTTTATCCGATGTTGGGATTTTAATGGAATACGGCTTGGTGTTGTTTTGCGCGTTATCCATAATAATGCTGTACTCTAGTCTTCCTCCTGTGCCCAATTCTTTTTGAATGGTTTTTTTGAGCAAGGTAATGTAGTGCTCTTCTAACCATTCGTAAAAAAACTGACTTGGTACCTGAATAGTGAGAACTTTGTTTTTGAGTTTCAATGGAACGATTGGTTCGAACCATGTTTTAAAACTTTGTAAACTAACGTTATCTTTAATTACAGCGAGACAATCTTTCCATGCTTTTTCGTGTGGCTTCTCCATTTAAAATATTCCGATTGCGAGTTACTAAAAAATCCTTTCTTAATTCGGTGCTGCGTCTTGATGAAATCAATTCCGAATTGGTGAACAAATATTGCGAAAAAAAGTTGATAAAAAAATCTTTTACCTATTGTATTTTAGAAATATTTGTTTGTGCATGATTTCCTTGTGTTTACAATGGAAATAAAATGTTTTTTATTTTTTGAAAAGGAATTTGAATTGATAAAAATACTGTCAAAAATGATATCTTAACTGTTATTTTTCAAGTACTTAAATTTAATAGAGAAATTTAGTCGATTCACAGAATATAATTTACAATTAAATGTTGGTTAAAGAACATCAAATTAGAGTGCGCTATTCAGAAACAGATCAAATGGGATTTGTTTACTACGGCAATTATGCATCGTATCTTGAAGTAGCGAGAGTGGAAACGTTGCGGGAGCTTGGCTTTCCTTATAAAGAATTGGAGGAACAAGGGTTTTTACTTCCGGTGGTCAACCTAACAGTGAACTATAAAAAACCAGCTTTGTACGATGACTTGTTAACAGTAAAAACAATCATTAGGCAAGTGCCGGCAGTAAAGTTTGTGTTTGAAGCCGAGATTTACAACGTGCTTGGGGAGCTTTTAGTGGAAGCTTCTGTAACATTGGTGTTTGTGGATAGCGTGCTAAAAAAGCCAGTCAAAGGACCTCAAAATCTTATTGAGAAAATCGCGTCATATATATAAGAGTAAATTGGCCATGTCATTTGCTTTTGCAACGCAAAAAAAAAAGCAATGTTAATTAGATTGGCGCGGCGTTAAAAAGAATAGTTATCAGAAGTCCAGATTTCATAGGCTTTTTCAGCTTGTAATTCCAGCATTGCCAATCCGTTTTGCGTTAACGCACCTTGCGCTCTGCCTTTTTGCAGAAACAAAGTTTCGGCAGGATTGTAAATCAAATCGTACAATAAATTGTTTTCATCAATGAATTCGTAGGGAATATCAGGGCAAGCATCGATGTTTGGGTACATTCCAATTGGACTAGAGTTCACAATAACCGGAAAATTTCGAATAGCAGTTTCATTAATTTCGCTATATGCACGTTCATTTTCTTTTTCAGGGTTGCGAGAGATGTACAAAACTTCGAGTCCTATATTTTTCAATACATATTCCACAGCTTTCGCAGCACCACCCGTGCCCAGTATTAACGCTTTGAGGTGAAAGTTTTTTAACAATGGTTTCAATGTTTCTTTGAAGCCATATACATCGGTGTTGTATCCTTTAAGTCTAATTTTGTCTCCATCACGAAAGATCTTAATGGTGTTGACCGCTCCAATTTCTTCTGCCGCTTCATCAAGTTTGTCAAGAAAGGGCAAAATCTGTTCTTTATAAGGAATGGTAACATTGATTCCTTTTAAACTTGGATTTGATTTGATGACCTCCAGAACCTCATTAATGCTTGGAATCTCAAAATTTAAATATTGCACATCCAACACGCCTTCCTTTTCAAATTTCTTTTTGAAATAACCTGCCGAAAAAGAGTGTGAGAGCGGAAAGCCAATTAGTCCGTACGTTTTAGCTGAATCCATAAGACATAATTATTAAAGAAGGTAAGTATTGACTACAGTGCTTTTTCTTTTGTGAATTTACTTTTCACAAATGAAATCAAGATAGGAAGTACTGACAACAGTACAATTCCTAAAATCACCTTTTCGTAATTGGCATTGATGAATTCGTTTTCCGCAAGAAAGTAGCCCAGTAGCGTCAAGCCACTAACCCAAGCCAATCCACCAACAACACAAAAAGTAATGTATTTTGCATAGTTCATTTTGCCAATACCTGCGGCGAAAGGAGCGAAGGTGCGAACGATTGGAACAAAGCGCGCCATAATGATGGTTTTGCCACCGTGCTTTTCAAAGAAGAGATGCGTTTTGTCTAAGTACTCTCGTTTCACTATTTTTTTGAGCCATTTGTTTTCAAAAACCTTTTCTCCAAAAAATTTACCTACGAAATAATTTGTGTTGTCGCCAAGTATTGCAGCGAAAAAAAGCAAAGGAATAAGAATCCAAATATTCAATACACCTAATGTTTTACAAAGTAAACCGGCTGTAAAAAGTAATGAGTCGCCTGGTAAAAAGGGGAGGGCAATCAATCCTGTTTCGCAAAAAATGATCAACGCCAATATGAAATACGTTGTTGTTTGGTATTCGGTGATCCAAGCCTCCATGGTGGGCTTTAAATTTGTAAGCAGATCTAGTAGGTCTTGGACAATCATAAATAAATTTTTACGTTTTGGTAAAAGTAAAAAGATAAAAGGAAGTTGCTATTATTTTCTATTTTTGATTCAAACAATGAATTATGCAAAACATTTCAGCGCTTGAACTAAAAGCGAAACTTGATAACAAAGAAGATTTTCAATTGATCGATGTGCGTGAAGCGTATGAATTGGAAATTGCGACAATAGGAGGAGAGCACATTCCAATGAATTTGATATTGAATAATGTTGACAAAATATCAAAAGACAAAGCGGTGGTGTTGTATTGCAGAAGCGGCAAAAGATCTGCATCTGTGATTTCTGCTTTGGAAGAAAGATTTGGATATACCAATTTACTGAACCTCACTGGTGGTATTTTAGAGTGGGCCGAGGATGTTGATCCAACGATGGAGTCTTACTAGATTTGTTTCAAATACAAATTCCGCATCACTATAATTAAACAGGTTGATTGTTGTGAAGATTTAAGTCAATCAATAATCTTAGTTATTGTATAAGTCAATAAGTTCTAAGATGTTCTGATTGCTGCTTGCTTCTGGCTGGATTTCAAATAGAAAGTTACAGTCTTTGGGATCCATAATCAATCCTTTTTCAAAATGCTCATAAGCTTTGTTGAATGAGCCTTTTTCTAGGTAAACCGCGGTGAGGTAATAATGAAATCTATGAAATTCAGGGTGCTGCATCATACCTTGATGAATGGCTTCAATGGTTGCGCTGAAATTATTTTCTTTCATCAGCAAGTCGGCAAACTCCAAAAACATTTCAGGTTCATCTGAATTCAATGCGAGTGCCTTTTGAAAAGAGGCAATGGCATCTTCAGTGCGTCCTAATTTGTCTTCAATTTCTGCGAAAGCATACCAGTAATCAGCATTTTCTCGGTCAATATCAATTGCCTTTTGCAAGCATTTGAACGCCTCTTCATCTCTGTTGAGTTCGTCAAGACAAATCGCTTTACCTAGCCAAGAGTCTCCGTATTCAGGATCAAGAGCTATGCCTTTGTTGTAATGCTCTAATGCCAGCTCGAAGTGACTTAGTTTTTCGTAGCATTCCGCAATGTGGCAATACACCACGCCGCTAGGAGTTTCTTGATCAAAGGTTTCTTTATAAACGACGATAGCTTCTTCGTAGCGCTCAAGGTGAGCAAGTAAGTTGGCTTTGCTGAAATAAGCAGCTGTAAAATATTCATTGATGGCAATGACATAGTCAAAAGCATCAATCGCTTCTTCGAGTTTATTGATTTTACTGTAGAGCGTCCCGAGGTTGTACCAAGATGCATCACTGTATGGATTCCTATCAATAAAATCCATATAAAATTCGATGCCCTCTTCACTGCGGTCCAAAGTATCAAAGCAATAAGACAACTCGTAAAGTGCCGCTTCGTTTTCAGGATTGGCCTTCATCGCTTTTTTAAAATAATCAATGGCCTTGTCATAGTTTTCTAAAAACTGATATTCAAATGCCATCATGATATAC
This sequence comes from Flavobacteriales bacterium, assembly GCA_947444925.1. Taxonomy (GTDB): domain Bacteria; phylum Bacteroidota; class Bacteroidia; order Flavobacteriales_C; genus JAHEZL01. The sequence continues at coordinate 55,111 of CANFBW010000009.1, read as the reverse complement.
ACTTCGTCTTTGTGCTCAGAGAATTGCAAAGCTTTACGAAGATAAATAATGGATTGTTCGTGCAATTTCAACTTGCTTAACACGGTAGCTTTAGTCATGTAAACTTCGGCATTCCATGGTAATTCATGTTCAAGTTGCGCAAGAAGGCGCAATGCTTTTTTGAATTTGTAGTTGCCGGTAAGTATTTGTACCTCCGACAACAGTAATTCTTTAGATTCGGGGTGTTGAGATTTGGCGTATTTCAAAACGAGCATTGCACGTTGGAAATCTTTTTGTTGGGCATAGTGCTCAATGATGTCAGAAAACTTTTCGCGGTCGAAATAATACAAATCGTTTCGTGCCAGCATCTGCTCAAAACGTTCAATATCACTATTGATTTCCCCTTGATTTTCGTTGAATTCGTTTTCTTGCATTTCGTCCTGTTCCTTTGTGTAAATGTTTCGATTTAAATTAGATCTCACAATAGACTTAGGAATTAATTATTCACTAAATTTTGTGGAAAACAAAAAAGCGATTATTTAAGGAGGAGCTCGTAAATACTGAGTCTACAGTAGTTTACCATTATTGAATACACCGATAACTTTTCCGATCAATGTTTTTCCAATGAAAGGATTGTTTTTTGACATTGATTGTAAGTCCTTTGCTTTCACTTCCCATTTTAGAGAAGGATCAAAAAAAGTAAGGTTCGCTTTTTGTCCTACTTGCACGGTAGGTACATCAATGTGAAAAGCCTTGCGTGGGGCGATGGATATTTTTTCAATCAACACAGAGAGTTCAATTTCTTTTGATAAATAAGTATTCAGCGCTGCAAAAGCTGTTTCCATAATTGCCACGCCGAAATCAGCTTGATCGAACTCACACATTTTGTTTTCAATGTTTTGTGGTTCGTGGTTGCTGCTGATGAAGTCGATGCTGCCTGATTTCAATCCAGCGACCAATGCCTTTCTATCGCTTTCATCTCTCAATGGCGGCAATACTTTGTAGTTGGAGTTAAACGATTCTGTAGCACTGTCATTCAGCACTAAGTTCATCACCGCTACGTCAGCAGAAATTTGCAGTTTGTTCTTTTTTGCAGTCTTAATTAAATCAACCGCCTTCGCTGAAGATACCAGCGAAAGATGCAAGCGACCTTGGGTGTATTCGAGCAAGGAGAGATTGGTGGCAATGGCAACTTCTTCGGCGATAGCGGGACGGGTTTTCAAGCCTAAACTCGCGCTTGCCTTGCCTTCGTTCACCATACCATCGTTCGCCAAATGCGGATCTTCAGAATACAACACGATCAGCGATTCGAATTTTTTAGTATATAAAAGAGCCAATTTAATGAGCTCGGTATTGCTTATTGCATGCTTACCATCAGAAAAGGCAATCGCGCCCGACTGTTGCATATCGTACATTTCGCTCAAGTCTTTGCTGCTTCCTTTGGCAGATAAATTGCCCATTGGAAATACATCAACCACCTGATTTGCGCTTTGGTTGACAATGTATTGAACACTTGATTTACTATCAATAGCGGGCTGTGTAGAAGGGGAGAGCACTACTCCTGTATATCCACCTTTGGCTGCGGTGAGTATTCCGTTGGCCAATGTTTCTTTGTGTTCGTTACCTGGATCACAGAAATTAGCGTTAACATCCAACCATCCTGGAGACACGCACAATTTAGTAGATTCAATGGTTTTTACACCTTTAATGTTAAGGTTGCCTATTTCGACAATCTTGCCGCCTTTGATGTAAATATCTACTTGCTTGTTGTGGAAAGGAGAATTTGGATCGATTACGCTTGCTTTCTTTATCAGAAGATCCATTGACATTTAATTTTGTCAAATGTAGAAAAAAAGTTTAAAGTCTAAACTCTAAAGTCTAATTTTACCCCTGTATTAATTTAAAATTTTTCGAGATGTCAAATTGGTTTATTTGTAAAATCAGCTACTTAAAGCAAGCTGAGAACGGAAGTATCTACAAAAAAAGTGAAAATTATATTTTGAATTCAATGTCTTTCACCGAGGCGGAAGCCAGGCTGCAAGCAGCATTGGAGGAAACGATACCAGAATACAATTTACTGTCGTGCAGCAAAACAAACATCAGCGACATTATTTTTGAAGATGGCGCACAAGCTTACTACAAAGCGAAAGTGACCTATTCTTCAGTAGATGAAGATTCAGGAAAGGAGCGCAAAATCACAGAGAACTATTTGGTAGCAGCAGATTCATTGAAAGAAGCTTACGAAAAAACAGAAGCACGTTTAGAAGGATCTATCGTAGAGTGGGAATTGCCAGCGATTAATAAAACAACAATCACAGAAGTGTTTCCATACCTTGAAGACGGTTCTTTAGAAGACAGATCTAGTGGTGCAAACAAAGGCAAAAAGAAAAAAGCGCTGAAGAAATCTGAAGAGTTTGAAGAATAATCAATTCGTTGTATGGGCATTACTTTAATCATTGTCATTGCAACTGCGGTGGTCTCTTATCAGGGATTTACCCGAACAGACTTGGTGTACAAATACATTTTAAATGCCTATCAGGTGGTGCACCGTAAGGAGTATCATCGAATGATAACAAGTGGATTTTTACATTCCGACTGGATGCATTTGGCCTTCAATATGCTGGCCTTGTATTCTTTTGGTATTCAAGTCGAATTTGATTTCGCGCAAATCTTTGGCACTACAAAAGGCCCTATTAATTTTGTGCTGCTGTATTTTTTAGGCATGATCTTCAGTTCCATTTACAGTGTTGCCAAAAACCGCGACAACCATAACTACAATGCGCTTGGCGCTTCTGGCGCCGTGAGTGCAGTGGTATTTGCGAGTATCTTGTTACACCCCGACGGACAAGTGGCTTTCTTTTTTATACCAATGCCATCTGTTGTTTTTGGAGTGATTTACTTAGCGCTTTCTGCTTACATGAGTAAAAAGGGGCACGACAATATTGGTCACGATGCGCATTTTTGGGGGTCGGTTTTCGGTTTCGTTTTTCCTATTTTGATGAAACCTGAATTGTTGCCCCGTTTTATTAATATGGTTCAAGAAATATTTTGATGAACAAAGCAGTTTTTTTAGATAGAGACGGTGTGATCAATTACGATCCCGATGACTACATATATAGAATGGAAGATTTTCGTTTTCTCGACAATCTTTTTGAAATGGCAAGCGAAATCACAAAACGCGGATACCAATTGATTGTGATTACCAATCAGGGCGGTATGGATAAAAAGAGATATAGCGGTGAAGACGTTGAGCGATTACACGCCCATATTGAAGAAGCGTTTAAAGCCAACAGCACGCCAATCAACGAGATCTATTATTGTCCGCACCACAGCGACTTGCAAAAATGTTTGTGCCGAAAACCAGGTTCACTGATGGTGGAAAGAGCTTTGGCAAAGTACAATATTGACCCTGCGCAATCTTATTTCATTGGTGACAAACAACGTGATATTGTATGTGCTGAAGGGGCAGGAGTAAAGGGGATTAAAATTGATGTGAATCAAATGAATCTTTCTATATTAGAGTTAATCAAATAGAGCTAGCAATGCATGTTTACTCCAATTATAACGGATTTTTAGTAGAAGATGGCGAGAAGTTATTCAGTTCCAATAATCGCGCTTTTAAGTTTGGTGATGCGCTTTTTGAATCGCTAAAAGTCAGCAACAGCAAGGTTTTGCATTGGGATAAACATTACCAGCGACTGCAATACACACTGGACTTTTTAGGATTTGACAGCACTGGCGTTGACCAAGCCTTTTGGGAAAATCAATTGCAAAAGGTTTTTGTGCGCAACAACTTCCCCGATGCTCGTTTGCGACTTACGATATACCGCGACTCTCCGGGGTTGTATGTGCCTCAGCGACACAAATGCGCCTTCCTAATTGAAGGAGCGCAGCTCGATAAAAGCAACTACGAACTAAATGTAAAAGGCTTGAATATTGGCTTGTATAGCGATGTACTGCGTAGTCGACAGAAATTCTCAAATTTAAAAACCACCAATTCGTTGCCTTATATTTTGGCTGGACTCTTCGCTGAAAAACACAGCTTTGACGACGTTGTTATTTTAAATGACGCCGGCAGAGTGAGTGAGGCTGTGAGTTCCAACGTTTTTGTGATTTTGGGCGACCAAATCATTACGCCCTCATTAGATGAAGGATGTATCGACGGTGTGATGCGAAAAGTGTTGCTGGAAATGCACCCTGGGAAAATCAAAGAAGCCTTGGTCGATGTGGATATGCTGAAAAAAGCCGATGAGATATTTTTTACAAATGCCATTCGTGGTATACAGTGGGTAGCTTCTTTCGACGGCAAAAACTATGCATGCAATCGTTCATCGCAACTGATGAATGTGTTGAATATGTCTTTGTAAAATGGGGCGATTCCCTGCTGTCATAGCGCTGCTTTTTCCTTTGGTGTTGTTTGCACAAGCAGTTGAAAAGGACAAGTCAAAAAAAATACAGTTCGATACAAACTACATTAAATCTTTTCGCCATGACATTACACTGAAGTGTTACGGAAATTTTAAATCCAACGACTTTACACAGGTAGAAGGAAAAAATAAAACACTGGACTACACGATCAACAATCCTTTCAAAATCGGCTTCGGCATTAGTTATAAATGGCTCAATATTTTAGCTACCGTGATTACTCCATTTCCCGTTGACGAATATCAAAAAGGAAAAACAAGGCACTTTGATTTGCGCCTCAATATGTACGGAAGATCAACAGTGACTGATGTTTGGTTTCAATTTTACAATGGGTATTACTTGGCAAACTCCAATAATATTTTGCTTAATTTTAATAATCCTAATGCCTATTACATTCGTCCAGATATCAAAGTAGCAAGTTTGGGCGGGGTGCTTTATTTCAATAGAAACAAGACGCAGTTTTCTTATAAAGCATCATTCTCTCAAACCGATCGCCAACTTAAAAGTGCGGGCGCTCCGATCTTTGGAGTCAATTGGTCAGCCTTTGGTATCAATGGCGATTCGGCATTATTGCCATCGATGGTGATTACTAAATTCACGGCTGAACATCGCGTGCAAAGTATGTCGGCATTCACTTTTGGTGCAGGAGGTGGCTATGCATATACCTACGTGTTTAAAAAACATTGGTTTGCCTCTCTATCGGTAAATTTATTTTTGGTAGCGCAAACCTATCGCTATACCTTACAAGGGAATCCTGCGCCACGTGTACAGGCTGGAGTTAATTTTAATTTCCTTTCACGCGGTGCTTTTGGTTACAACGACGACGAAAATTATTATGGACTTATTTTCATTGCTGACAATATTCCTTTGGGGTCCAGAAACGGAAGTACTTTCAATTACTCTTTCGCTACTTTGAATTTGATGTATGCTCATCGTTTTAGCTTGGACAAATGGAAAAATTTGTAGCGGAAATACAGAAGTTTGCGAAAAATGCAGACAAAACAGGATGGACCTATGTTATTGTGCCAGCTGCTGTTGCGCAGAAATTAAATCAGGAATCCAAAAAGTCATTTAGAGTAAAAGGCTTTCTTGATAAATATCCCATTGCACAAATTGCCATCATGCCTATGGGCGAAGGCGAATACATACTCGCTTTAAATGCGCAGATGCGCAAAGGCATTAGCAAAAAAATAGGGGAGGACTTGCAATTGCAATTGGAGATAGATAAGGATCCAATTGAAATAGACGACGATTTACTGGCCTGTATCGAGGAGGAGGAATTGGCTTTAAAGCACTTTAATGACTTGACACCATCACATCGCAACTATTTCTCAAAGCACGTGTCTAGTGCGAAAACACCTGAAACAAAAGCAAAACGCATAGCGCAAACCATAAATGCTTTAATGAAAGGTTGGACTTACCCTGAAATGCTGAGGGGGCAAAAAAACTAAATTATTCCATTTCTGAAAGAGACTTTCTGATAATGTCTACACATTCCATTAGTTGGTCTTCCGTAATGATTAATGGCGGCGCAAAGCGAATGATATCGCCGTGCGTTGGCTTGGCGAGCAATCCATTGTCGCGTAATTTCAAACAAACATCCCAAGCTTCTTTGCCATTTTTTGGTTTGATCACAATAGCATTGAGCAAACCTTTTCCTCTAACAATAGAAATCATATCAGATTTAATGGCACTCAATTCTCGACGCAGAATTTCTCCTAAATACGCAGATCGTTCGGCCAGTTTTTCTTCTCTAACCACCTCGAGTGCAGCCATGGCAACGCGGCACGCAATAGGGTTTCCACCAAAGGTAGAACCGTGTTCTCCCGGATGAATTACATCCATCACGTCGTTGTTCGCCAATACGCAAGACACGGGGTAAACACCACCACTCACTGCTTTACCTAAAATTAAAATATCGGGTTTCACGCCTTCGTGGTCACAGGCAATTAACTTACCTGTGCGCGCGATTCCGGTTTGTACTTCATCGGCCACAAACAACACATTGTGTTTTTTACACAAAGCATATGATTTGGCTAAAAATCCATCTTCTGGAACATACACTCCCGCTTCACCTTGAATAGGTTCCACTACGAAAGCTGCGACATTAGGGTCTTCCAATTCCTTGGTCAATGCAGCAATATCATTGTAGGGTATTGAGCTGATCCCTGGCGTAAATGGTCCGAAATTTTTAGTGGCATCAGAATCATTGGAAGCACTGATGATGGTGATGGTTCTTCCGTGAAAGTTGTTTTCGCAAAAAATGATACGCGCTTTATTGGCAGGAATTCCCTTTTTCTCGTAACCCCATTTTCTTGAAATTTTCAAAGCTGTTTCAACGGCTTCAGCACCGGTGTTCATAGGCAATACCTTGTCGAAACCGAAGTACGAAGTGATGTATTTTGAGAATTTATAAAACACATCGTTGTGAAATGCACGTGAGGTAAGCGCCAATGTTTGAGCCTGAGCCACCAATGCCGCAACAATTTTAGGGTGCGAATGACCTTGGTTAACGGCTGAATAAGCCGATAAAAAATCGTAATATCTTTTGCCTTCTACATCCCAAACAAAAACGCCTTCTCCTCTTGAAAGCACTACAGGTAAAGGATGGTAGTTGTGGGCGCTATATTTTTCTTCTTCCGCAATTATATGCTTGCTGTTGGTGCTCAAAGTATTTTCCATGACCTGAATTTTGACAAATGTAAGAAAGAAGGAGCAGGCTACATTGTTTTTACCTTTTTACTTTCCACTTCTTTATTTACTTTTGACACCTTGTTTTAAAAAATTGAAGCGTGTCGGAAAAGCAATTTCATAAATTTGGTAGGTTTGAGTTAGAGTTGGGAGGCTATTTGCCTGAACTGACTTTGGCTTATCATACTTACGGTAAAATGAATGATGATCAGTCCAATGTAGTTTGGGTCTGTCACGCTTTAACTGCAAATTCTGACCCTGCTGTTTGGTGGGATGGACTGGTTGGTGAAGGCAAACTCTTTGATCCGAATAAATACTTTATTGTTTGCGCGAACATTTTAGGGTCTTGCTATGGCACAACGGGACCACTTTCCATAAATCCTGAAACAGGAAAAGAATACTATTATTCCTTTCCAGATGTAACCATACGCGACGTGGTAAACAGTTTCGTTTTGTTGCGAAAGCACCTGGGTATTGAAAAAATAAAAATGGCCATCGGCGGATCTTGTGGTGGTTATCAGGTGATGGAGTGGGGAATGATGGAGCCGCGCGTGATTGAAAATATGAGTATTTTGTGTTCATCGCCAAAAGAAGCGCCATGGGGTGTTGCCATACATTCGGTGCATCGTTCAGCAATTGAATTGGATGCAACGTGGGGCGAAGAAACGAAGGAGGCTGGATTTGAAGGTATGAAGCGTGCTCGCCAAGTAGGCTTGCTTTTTTACCGCAACCACGAGGCGTACAACGAAAGACAGAAGGAGGAGTCGGAAAATATTTCAAAAGATTTTAAAGTTACCACCTACTTAAAATATCAGGGCGATAAACTGGCCAAAAGGTTCAATGCGATCTCGTACCATAAATTAACGAAGGTTTTAGATACACACAATATCGCACGCAATCGCTATGATACCATTGAAGAAGCGTTGGCATCAATAGGACAAAAAACATTGATTATCGGTATTCATTCGGATTTACTTTGCCCAATTTCTGAGCAATTGCACATGAAAGACAATATCCCAAACTGCGAGTACCATGAAATTGAATCGTTGTATGGTCACGATGGATTCTTAATTGAAAATGACAAAATAGCGGAATCGATCAAAGGTTATTTTGATTTCATTAAATAACAGAAATTAATTGATTGTAAATTGGCGGTGCTTTAAAAAGTGTCGCCATTTTTATTGTTAGGCATCAAGTTTTTCGAAGGCCGAATTTTTACTCAAAAACTCTGGCACAATGCGCTTCATTTTTGCAACCAACGCGTAATTGTCGTTGTTGTCGTATAGATTTATTACTTCGTTGATGTCTTCTTTTACTTCTGCGAAATCGTATTCTTTCACCGAAGCAATCATTATTTTTTCGTGATGGGTTTTGGTGGTATTTTCCTCGTTGTTTAGCAATTCTTCATAGAGCTTTTCGCCTGGACGCAATCCTGTGAATACAATCTCAATGTCTTTGTCGAGTTCAAGACGTGACAACTTGATCATCTTTTTAGCCAAATCAACAATCTTCACCGATTCTCCCATGTCGAAAATGAAAATCTCTCCGCCTTTGCCGTAAGCACCCGCTTCAAGCACCAATTGACAGGCTTCGGGTATGGTCATAAAATACCGCGTTACCTCGGGATGAGTTACCGTAATTGGTCCGCCCTCATCAATTTGTTTTTTAAATATTGGAATGACAGATCCATTTGATCCCAATACATTTCCAAAACGAGTGGTGATAAAATTAGTACTTGTTGATTTGTTGAGCGATTGACAATAGATTTCAGCGATTCTCTTGGAAGCCCCCATTACATTGGTTGGATTCACTGCTTTGTCGGTAGAAATCATAACGAATTTCTCTACCTTGAATTCAACAGCAAGATCGGCAAGAATACGCGTGCCTTTAATATTAACACGAACGGCCTCAGCAGGATTGTTTTCCATCATAGGCACATGCTTGTATGCGGCAGCATGATAAATAATATTTGGTTGGTAGGCGGCAAACAACATTTTCATGCGGGTGGCATTAGAGATGTCACCCATCACAATTTCAACATTAAGGTGCTTGAATTTGTCATACAATTCTGTTTCAATTTGGTAAAGAGGAGATTCTGCCTGATCTAAAAGAATCACGCACTTCGGTTCGTAAAGTGCAATTTGTCTAACAATTTCACTTCCTATCGATCCAGCCGCTCCAGAAATTAAAATCACTTTTCCGCGATTGACTTCCTGTATTTTTTGTTTGTCGAGTTTAATTACCTCGCGTTCAAGAAGGTCCTCAATCTTTATTTTTTTGATTTGCTTAAAGCTCAGCTCACCTTTGATCCAACTGTTGGATGGCGGCACGTCGAGTACTCTAATGTTTTTGGTAAGTGCAAAATCAACAATTTCCTTTTTCTTAATAGGCGATAGCGCTTGATTGGCAATGATGATGTGGTGAATGTCTTTGTTTTCAATGAATTTATCCAAATCTTTTTCACCTATAATAGAAATGCCTTCAATGGTTTTACCTGTTCTTGTTTTTAAATCGTCAACGAATGCGACCACTGTGTATTTCGTTCCGGCGTCGCGATCGAGTGCTCTTTTAGTGATGGTGCCAAACTCGCCCGCACCATATATAATAATCGAAGCGCGCCCCTTTGTGCCATTTGTGATGTATTCGTACGAAATTTTAATACTCATGCGAAATAGCACCAATAGCATTAGTGACACTAAGAAATCAATGATGATTACTGTTCGCGGGATATTGAATTTGATGCCAGTGTAAAAAGCAGCACTGTTTAATAAAAACAAAAAAAAGCTTCCTGTAAAGATCACTGTGAAAATGCGTTGAATGTCCTTTGATCCAGTGTAGCGTATGAGTCCAGCATATGAGTTAAAAATAAGAAACGACAAAAGACGCACAACTAATATTACTGGTAAAACTTGCAGCAGTAAGTCCACTTCTACGGAACTCAATCGGAAATCAAAACGCAAAAGAAAAGCAGCGCTAACGGAAATAGCGCTGATCAATAAATCGCTTCCTAAGATGATCCAACGGGGGGCGTTTTTTAATTCATTTTTCATAATCAGGAAACAAAGATAATTAAATACGAGGAAAAGCCCTTTAGTATTTATGGTGTGCTTTTGTGTAATTTTTATATTTTTGACAAAGTAGAAAGACTCTTGCGAAGTGAAGTATAGATAGCAGTAAAAGGGGCATTGGCTTCATAACAAAACAATTACCTCCCTTTCAAGGAGTTTATTTTATGGGTAAAATTCTTTTTATAGCCGCTCACCGTCCCGATAGGTCTCCAAGCCAGCGCTATCGATTTGAGCAGTATATGCCCTATTTTAGAGAAAGAGGATGGGTTTGTGATCTCTCCTATGTTATTTCTGAAGCCGACGATCAGTTCTTTTATCAGTCGGGCAATATGCTTAAGAAGCTAAGTGTAGTATTGAAATCATTGAAAGAAAGATGGAAACATGTGAAGAGTGCAATTGACTATGACATTGTTTTTATTCATAGAGAAGCTTTTATGCTGGGTTCTACCTTTTTTGAAAAGCAGTTTAAAAAATCAAAAGCTAAAATTGTTTTCGACTTTGACGATGCAATTTGGTTCATGGATGTATCAGAAGGCAATAAAAATTTTAAATTTTTGAAAGACCCCAATAAGGTTGAAAGTATCATTGCTTTGTCTGATATGGTTTTTGCAGGTAATAATTACTTAAAGAGATTTGCAAAAAAGAGCAATTTCAATGTCGTTGTCATACCAACAACTATTGATACTGATTTACACCAACGCAGACATAAGTATGTTGCTCCAGAAAGAATATGCATTGGGTGGAGCGGTAGCAAAACAACCATCAAACATTTTGAATATGCCATCTCTATACTAAAGATCATCAAAAAAAAATATGGGGATAAAGTGTATTTTAAAGTAATGGGAGATCCTCATTATAGTAATAATGAATTGGAAATTAAAGGGATACAATGGACCAGCGCCACTGAAGTTGATGTTCTTGCCAGTTTCGATATTGGCATTATGCCTTTGCCTGACGATGAGTGGGCGCAGGGGAAATGCGGACTAAAAGGCTTGTCTTATATGGCATTGGAAATACCAACAATCATGTCTCCAGTAGGCGTAAATTCAGACATCATTCAAGATGGTGTAAATGGATACTTGGCTGTTGCCGAGGAAGAATGGGTGAACAAGATATCTCAACTCGTTGAGTCTGCAGAACTAAGAATGAAACTGGGTAAAAATGCAAGAGAGACGGTGATAGAAAAATATTCTGTTGAATCACAAAAAGACCGATACTTAAATTATTTTGAGCAATTGATAAATTACTGAAATGAAACAACTGATTTTAAACAACAAACATGTTGAGCTAGGGGCGAAAATGGTGCCATTTGCTGGGTTCAATATGCCGGTTCAATACGAAGGTGTAATCGCTGAGCACGAAACCGTGCGAAATTCAGTAGGCGTATTTGACGTTTCGCATATGGGTGAGTTTTTGGTTAGCGGTGAAGGGGCTCTTGCGCTTATTCAAGCAGTATGTTCAAACGATGCGTCAAAGTTAGCAGATGGCAAAATACAATACTCCTGCCTGCCTAACGATAAAGGAGGAATAGTCGATGATTTGCTGGTATACCGTGTTTCAGACGTTGAGTACATGTTAGTGGTAAATGCATCAAATATTGAAAAGGATTGGAATTGGATCAATAAACACAATACTTTTGGCGCGACGTTGCGCAATATTTCTGATGATTATTGTCTCTTTGCGGTGCAAGGTCCAAAAGCGAAAAAAATATTGCAAAGTTTGACAAAGGTTGATTTGTCGACTATGTTGTACTATTCATTTGTAATTGATCAATTTGCGGGAGTTGAAGACGTTATCATTTCAGCAACAGGATACACTGGTGCAGGCGGATTTGAAATATATGTATACAACAGCGATGCTGAAAAAGTTTGGGATGCCATTATGAAAGCGGGCGCACAAGAAAATATTAAAGCCATTGGGTTGGCGGCTCGTGATACTTTACGTTTAGAAATGGGTTATTGTTTATATGGCAATGACATCAATGACAGCTCATCGCCAATTGAAGCAGGCTTGAGCTGGATCACCAAATTCTCTAAATCTTTTGTAAATAGTGCAGCGCTGAAAAAGCAAAAAGAGGAAGGTGTGCAAAAAAAATTGGTTGGCTTTGAATTGATAGACAAAGGTATTCCTCGACACGATTATGAAATAGTGAATTCAGCCGGTGAAAAAATAGGAATCGTTACTTCCGGGACCATGTCGCCAACATTGAAGAAAGCGATTGGAATGGGATATGTAAGTTCTGAATTGTCGAGTGTCAACAGTGAAATATTTATTAAAGTCAGAGACAAAAACTTAAAAGCAATAGTAGTGTCCCTTCCTTTTTTGAGCGCAGCAGTGAAATAAATCCATTTATGCAGCAGTACCAAGGTCAAAACACCAGATCGGGTCATTGCCTTTTGGCTTTCGTCATTTTACTCGTTCCAATTTCTGCGCATGCCTGGGGTTTTTTTGCTCATAAAATCATCAACGAGAAAGCGGTATATGCCTTGCCGCCAAGCCTTGGAACATTTTACAAACAAAACGTAGTTTTTATCACTGCGCATGCTGTTGATCCTGACCTTCGCAAGCACAGCGATGAAAAGGAGGGAAGCTTACATTATCTTGATGTTGACCACTACGACCTCAAACATCCTTTCGACAGTTTGCCAATGCACTGGAAAGATGCTGTTCAAAAATATTCAGAAGACACGCTGCACGCATATGGTACTCTACCATGGGCTATTTTAGAGAACTACTATTTTTTAGTGAAAGCATTTAAGGATAAGGATAAAGAGCGTATCATCAAATTGTCGGCCGACATTGGTCACTATGCTTCTGACGCTTGCGTGCCTTTACATGTAACAGAAAATTACGACGGGCAAATGACACAGCAAAAAGGAATACACAAACTTTGGGAAACACAAATTCCCGAAAGATATTTGGATAGCTATGCCATTGATATGGCTGTTGCTGGTTATATTCCAGATCCATTAAAATACACTTGGACGATTTTACAGCACAGTTATGCATTAAGTTTAAAGGTTTTAGCGAACGACAAGAAATTGCGTACACAATTTCTAAAAGATCAAGTGTACCATATCCACTCCGGAAAGAAGCAAAAGGTTTTTAGCAGAGAGTATGTTGCTGCATACAACAGCTCTATCAATGGTATGGTAGAAGCACAAATGCTAGCATCCATAAAATTTGTTTCCAGTTTATGGTACAGTGCTTGGGTAGAAGCGGGGCAACCTCTTTTGTGAAAGGTTATTAAAAATAGAAAAAGGGGCACGAGGCCCCTTTTTCTATTTAATGTGAAACTGAATTACTGAACGATGAATTTCTTCACCATGTTTTCAGATCCTTTTTGAATGTTAACAAAGTAAACGCCAGCTGGTAATGCAGACACATCAAAAGTAGCTTTGTCAGTGATATTTCGCGTTGAAACAACAGCTCCAATCATATTGACAATTTGTACAGTTGAAGCACCTTGCAAACGAACAGTGATTTCGTTAGAAGTAATATTTGGATAAACACTTCCTCCGATTTTATCTAATTCATTGATGCCAACTCCAAACGCGCCAATATTATCACAAACTTTTGCAGCAGTACCGCATTCGTTTTTCACTGTAAGGCATACGTTGTACGCACCGCCATCTGCATAAGAGTACAAAGGTCCCGAACTTGTGCTAACGCCCACGTTATCACCAAATGTCCACGCATAAGTTGAGCCAGCAGAAATGTGGTCAGCAAAGAAGGATACATCTAAATAGTTGCCGCTATAGGTGAAAGTGGATATTGGAGTAGTGCTAATGCTAACTTGAGCTGAGCGAGCAGCTTGTCCGCAATCATTGTAAGCTTGAACCGAAAGCGGTCCGCTTAGTGATCCGAAGGTTACGTCTCTCGATAACAAAGTATCTCCAACAGTTTTAGCAAATGTTGTTCCTGCCGGACCAAACCATCCATAGATGCCTGTTGCGTTGGCAACTGGAGCAATCTTAAGCGTTACAATGTCTCCAGCGCAACCAACTGTGTCAATAGTTACAAATACTGGTTTAGTAACCAAGCTGTCGCAAGCAATAACAACGTTGATTGTTTTTGTTTGTGTTACATTACATAAAGTATCCACGATGGTCAGCACAATAGGGTATGTGCCTACGCCTTTCTTTTTGTAGTTGTGGTAACCAATGTCCCATTTAGTAGAACCAGCAATGTCGTTTACAACATCGCCATAAGCCCAAGTAAAAGTATGGTATCCTGTAGAGTTGTTGCTTAAATGAACTTCGTAATTTGTTCGGTCAACATTGAAGTCGGCTACAGTTTCTGAAGTAGTAACTTCAACTGTATCCGTAGTTACACCTCCGTTGTTAATCAATTGCACCGTGTAAATACCTGGGTCAACTAAAATAGTTGTTCCTGTTCCAATTTGAGATGCACCGCTGAACCAGCGAATTTCAGAAGCTGAACAAGCATTTGCTGTTAATGTTGCTTTTGCAGTACAAGATCTAACTTTCTTTTTCCAATCTGGTACAGTAACATAGGTTTTCAAGTCACCATTCGGATTCTCATAAACCAAATAACCGTTTAGGTCTTTTTTCAAATTGAAAACAGGAGCTGGCAAACTTTTTCCTCCGAGAATAATCCAGTCGATACTGATCGTACCTGTGAAAAGGGCTGATTTTTCGTAAGGAAAAAATTGAATCGCTTGAATCTGAGTATAGTCCATTGGATAAGCTGCGTTAACAGGGGGGCCAGGGTTGTATCCAGTTAAATAAGTACTAAAGTCCAAGTTAACAATGGTGTCTTTGTTTGCTGGAATACTAATGAAATTACGTCCACAAGTGATTGTTCCATCGTTCAATCCCACACCTAGATTTACAGCTTTTGTAGATCTGATTTTCATACTTAAGTATGGAACACCAGTTAAATCAATTTTAGCTGCAGCATCATTTGCTCTCAGGTTGATACCAAAAGGTTGGTAGGTTGGTGTAGCTCCACCAATACAAGCTACTTCAAAATAGGAACATGGTAGATTGCTGCAAGCGGGAATACCTGCTAATTTAGCGTCAGCTGCTGAGCAATATGTTTTTGGCAAAGCACTATAGTTGGTCAATTGCGCCACCCAAGGCTCAGAGTAGGAATGGTCATTGAAGTCGTCGGCAACCCATCCTGCGCCTGCACCAACAACAATTCTCTTAGTAATAGTAGATGTGCCAGCACAGCCAAATTTAGCATTGGTAACTACCAAAGTGATGTCATAAGAACCCGCCGAAGCTAAAGTAACATTGGTGTCACGTGAAGTGCCGAATGTAACTGCTGTTGCAACGCCCTTTTTGTATGACCAAGTGTAATTGGATGCACCTGATGAAGTGTTTGTAAACACCACTTTTGAAGCTTGGATGCTGTAAGAGAAATCTGCAGCAATAGTTGCTGACGCAACTTCAACTGAAGTTCTTCTTACGCAAGTTCCTTGAGTGACAACAACTTCGTATGTTCCGGCAGTCGTAACACTAAGAGTTGATGCAGTTTGACCCGCAATAGCAACGTCATTTTTTCTCCACAAATAAGAAGTTGCGCCTGCAATGCCTGAGTTCAAAACAATAGGACTTCCAGTACAAAGAGATTTCGCAGCGCCTAAGTTAGGAGCGGTACATTGGTCAGGTGGAGGAAGGTAGAAGTTTCCAGTCATCACGAATTGTGAAATCACTTTAAATGTAGCGTTGAAATATTGGCCATAACCGGGGTTTGTGTTTTTGTTGTCGGTATATCCATTGTTTAAGAAACTTAAATAATTTGCGCTACTGTGTGTTCCTTTTGTTGCATCTGCAGCCATTGCGGCAATTGAAAAACAGCCAACAAAAGTATTGCTGTGAGAAGCATCTAATTTAGATCCTGTAGCGTTATAACTAGAACCTAAAGACTGAGTTCCTCCGTTATGGTTGTTGTATGCCCAGTCAATTAGCTTGGTGCAATATGTTGCGCCGTCAGCGCTGCCGAACCACAAAACATCGATCGCTGAACGAAAAGGGGTGCGAACAGCATCGTAGATAAAGTTTCTTCCTTGACCTTCGTAAGCATTGGCAAGATTAGAATAGTTTCCATTAGCATCACACCAGTCGGGAACCAATCCGTTGTTGTTTTTATCGGCAGCAGCTATAATTTGATAACCTTTTGTAACAGCAGCGTCCCAAAAACTAGCGTAAGCAGGTTCAAGCGTCTTGAATACCTTATAGTAAGCAGGGGCGAAGTAAGATGGATTAACCAAAGCTGATCCACCAAAGTTATCGCCTGGCTTTTGAATAGAGCCTTCAAATTCTTTGTTGCGAATAACAGAAATCAAGCTTTTAGCATCATTCAAATAAGCATTGCTTTGCCATTGATAAGAAGCCACGACCAATGCCATAGCAACATCAACTTCAGCATCAGTAGCGCCACCAGCACCAACAACACCACAATTTTGAATTTGCCAGTTCATAACGCCATTTCCATTTCTGTTAACTTTGTAGTAGTTCCATAAGTCAGAAAATAAGCTTTGGTCACCTGCGTAAGCAGCCAGTAGCATTCCGTAACCAATACCTTCTGATACAGTAGATGATCTGTCAGTAGCACCACGACCACCAGCATAATAATCCCAAATTACTCTTCTGTAACCGCAAGCTCCAGAAGAGGTTACGAAATTTGTTTTCCAATAATTGTATGAATCCATTGCGTCTTGTGAATTTGGCGACGCAGGTTTACGGCCGTAGCTGTATGTTGTATTTTGAGGAAAGACGTACGAGCCAGTAAGCTGCGCGTCTGCCACAAATCCAACAAGCACTAAGCCCGAGGCAAGCCATGCTTTTAGTTTTGTAAGGTTTTTTTTCATTGTTAGAGATTTGGTTTATGTGTTATTAGATGAGCTAAATGTACAACAGCACCCAATAGATTGCTTTTTGATTGATATAGAAGCCGTCCTAATTGATTGTAAATTCGTCCGAATATAATTCTGTATATACTTTAAATTACTGTATTTCAATTATTAACGAATTATATATAAACTTTTTGTTTATGGATGTTTTCGACTTAATCATGCGGGATTGGTTTGGTTTATCAGCCTTGTTTTGGCAAGCGAGTTACTAAATACACTTTTTCTACAGAGACTAACTTTTGATAATCTAAAAACGGAGTAGTAAGAGTTTGATGCATCATGTAAGCCTTGTTGTTATTGGGCTTTGTTCTAAAACTCCTATTTAACATAATATTAATTATAAGACTTTAGTGTGGAATTACGAAAAGCCTTCTTGATACCAAAATGTTCATAAATGAAAAGCACTTTCCAGTCTTTGTATTCAACCTAGACTTACCTTTACTGTTATGAGTGTTAAAATGATTTTCGCATTTGGCATAGTATTGATCCTGTTTTTTGCAGGAGCAAAAAATCAAGATCATTGTTTGGCGTCGAAAGTTAATAGTGATGTAACAGAAATTCCATTTGTTGCTCCTTTGCATCCAAAGCGCGAATTGCGCGCAGCATGGATAACTACCTTCACTAATTTGGATTGGCCGTCAAAGAAAGCTTTGCCTGAATTAGAGCAAAAAGCTGAATTCATTCGCTTGCTTGATGAACTACAAATGAACAACATTAACTGCGTGGTGGTTCAAATTCGCGCTTCCGGTGATGCGTTTTATCCCAGTAAATTTGCGCCGTGGTCTGAATATTTGATGGGAAAACAAGGTTTGGCGCCGAATTATGATCCATTGGCTTTTATGATAGCACAATGTCATCAGCGCAATATTGAATTTCACGCTTGGTTAAATCCATACCGAGCGGTGTCAAGTATTCAATTCAGCAGCGTAAGCGAAAACAATTTATACAAAAGGCATCCAGATTGGTTTTTTAAATACGGAGGCACTGTATATTTCAATCCGGGCATTAAACAAGTACGCCAGCACATATTAAATATTGTTGGTGAAATCGTTAATAATTACGATGTTGACGCGATTCACTTCGATGATTACTTCTATCCATATTCAATAGAAGGAGAAAAAATAGCAGACGGAGACAGCTATCAAAAACATGCCGAACAATTTCCATCGATTCACGATTGGAGGCGCAATAACATCAACGAATTGATTAGAGAAACAGCAGCGTTAATTAAATTCGCAAAACCTTACGTCAAATTCGGCGTCAGTCCATTAGCGTTTTGGCGCAACTCCAATCAAGATGCCGCTGGTTCGCAAACAGAAAGCGCACAAACCAGCTACGATAACTTGTATTGTGACACTCGAAAGTGGTTGCAGAAAGGATGGATTGACTACGTAGTACCTCAATTGTATTGGAGCAGAAAGAGCACTTTTGCTTCGTACTCAAATCTATTGAGTTGGTGGACATCTCACGAGTATAAGGGGCACATTTATATTGGACAGGCTTTGTTTCGACTTGAAGAAGACGCTAAACAGCATTTTGAAGTGACTGAGGTGCTGGAGCAAATTAAGTTGAATCGACTGGAAGAATGCGTAAATGGAAATGTGTTTTTTAGGTCTAAAACGTTCAGAAATAACATTCAAAGCATTCAAGATTCTCTTCAAAGTAGTTTGTATAAATATCCATCCTTGATTCCTGCGATGAAATGGATTGACAGTATTCCTCCATTAGCTCCTGATCATCTTCAGTTGAAATCAAGCATTGAGGGCGTTTTGCTACAGTGGAAAACTGCTGCCAATAGCAATGAAGACAATTTGCCCTTTTATTATGTAGTATATCGTTTTTTGAAAAACGAAACTCCCAATATAAATTCCGCAAAAAACATTGTGGCATTAGTGAAGAACAATATGTATTTTGATAAAAGCGCAAATCAAAATCAATACAAGTATTTGGTAACTGCGGTTGATCGCTTGCACAACGAAAGTGCTGCCGAGGCTTTTATAGAATAATACTACTCCATAAAGAAGACTTGACGAAATTCTTTACTTACTAAAAACACAATTACTACGCTTGTCAGCATTGAAAATAGCAGCCACACGCGCAGGAATACCGAATATTTTTCAACTTTTTCAACAAGTGTTTCCTTGCAATGTTGAATAATTTCAAGATCAAATACTTTTCTACTTTTGCTAGCCAAATTATTTAATTCAAGCTGCATTTCTGTTTTTCTTTTCCGCAGTATCTCTCCATTTTGAACATCTGCGTTTGGCAGTATGCGTAAGAGTGAATCCGTGTTAATGAGGTTATTTTCTATAACCGCTTTATTCTTAAGATAAGTATCCATTTTATCTTTTTGCAGTACTACCAGCAAACGGTGCTTTTTAATGTAATCGACCAAATGCTGTTCGAAGCTCGCGAGGCCAGTTGTGTCCTTTTCTAAATCAATGATCAAATTTAATTCGTAACGCACATCAGATTCTTCTGTTACTTCATTTACCGCTTGAATATCAATTCTAGTAATAAATTGCAATTCTCTTTCTTTCATTCCCAATAATTGCGCTGCCTTTACTTGTTCTCCTTCGTTAATTTGATTGATAATTGGTGCTAAGTAAACAAAAAGAGAAGAGTAATTCAGTAATAAGGTACAGCCCAAAAAATTGCAAGAAAAGTGCTTTATTTCTTGTTCTTTCTTGTATCGAAATGCCGCTCCTCCAAACCCTATGATCAATGCTAATGAAAAAACGTACCAATATTTGATGATCCATAACTGGATCAAGGATTTTATAATCCTGTAAATGTCTTTCATTTATTTAGTCATTCTACTTTTAATTGCAGTAGCTTTTTCGCTTTGCCCTAAGTTTTGATAAATCTGTAACAACAGGTCAAGTACTTGCTGATCATTGGGTGCGTATTCTAGAGCCTTCTCAATGTAGCTTGCTGATTCCTGGGCTTTTTGCTCAGCCATTTTTTGTTTTTCGTCAATTAATTTGTTGTTGCTAGTGATTTCATCTT
The DNA here is from genome assembly GCA_947444925.1 of Flavobacteriales bacterium. Taxonomy (GTDB): domain Bacteria; phylum Bacteroidota; class Bacteroidia; order Flavobacteriales_C; genus JAHEZL01. Next base: position 35,056 of record CANFBW010000009.1, on the reverse strand, counting down.
GGTTTTTAGTACCGTGCAGGGTGCGCATGCCTTCGTTGCTTTTTTCCAAAGCATTAATTTCTTTGTTGATGTTATTGAACTCGTCGCACATGATTTTCCCTATGCCGTAATAGGAATCAGGACGTGTGGCATCAATTGCTAAGGCAGATTTATATGAAAGCAAAGATTTCTCCTTCTCCCCTGCTTGATCATATAGTTTCCCTATATTTTCTAGGGTAAGTGCATCTTCTTTTGCCAAAGGTACTATTTGATCCATTTTTACTATAGCTTCCTTTGTTCTCTTTAGTTCAATTAGAAGCACCAATTCTTCTTTTAGCATTTCTACATCAATGCTGTCTCCTGTATTAAATTCTTTCAGTTTCTCTAAAGCTATTTCCTTTTTTCCTTCTTTGGAATAACAACGAATTAGTTCCTTTTTGTAGCTCTGCAGATTGTGTTGCCCATTGTATTTACTGTCAATTAACAGCGTGAAAACGGGAATTGCTTTGCTGCAATTTTCAGAATATAGTGCGGCATAAGCCACATTTTGAAGTGCTCTGTAATCATTCAAGCCGAGAACTTTATTGATTGTTGTGACATTTTCAAACATCGTTAATGCCTTGTCGAATTTTTTGGCGTTAAAGTGTTCAACACCTATGTTGTAATATTCAGTATTTAAAGCTTTTAGATCGTCTTTTACTTCTTCTTCAAAATACTTTGTTTTGTCGACATCGAAATAAGTCAAGCCGGCTTGCTTACTGGTTTCGAGCTGAGTGAGTTTTAAAATAGAATCTTTTTGATTTGTTGCGAGACGAATGTAGATGTGTGATTTCTGTTTCCAGAATTTACGCAAGTCCTTACTATCCACTTCCTCATTTGCAATTTGTTTTTGCGAAATTGCATCTTGTGCTTTTAATATGGCTTTTTCAGCTTCTTGAAAATCGCCCACACTTATGGCAATACCAGCATCACTAAGGAATTTTGCTTGGCCATAAATCAGACCTGCAATGAGGATTAAAGAAAATGTCAATACTTGCTTCATGTTCATAGTGGTGTTTTAGGTGGAGAAGTTGCGCTAGATCACTTTTATTCCAATGACGCAAACATCGTCAACTTGATCATAATCGGATTTCCATAAATCAAATGCGTTTTCAATGGCTTCTTTCTGCTGTTTCATGTTTTTATTTTGAACAGAACTCAGCAACTCTCTAAACCTTTTGAATTTAAATTTCTTGCCTTCTACCCCTCCAAACTGATCCGTAAATCCGTCAGTAAAAGTATAAAGAGTATCTCCCTTTTGCAATTGCAGCTCATGCATTGTAAATGGCTCAGAGATATTTTCAAGTAAAAATCCTACAGGCTGTTTGTCGGGTCTGATTTCTGTCAATTGACCAGCACGCATCAACCATAGCGGATTGTTTGCTCCTGAATACGTAAGCTTGTTGTTGTTTTTGTCCCACATACATAAAGCCAAGTCGATGCCGTCCATTTGCTGATGTTGCAATCCGTTTTGACGCAAGGCATTAATAATTTTTGTGCGCAATCTATTTAAAATTTCATTGGGTAAAAGAACGTTGTCTTCTACAATAATTTCATTTAAAAAGCCTATGCCGAGCATACTCATAAATGCTCCCGGAACGCCGTGGCCAGTGCAATCGGCAGCCACCCATATAGCAGAATTGTCATTGAAATAATGCGCCCAGTAGAAATCACCGCTCACCACATCTTTGGGTTTTAAAAAAACAAAGTGTTCCTGACTAATGGCATCCCAGTGTTCATCACTGGTCAGTAAGGCGTTTTGAATGCGCTGCGCATAGCGAATGGAAGACATGATTTCGGCATTCTTCTCTTCCACCAATTCCTTTTGTTTCTTGATAATTCGGTTGCTTTGCTGTTTCAATCTGTAGTTGGTAAAAATGCCAATAGCCAATATCAGCGTAATGACAAATGCTCCCAAAATAATATATATGATCACTTTTTGTTTTCGCGATTCATTGTGATAGCGCAATTCATCCAATTCTTTTTGTTGCGCACCAGCGATGCTGTCCGATAAAAATTTCTTGTCAAATTCATATTGAATTTCGTGGCGCGTGATCGCTTTTGAGTTCTCATTGTTTCGTAAGCTATCGCGGTATGCGTAAAACAACTTAAAGTAACGAAGTGCTGAATCTGTTTTTCCTAAAACTTCAAATGATTTGTACAAACATTCACAAGACGCCTCTTTTATAGATAGTCCGCCCAAATCTTTTCCAATTCGATATCCATTTTTGCAGCTCTCAATCGCTTCTTTGTTTTTTCGTTGCTCCAGTAAGGCCATGCCAACATTGGTATAGGCTTCCGCTATAGCGTTTCTATCACCCAAAGCTGTAGATTGTGTTAGATATTGCTTGAAAAGATCTTCTGCTTTTTCGAAATTTCTTTCATTCAGGTAAAAGTTGCCAATCAAATTAAGAGATTGACTTACTCCAGATACATCACCAATTTCCGTTGAAATCTCAAGACCTTTGGTATAGAAATCTAAGACCAAAGTTTTTTCTTGCATTACCTGATAGATCTCCCCGATGTTGCGCATGGTAAAAGAAAGAATCACCTTGTCGCCCATTTTCTGAACAATCTGTAGTGTTTTATTGTAAAAATCCAAGGCCTTTACGTAGTCTTTTTGCTCCTTATATATAGCGCCAATAGTGAGGTATGAATTGGCAATACCGTGTTTGTTGCCCATTTTTTCATTGATTTTCAATGATTTGTAATGAGCGTCGAGTGCGCTGACATATTTGCCTTGTTTGAAATAAATGTTGCCAATATTTGCGTATGCGTTAGATTCTCCGCGGTTGTCACCAATCTTGTGATAAATCTCCAGCGACTTTTCGTAGTAGCTGAAAGCCTGCACAAATTCACCTTTGTCGTTGAATACATTGCCAATTTTATTGACCAACAAACCAACTTGGTCCATGTTTTTGATTTCAGTCGCTATTTCCAATGCCTTATGGTAATATTCCAAGGATTTATCGTATTCACCTTTAATAGAGTAAATACTTGCGATATTGCCAGTTGTTTTAGCGATATCCTCCTGATCCCCCATTTTTTTAGAAATGGCGATCGACTTCTCGTAATTTACAACAGCCAAGTCATATTTAGCCATTTGATAGTAGTATACACCTAATGAATTGTAAGAGGCAGAAATCCCCTTTTGATAATTGGTGGACTCACTGTAATTCAAAGACTTAGTAAAATAGCGCAATGCTTCCTTAAAATCACCTTTTCTGAAAATTGCGATACCTTGCGCCAATAAGGCATCAGCTCGGTATCTTTTTAATTCTTTGTCATTCGATTCATTGTACACCACTGTGGCGAAGTACAATGCTGAATCTGCATTGGTTTTTCTGTAAATCAATGATAAATCTAAATAAGCTTGAAGCCTTGATGTATCTGATTTGGCAATGCTCAATTCCTTCTTAATAGACTCAATGCTTTTTACAGAGCCTTCCGCAAATAGCAAAGACGTGAATAATACAAAAAATACCGCGCTTAAAATTCTCATAGTACAAGTAGGCGTAAATTTAGTTTTTTTAATCAATAGAGAAAGTAAAATATGTAGCAAATATTTATTTTGCTTTGACTAGAATAACAGTACCTTTATTTACCCTGATTAAGACAATATTTATCATTTTGTGAAGACAGCGCCAACCTTAGTTCTCCTCCTACTCCTTTTCTGCTTTTTTGGCGGATGTAAAGTCGATAACACGCAGAAAATTTTCGATACAATTGTCGTTTCTTCTGAACACCATTCATTTGTGTATCTCTTTGCTGATCAATTCAACTATTTTAGTGATGATGAAGAAAGCGCTGTATTTAATCCGGCCCTTGCAGGCACTTCCAATGGCGTGAATGCAAATAAATTGCACGGAATGCTGTTGTTTCCAGATACGTTTTTAGATAGTACATTATTTACCACCACAGCACTATCTTTTAAGAGTATGTTTGACAATAATGGCAACAATAGTTTTAATTCCTACCCATCTATTGCTGAGGGTTTAGTCAATTATGGAACCAGTTTCAACAATTGGAAAGCAGCAATTGATTCTGTTCAAAAAACACCTGCGGTCTGTGGAATCGGAATGTCAAAGGAGGTTTATGGAAACTATGTCAATGTAAATGTAAAAGTGGATTTTTACAATAATGTAAATGACAGTGTAAGTATTGCGTTATATGTAGTGCAGGAAGAAGTGCAAGCCATTCAAATTGTAAATCCAAATGACACCAACTTCAAATACAATCACAAAAAAGTATTGCGTTTTTCGCCAAACGGCGAATTTGGCGAAAACATTCATTTTTTGCCAAAAGCAGGAACCTCGCAACATACTACTGTAACTGTTTTTCTTCCCTCGCAATTCAATGGAGCGTCACTGGAGTATTTAGCCGTTGTGTATAAAATGGGAGAAAGTCGCCCTACAAGTGTATTGAACTGTGCGGCTTTAAAGTGATTGTTTAATAATTTGAAATTCAGTCGATTAAAAAAAAACACAAAGAATTATCTAAAATATTGTTGTTTCTCCAATGAAGACGTATATTTGCGCTCGCTGTTCTTATTTATGCCTTGTAGTAAAATGCTTGTGTGTAAGTGAAAATAATTTTGGAGAGGTGGGTGAGTGGCTTAAACTAACAGTTTGCTAAACTGTCGTAGGGGTAACCCTACCGGGGGTTCGAATCCCCCCCTCTCCGCTGAAAGGGACTTACCTGATAAAAAAGGGGAAGTCCCTTTTTTTGTTCCTCCCCCTCCCTTACATAATTGGGCAATTCCCGCAAATAACTCACTCACTTTTAATGTTCGAACTCCGTCGGTTTCGCGATTATATAGAATACCTTCAGGAAACACCAAATTCTGTAACATTTCCTTTTGTCTGATAATGCCGGAAGCCCATAATTCAGGGAGTCTTAGGGCTTTTTCTAAACCTAATTTTATAATACCGGAAATGTTCAAACTCGATTTTGGTAATTTTGCCAATTCCATCAAAATGCCTTCCTGCTCCTTTTTAAACTTCGAGTAGAATTTATCGAAGGTCTCTTTATTCATTTCGTCTAAAGCATAGTGCTTTTCTTCTATCTTCTCCAGTTTCTTGGTCACTTCGGTAAGATTTGCTTTTAAAGCCTGTTCTATTGAAACCTGCTCTTTGGCTACCGAGGAGAAAAGATGTTCCAAATGAAAGCGACAAACCTTCATAAGCTTTTCTTTCAGCGTATATTCTCCCAAGAGGTTTAAGAATAACTCGTTCATCTGTTTTGCACTTTTGTTATTGGGACATCCCTTTTGGCGGCATTTGTAATAATAAATCCCCCTTGCCTTCATTAAATATCCGGTGAAGGGTGAACCACAATGGTCGCATTTAATAAATATCTTCAGGGGCAGGTTTTCGTTTTCTTTTAAGTGGGGAACCTCCGAACGGGTTGATTGGGAGATTATATCATTCACCTTCATAAAAAGTTCTTGGCTGACCATCGATTCATGTTTTCCTTTTACTACAACACCGTTGAGCATCCCGTGGCAAATATCAGGGATTTTATGCTTGGTATAAAATACATCAAGTGGGACTACGAAGAAGAAGTAAGAATCAATGTTAATGTGGAAAATGGAAATTTAATAAAATTCAAAAAGCAATCTTTGTCTGGAATATATTTCGGTTTAAACTGTGAAAATATCCATCAGAAAGAGATTAAAAATATTTTATCGCAAAAGGGATACTCGAATACATTATTATATGGTACTCAAAAAATGCAGAGAAAATTCAAAGTTGATTATTTTCCATTATTGACGTAACTAATTATAGAAAATGAATTATCTCTATCAGTTAAGTCCGCTAACACCTAATTCTGCCCACTGGAACTGAGCATAGATATTTCCCAAGAAACAAAATGAAATCAGCAGTAAGAGGATGTTTTTCATCTTCCTAAAATATTATTTTTTCATACCACTTGGATTTTTATATATTTGTCTGGTGATTCAAAGAGTATTCTCCATAATATTATTGTTTGCCATTTCAATGCAAATGTTCAGCAAGCTTTTTATTGTGGTGAATTACCAACTCAACAAAACCGAGATAGCCCGTAAATATTGCGAGAACAAAGCAAAACCAAAAATGCATTGTGACGGGAAATGCCACTTAAAAAAGCAATTGAAGAAAGAAGAAAAAAGGGAACAAACACCTTTTTCTAAGGATTCAAAGGAGAAGATTGAATTACAATATTTTGCAGAAACTGCTTATTCTTTCCATTCTCAAATCACCATAGCTACTGGCATTTCAACCGCTTATTCATTTTCAGTTTCCGCCTCTTTACCTCAAGGCGTTTTTCAGCCGCCCAAATGTTGATTACTGGCGTTTGCCACATAAATCAATGTTTAATTTCAAAGGTATTTAATGCGATTTTCAATTGTATGCCTTTTTCTGTTTGTATTTATACATTCAGCAGAAATTATGGCGCAACAAGATAGCTCGCAGATTTGCGAATCGTCTTGCTGTAATAACGAAGTAGCTCTTCCGGCAGGAGTGATGCTTGGACACGTTCACTCTAAAGGAGAATGGATGCTTTCTTATCGCTATATGAATATGGCGATGAAAGGTATTTATCAAGGCAACTCTTCCGTTACCAGTGACGAGGTTTTCAAGACTTACTTGATGACTCCTGAAAGTATGCAAATGAATATGCATATGTTAATGCTGATGTATGGCATTAATAAACGACTCACTTTAATGGCAATGGTTAATTACAATCAAAATACAATGAATATGACCATGTTTGGCATGAGTGATCACCATGATCATGGAATGGGAGGCTCTAATATTCACCAAATGAATTCACAGGGGCTTGGAGATGTAAAGCTTTATGGTATTTACTCTTTGGTTAATGAGACTCGACATAAATTGTTGATGAATATTGGATTTTCTATTCCTACGGGGAGTATTGACGTATTGGGAGAAAGTAACGGAATGACCGAGTATATAGGGAAACACCTGTCATACATGATGCAATTAGGATCAGGCACTTTTGATTTTCTACCGGGAGCAACTTATTTGTACCACAAAAAAACATACACTTTTGGAGTGCAAGGCAATGCCAATATTCATCTTGGCTACAATAAATATGGATACAGTCGCGGCAATGAATTTACAGGAAATGCTTGGTATGCCTATCGGTGGTTAAATTTTCTGAGTTCCTCTTTACGTGTTGAATATGCAATTAGCGGCAAGATTCAAGGAGTTGATACTTCTTTATACCGACACAACGAACCTTCTGCAAATACCGCTAATTATGGGGGGCAAACAGCTTCTGTTTTTATTGGCACTACTTGGCAACCTTTAAGAGGGGGCTTAAAAAATCAAAAAATATCAGCAGAATTTGGTTTGCCACTATATCAAAACCTAAACGGAATACAATCTCCTATAAAATATAGTATTAACGCTTATTGGGCATTAACTTTTTAAAACAAAAAATATGAAAATCAGAAAAAAAGGATTAATGTTAAGTTTGGCAGCAATAGTATTATTAGGTGCCTGCAACAAAAAAAACGACACCACCGAAACCATTAAATACGGAAAGTTCGCCTTTCATTTACACACCAATGTTGGAGATAGCGAAGTGGAAGACTACGGCGAAAATTATTTGGCTTCCAACGGCGATTCAATGTCTTTGGATTTTGCGCAATTGTATATTTCAGGAATTCAATTGGTAAAATTAGATGGTTCTTTATTGGATGTGCCGAAAGGAAAAATGTTGAAAGATTTGGCGACGGAGGCTTTCATTTTTAATAACGTACCAGTAGGGAATTACAAAGCCGTTCGTTTTAAAGTAGGATTGGATGCGACTACTAACGCTTTAGCATCGACAACGCCAAGCGATTCTACAATTTTAAACCATAGTGAAATGTGGTTTGGGAATACCTCTCAACCCGATGGATATATTTTCGCCAATATTCAGGGAAAAATTGACACCTCTTACAATCATAGTATGAAAATGGCTGACTTCTCTTATAAGGTTGGAACAAACGCTCATTATGTTGAAGTGCAAATGCCTGATGAAAATTTTAGCATCATGGAAGGAAGCACAGGATATGCGCACATGATAATTGATTATTCAAAAATATTTGACGGCGTAGATATTACGAATGCACTGAATTTACAGTTAAACAGCGTTTCTGATAACGGAAATGCTTTGGCGACAAAAATTGCGGGGAACCTGCCGGGAATGTTTCATTTTGAATAAAAATAATTTATGATAAAATACATATTGATTTTTAGTGTGTCATCAATAATTTTTTTCTCTTGTACGAAAACGGTTATTGACGATAATAATAACAGTAAAACAGATGTCTGTTCTACTCCGGATACTATATCGTTCAGTAAAAACATACAACCCATTTTTAACAAAAGCTGTTCTAATTTAGGTTGCCACTCAGGAAACAATCCACCCGGCGGACTCAATTTAGAAAACACCAAATCGCTGAACAGTCTTAAAGGTGGAGGCTATATCAATTTAGGAGATCCGAAGTCAAGCATTGTTTATGCCTCTATGACTTCCAATACAGCTCCGATGCCAACATCAGGAAAGTTAGACACTTGTACCACCAAATTAGTTTTAAAATGGATTCAGCAAGGAGCAAAAAACAATTGATTCATAAATCACTTTTAAAGTGGTTTGGTATTTTTTTAGTGGCGACTGCCTTCAATTCTTGTAAAAAGGATAAGCCGAAAGAGGATACTAATATACCTCCTGTTGCAACAGGCGCTTTCAATTTATTGTTTAAAAACACGGTGGGCGACAGTGCTTTGGTATTGGAAACTTCCGAGTATAAAAACGCAAATGGAGATACTTTTACTATTTCCACTTTCAATTATTACATCAGTAATGTTAAACTGATTGCGGATGACAATTCAGTATATACGGAAAGTGAAAGCTATCATCTGCTTTCGGCATTCAATGACAACACACTAAAAATTCCGTTGAAAAATGTGCCTTTTAAAAAGTATATCTCCATTTCTTTTATGATTGGTGTGGACAGCGTAAAAAATGTCACAGGAATTCAGGGAGGAGACTTAGATCCTGCTAAAGGGATGTTTTGGAACTGGAACACAGGTTATATCATGGCGAAGTTTGAGGGCTATTCAAGTAAATCTCCTGAAGTTGACAAAACTGTTTTATATCACGTGGGTGGATTTTCAGGTAGTAACTCAGTATTAAAAACAGTTGGTCTTGATTTTCCAACTGCAATGACTGTATCAGAAACTGAATCACCAAAATTGAAAGTTAAAGCAGATGTGTTGGAATGGTTCACCAGTCCACAAAACATTAGTTTTTCTTCACTATATGTAATTCATGCACCGGGAGCCGATGCGAAAAAAATGGCTGATAATTTTGCTGATATGTTTTCTATAATAACGAATTAACAATGAAAGCAAAAAATAAAATAGCTGCTTTGATGATGGTTTTGTCTTTGACATTATTCTTTTTTCAATGCTCAAAAGATCCTCAAATCCCATCTCCTCAAGTAACAGGAGTAACCTTCACTGTGCCTCAGGGATGGCCTCAGCCAGTGTACAATTTTGAAGAAAACACTTTAACAGATGCAGGATTTAATTTAGGAAGAAGATTATTTTATGAGAAGAAATTATCGAGGGATGGTTCTATTTCATGCGGCAGTTGCCATCAGCAATTTGCCGCATTTGCCAATGCTGCTCATGCCCGAAGTCATGGTATTGACAGACAGTTTGGAAAAAGAAATGCCCCCGCTCTTTTTAATTTGAATTGGCAAACTTCTTTCATGTGGGACGGAGGAATCAACCATATTACAGTTCAGCCTTTAGCTCCTATTAATGATTCTTTGGAAATGGATGGAAATATGAATGATGTTATTGCCTTCCTTTCGGCAGATGCATCTTATAGAAAAATGTTTAAAGAAACCTTTGGTGATGAAGCCGTAACAACACAAAGAGTTCTTAAATCCTTTGCTCAATTTTTAGGGGCGCTTGTTTCTTCAAATTCAAAGTATGACAGAATTCAGCGTGGAGAAGCAGGTTATGCTTTTACGGCAGACGAAGAAATTGGAAAATCTATATTTAATCAGCGATGCGCTTCTTGTCATGCGCCACCCTTATTTAGCAATTTCTCTTACCGAAATATTGGCTTAGAACCCAATGTATCTCTACAAGATAGCGGTAGAATGCGTATTTCAGAATCTGTACAGGATATGCACAGCTATAAGATGCCTTCGTTAAGAAACGTAGAGGTTTCATCTCCTTATATGCACGATGGTCGATTTAAAACTCTTGATAAAGCCATTGATTACCATATAAACAAACCATATTACATGAGTAATGTTGATCCTGTTATTTTGAATGGACAAGCTCTTTCTGTCGATGAAATTCAAAGTATCATAAGTTTTCTAAACACCTTAACCGACAACACTTTTATTCACGACACTCGCTTTAGTGATCCGTTATATAAATGAAAAAATTACTATCTATATTTCTTCTGTTGTTGATGCTTTTACAATGCTTCAAAACAACAATCATTTATCAAAATTTTCAGGTGAATAGAAATTACATTGCGAAAAATTTGTGTGAAAAAAGAACGCAAAAGAATAATTGTTGTAAAGGGCAGTGTCATTTGAAAAAGCAAATTGAAAAAGAAGAAAATAGTGATGGTTCTTCTCGTTCGGGATCAAAAGAAAAAATAGAAGAAGTCGCGGTAATGAATAGTATTCAAATGATAACTATACCGCCACCGACTAAAGAAACGCAAAACTTTTCTCCTTATTTATCTCAAAACGGCAGATTATATATTGCTGCCATACTCCGCCCGCCTATTTCGGCTTAAATAATATTCCAATGTTCTAAATGAAATTATCTTTCAGAGCATCGCCATTTTAAAAATTTCAAATAAAATTAAACACATGAAAAAAATTGCAATACTATGCGCAGTGCTTGTTGCTGCTTTTGTTTCTTCCTGTAAAAAAGAAAAGCCGGAAGAAAATAAACCCATTGTGGAAATACCAACTCCAAAGGGAAAATTAGAGCTAATATTTACTCCGATGGTAGGAGATAAAGGACTCTATTATGATTCTGCCTATACCAATCCGGCAGGAGAAGTATATGAATTAACGACTTTAAAGTATTACATCAGTGATATTGGACTTTCTAAAGCCGATGGTTCAGAAGTAGGTGTGGATGGATACAGAACCAAATTGGTGAATTATGACAGCGCAAATTTTGATGCCGGTTATGGAATGCAGAGTTATAAATTAACTATGAATGCTGCCGTTGGTCAATATTCAGATATTCGTTACGATATTGGCGTGCCGAGTGAAGTCAACCATAAAGACGCAACAACTAATCCTTATCCTCTTGACCTTTCAGTACCGGGAATGTACTGGAACTGGAATTCAGGCTATGTATTTCTATTAGCTGAAGGAAAAGGCGCAGGTGTTGCCGGAGATTATTTTCATTTCGGAATAGGTACTGATTTAAGAATGATGTCATGTTTCTTCGGAAATATGCTTGTCACTACGCCTAAGTTTGAAATTAAAGAAGGTAAAACAACACGCGTTTATTTTACGCTTGATTTTAACAAAGTGCTGAAAAATCAGGATGGTTCAAATTATTCTTTTGGCGGCTATAATTTCCCTCAAGCCAATGTACACGGCGGTTATTATGCCGATATGATAAGAAGTAACGTCCTTCAGGCTATAGAACTTCAGAAAGTTGAAATTATTGATTAATCACATTTAACAAACAAAAAATGAAAACAAAAAATATAGTTGTTGGCTCGCTCTTAATTATTGGACTGAGTCTTCCTTTTTTATCTTTTACTGATTACGGTTATCCCGATCATACGGGAGCACCTAAACAAATGACTTGCGGAATGTCCGGTTGTCATGCTTCACATGGTATTGATCAAGGTCCCGCTACGATTGAATTAACTTCAAATATTCCATCAGGCGGATTTGAATCCGGTCAGACTTATCAAATTACTGCTACTATTTCACAAGCGAATATTACTGCTTTTGGATTTCAGGTAATGGCTTGGGGACAGCATGATTCAACTTCTGTAGGCACACTTGCAGCAGGAAGTCAAAATCGCGCTCAGGTAGTTGGATCATGGGAAGGAGCGAATAAGTATGCTACTCATAAGCCTGCCAGTATTTCTGCTACCAATGGTTCAAATTCATGGACTTTTGATTGGACTGCTCCTGATGCAAGTGACTTAAATGACACGGTTACTTTATACGCTGCTTTTGTTGCCGCAAATGCCAACGGACAAAGCACAGGAGATTATGCATACACTAAAAAGCTAACGGTTTATTCCAAAGAATCTGTAGGAGTGCAAGAGATAAATAACAATCCTTTTAAAATTTACCCTAATCCATCTGCTGATGGCAAAGTTTTTTTAGACTTAAGTGCAGCGAAAGGAGGTGTTGAAAACATTGTAGTTATTGATTATACAGGTAAACAACTACAAAATATTTCTGTAAATAAAGGGACGACATCCCTTTCATTGGAAATAAAACAAGGAGCAGGTATTTACTTTGTTCGAGTAAACACAAAAGAGGCAAGTTTTACTTCTAAGGTAATTATTGAGTAGTTAATCATTCATCAAGGGAGCGGAAATTCCCGTTCCTTTATTAAAATTAATCTTATGATACTATTATTATATTTCTTCGCCTTCGCCATGATAATTGTTGCTTTAGGTAAAATGCGCTGTACTTGGTATTATATGGCGAAATTGGAATACAAGAAACCTCCTTTATGGGTGAGGGCAACAGGAACAATGGCGTGGTTTATTGCGGCTGTTTTTTCACTGCAAATATTCGATAGAAAAGATGGACTTTGAAACATACAGAAACAAGGTGTTAGATAGCATTATTTTAAGTGTGTATCTTATCTTTTTATCGATTGTTGTAATGGCTTAAACAACTATTTTTCATTTCGAACATTTTGTATTTTTTGCAAATAATTAAAGTATCTTAGTCGATGAGATCGGAATTTAGCTGGCTCAGAAGCTCTATATCTGTAAGGATTTTGTTACAAATGTGTAGCTTTGAGCCCGCTGAATACAGTTTGCAACTGTTCGATAAGTGTGTAAGTCGTTGATTTACACACTTTTTTTGTTCTGTACTTTTCTGAAATGTTGGCGTTTGTATGGCTGCTAAAGCGGATTAACATTTACAACTTCAACTGCAAAGTCAAATAAAAACTTCTTGCATCGGAAGGAATAATTCCAGGCCCTGGATAACCTTCGGATCTTCTAGTGAAATATCGATTATCCAATAGGTTATTGATGCTTCCTTCCAAAGTAAATTTCTTGTAGGAGTATGATAAACTTATGTCCATTACGTTGTACGCAGGAACCAACCCATTCACGGCATTGGCTGTAAACTCGGTGTTGGTAGCATCAGTAAATTGTTTAGCTGTATATGAATATTGGTAAGACGCCCCAAACTTTTTGTATCTGTATTTCAATCCCGATTTAAACAGTACTGGAGGTACCAGCTCTACCTGTTTTCCTTCAAAAGCCTTTTCTTTGCTGCCATTATACAGCGCATTCATGAATGAAAAATTACTGAAAACAGAAATCTTCATGTCTTTCGTTCCTTTAAAAATTTTATATAAATCTACTTCTATTAAACTTTCTATTCCGTAGGTTTTAGAGTCAGAAACATTGGTGCGCAACAAGTAAGCAGTATAGGTATTGGTGTCGGTTTTAAGCACCGAACCTATTCGATTGTTGTATCCTAAATAAAAGAAAGTAGCGTCGAAATACATAAAGTTTTTATACGACCCTCTGTACCCTAAATCATAGGTAAATCCGGTTTCATCTTTCAGCTCAGGATCAACCTGAAAGTTAGGGTTCACCACGCGCATATCGTTGAAATTGATGGAGCGGTAGTTTTGCGAAAAATTAGAGTATATTTCCGTGTTTTTTGTAGGGCAATAACTCAAGCCTAAACCAGCCAAAAGCAGTGAACGCTGACTCTCTCTGTTGTCTGTTTTTTGTTCTTGGTAAATCACCTGTCCTGCCAGGTTTTTATTTTCAATATTGTAATATCCACTGGAGCGGGTATCGATATATTCAAAACGAACACCCGGAGTTAGGCTTAAGTATTTAGTGATTTTAAAAATGTTTTCACTGAACACTGAAATGTTTCTGCTTGGAAAAGTATACGCTGAAAACTCCGGATTCGCTGGATGTAAAAAATCAAAATGAGGCTGATCAGTGCTATCCGCCAAGCCTTGTTTTCTATCGGTGTGGCCCTGATAATATCTGCCTCCAATTAAAAATACAGAAGAAACTTTCTGCAGCGAATAGTAATGCAACAAACGCACTTCACTTCCGAAATTTTTAAATTGATCGCTTAGTAGATTTCTTTCTAACCCTTCATCGGCACGATTGATTTGATCTAAAGTCCCTAGTGCATCACGGGAAGCGAGGAGTGCGAAATTACGAATGTTCAATCGGGTTTTTTCATTGAATTCATAATCGATGGTCAATGCCATTAGGTTCCAGTTTACATTGAACCAATTTCTCGCACGAATGGATTGTTGAGCATTCTGCTTAAACATGGCATCGGTCAATCCGCCCGGTTGATGAGCAAGGTATTGCATAGCAGTGTATTCCAATCCGACTTTAAACTTAGATGAAAATTTATACTGCACTGAAGCATAGCCTGAATTCACTGAAAATTCAGAATTCGACCGCCATCCGTCGCCTTGTTTTCTTTGCGCAAAAGCGTAATACGTCAGTTTACCTACCGTACCTCCCACACTATTAAATGAATTAACAAATCCCCATGAGCCTAAGGTTTGGCGAGTAGTAAACTCAAATTTTTTGTTTTCGGGACCTTTCTTCAAATTAAAATTTAAAAAGCCGCCAAACTGCGTTCCGTATTGCAAAGAAGCAGCCCCTCGAACAATTTCAATTTTGTCAATGGCTTCTGTAGGCGGACTGTAATAACTCTCAGGATAACCCAAAGCATCAGCACTAATGTCGTAGCCATTCTGACGGGTATTAAAATTTGAAACCCTGCTCGGATTCAATCCCCTGCCACCAATACTCAATTGAATACCCGCGCCATCACTTTCCCAAATATTTAATCCGCTGATTTTGCCATAAATTTCACGGGCGTTGTTGGTAGATTTATTGCCCGGCGTACTAGCAACATCAATTACCTCCGATTTTTTACCCTCGTAAATGGAGGTCCCCTCTACCCCATTCAACTTTGTAATACTGAAGTTTTTTCCTTTTTCAATTAACACCACATCTGTTTTAATCACGTCGGGAGATAGCTTGAAATCAATCCAAATATCTTGTTCGATAAGATGAACAATTAATGTTTGTTGTGCCTTCATTTGATAAGTTGCTACCAAGGAATATTTACCCGGAGCAACATTTACAAAAGAAAAAGCACCATTCTTATCGGTAGATACAGATTGCTGTGTTTCTTCAATCATCACTTGAGCGTGCTCTATTGATGACGAATCTTCGGCACAAATCACACGTCCTGAAATCGATAAAGAGAAAGCAGCAAAAGGGAGCAACAAAAAAGCAGCGATTGAAACTATATGCAATAAAAACTTATTCATTCTCTCTAAAAGGTAACACCCATTTTCTGCTGCCAAGCCCTTCTTCAATCTGCGTTAAATCAACTTCGGGATCAATTAAAAGCTGGCTGGATGAGCCGTTCAAAGTTACATAACATTCCACTTTTATCTCCAGATTCCTAATACCCTCTTTATGGTATTTTGCTTCTAAAAAGTGGGCAAACTGAAGTAGCATATCTGGCTGAGTACTCATCATTTTTTCCTGCACTGGAGTGAGGAAATCGTAGTTTTTCACCTCCCATTTTCTGCCGCTATCCTTATCTTTTAGCTTAAAGACGGCATAGCCTCCTTTTTCCATGAGCATCACCCTCCACGAAAAGCGGTAGCCTTCTTCATGCCAGAATAATTTTCCAGGATAAAGGATATAACGAAAAGGAAGAAGAATTTGAATAAAAAAGAAGATGCTTAAAAAGACCGGCAGCAATGTCATTTTTAGAGTTGGAAGAGCATTGATTTTATTGTTCGAGAGTTGATTCCCCCCAAAAAAGGAAATCACTTTCAAATGAAACTCTTCGCCAAAAAACACCAGGGTTGAAACAATCATGATGTAGGGAAACATACCAATATAAAAGAGCATTCCGGTTAACACATGAAAAACAATTACAAAAAAATAAGCCCACGGACGTGTTTTCCTGAAACACAAAAAGAAGGGAATCGTTAAATCATAAATACAACCAAACCAACTGAAAAAATAGGCCACCCCGGTATATTTAAATAAAAAGCCAATGAGCGGCATATCTTGTCGCGGTGGCAGCCACAGTTGCAAAGGCATTGCGTTAAACAACCAATCGTAATTAATTTTAGCCACTCCTGCAAAAAAGTAAACCATCCCCAATTGCAGCTTGATAGCAGCGGTCATCCAAAAGGGAATATGGGTAATTTTAAGCGACGGCTTTCTTTTAACGTCCAGTGAAAAAAAACGATGCGCTGGCAAAAAGCATAAGAGAAAAGAAACGATGCTGATGAAATAATAATGATTTAGATAATTGCTTCTATCCAACAATTCAACATAAGTAAAAAGCAAAAAGGCAGCAACGCTTGAAACACGGTAAAACAAGCCCAGCATCACCATTAAAAAACTCAGGGCCAAAGCAGCGAAAACAAAATACATTCCACTCGCACCCAAAGGTTTTAACCATTCAAACCCGGGATAAGCAAAGAAAAACTGAGGCTTAACATACAAATCGTAAATCCATCCTTTAGCGGCAAAGCGAAGAATACTGAAAAACATCATCGCACCAAACAAAATTCTGAAAATTGCCAGTGGGGCAATATGCACAGGCTGATGAATGAAGGTTAAAAAGCGTTTCATCAATCGCCGTCGTTATCCTGATAAGAAATTAATATGCCTAGTTTTGAAGGCATATCTACTTTAAAAGGGATGATAACTTTTTGCAATTTATAATATACAGCTTCTACTGAAGACTGATTGTTGGTAATAGTTTGCGACAAAGGATCGCTCAAGGTAGCGCAAGCCGCAGAAGCATCCGTAAGATAACTTTGTAAAGTTTGGTCAATACTTGCGCCATCGTATGCCCCCAAGTGATCATCCAAACCTAAGCCATTGGTAGATCCATGCTTTCCTAAATAAAGAAGGTAAAAAGACTGAATACTTGCATTCAATAATTCTGATGAAAATCCACCGTAATATGCTTCCGTTTGTTTTGGCAAGGCAATTCCCAAAGAGCGTATGCCCACCGGAATACCTACTTTTCCATCGCGCAAATATCTTTCATAATATTCATTCATGGCATTCACCAGCAAACCCGAAGAGCTTCCAACGCTATAACCTAAACTAGAATTGAAAACGGATTTGTAAGCGCTCCACGCACCCACTACTGCATCAGTTTTGGTTCTTATAGCACTCACTAAAGCCTTTAAATACTGTTTTCTGTTGTTCGCTTTAGCATCGGTCATATAAAGAGACAATATATACGCATCGGTTTTATTTTCGCCATACAGTAAAAAATCAATGGCCGGAAAACCTTTAGCAGCAGAGTTATCCAAAAGATCCATATTTATTGAACCTGAACCAACATTGCTGGTTATTTTTGAAGTATCAGCAGGATACACGTTGAAATTAGCGCGCAGAGAATGATCCATCGCCGGACCAAAATCAAAAACATCGCATTTTTGCCAGCTGATATAAGCACTTTTAAATGCCGCTCTCGTATCCAGCAAATGCTGCGTCGTAGGATTAGCCACGAAGGTATCAACAGCAGTACTCAGAATATTTACAGTACTTTGAAAACTTTGGTAAGAAGGAACGATAATATTGTTTCCAACGTTTTCCAACATTCCTTTTAAATCAAAAGTTTTCTCTGCTGCTTTTTGCTTGTCTGTGCAGGAAGATGAAAATAAAAGCACAGATATGATGCCGAGTATTCTGAAGTTCATGATTACAATGTGCTTTTAATTGATTCCAGTCCGTAACGTGTTGCCAAATCATTCTTAAGATTGGTCAACCCTTGTTCCGTAACATTCCAAAGATTAGTTCCCAAGTATCCAAAAAGAACAGTCAGTTCTGAATTAGTAATTTTTCTTTTCTCCACCGTATTGTATTTCAAAGCTTGCATAAATCCGTACATTTCAGACATCGCGTGAAACTTATTGCCAGGATTGGTTTCCTTCAAAACAGCGTTAGCATAATGAATGATGCACGACGCCACTAATTTATCCAACTCGACATACAAAATTTCACGTTGGGCATTTTTAACCGTCATGTCTTTATTGCTGATGGCAGCTCTCATGGTTCTAAATGCTTTCATGATTCTGTCGCTGCACCCTGTAACAGCATCCATTTCTTTACTGTAGCTTGCCCAGTAACGAGGTGTGCCCGTACCTGTATAGTTGGACGAAAAATCGATGGGAGCACCAAAATATCCAAAAGCCTCATCTGCCGCATGCTCCATGGCAGTATAATTTTTTCCGGCTACCAAAGTAGTGTTGTCTACCGCATCACCAATTTTAGCTTCTGATAAATACGAGTTGAAAATCTGGTACAAAAAAACTGCGCCCATCAGGCCTTTTTGGTTGACCTGTGTATACTCAAATCCATTTTTATCAATCAAAATAGTTGATCCGCTGCTTCTTTTAATTAAACCCGCTTTACCGTTTGCCGCCAAAGCGCCCACTGCACCACTGTCGCTTGCAAGGGCCACAGAATCATACAAAGCCGCATATATCGACGCGTCCAAAGAAAAACATTTGTCTTTCAACTGACGAGTAGACGTGAAAGTAAAAGCACCACCACCATTGCCTCCCGCGTTGGCAAACATATCTTTTAACACCTGAGCATCCAATTTTTGTCCGGCATCACCTGTTTTTAATTTAGCATTCAACTCCACCAATTGCATGATTCTATTCGTTTGGCCAGCATAATCCACAGAAGAAGAATCGCTTCTTGTGAAAACATACGTTGCAGGAATATCATAAGAGGGGGCAATACCGCATGTATCACATATAATTGGATCTTTAGTACATGAAGTTGCCAAAGCAGTCAAAACCAAGGCTCCTACAAAAAAAGTTTTTGAAATATTTAGTGATAGTATCGTTCGCATTGTTTTATTTAATTTTAGATTCGAATAAATATGAATAAGAAAAGTCTTGATTAGTGCATAGAACAGTTTTTCTAAGTGTTCCCTTGTTATGCTTTTACGTCAATTTTTCTCTTTGAAACCACAAGCCTCTCTAAACTGACGGAGAGCAAAGCTTGATCCGTTTTTTTACATAGAAGTCATAACACAGTATTTTAAGTACGGAGCAAATGTATTTCTCAAACCTGGGGGATACAATACCTAAAAAGAGGTATTGTGAGAAAAAGCTCGTTCTGTAGAGCAAATATAAACAGCTTTAAATCAGTAAAAAAAGCTTTAGAAGCCATAAAACAAGCGCTACTCTATTTCACCTAGCCTGATGAGTCGATTTATGATACTTAGCTGATCAGTAGTCATACTATCGCCATGCATTTGTTTTTGACTTACAATAAAATCGTAAATGGCTTTGTAAAATATATTTTCCCGTGTAAAAGAATGATCATTTTGTATTTTTTATATGGGCACAAATTCTCTTATTCAATCTAATCTTCATCAAAAATGCTTAAAAGTTGAAATTCCTTAATAGGATATTCAAAATATTTACTTTCATGTGAGGGATGAATTCCTGAATACAGCAAAAAAAAACGCCTTGAAATTCAAGGCGTTTTTTTTTGCTGTACATTTTAGTTTTTTGCTTTGATGTATGCGCTTAGTTCGTCAATGCTGCCTTTGTAAGCAAATCCATCGTTTAGCTGATAGTAATTCTTTTGATCTGTTGTTTTCATATAGCAGTATTTCGCGAGTTCCACTTTTTGATCTTCCGACGCAAAAAGTTTCATCAACTGATACACTTGATCGGTTGAAAAACAATTGTTATTTGCCAGCTGTTTCGCAAGCTCCATCTTCGAATCTGAAAAATTTTTTGACTCCAGCGCAGACAGCGTACTGCTGAATTCAATAGAGTTCATTGCCGCACAGGGCGCGATTTCAGTTTGCGACAACTTGGTACTAGCGCTGCTGCCGCCTGATCCGCTGCCTGCACCCTCATCAGAAGACGCTGTTAAAGTACTTGAGTTATTTTTTATTTCATTGTTGCTTGTGCTCTTATTTTGAGCATTGATGCTGATTGCAGCAAAGAAAAGGGCGGATAATAAGGTCGTACTTTTTTTCATAGCATTTGTTTTTAAATGTATGTTTTCCGTTCCAGAGTTCTATTTGTGTTTACATCACCGGTGGATGTTGTTCTTTTTTACTAATAGTAAAATCGGCTGAACTTTCTTTTTGTTCCGAAGCGCAACGATGCTCATCAAAATAGAGACTGCAATAAGCGATGAAATAAGATAGATCATAAATTCTGTTTTAGTAAATGCGTCGTCCTTCTTTAACGAGCGCAAATTAAAATGGTTCGCAAAATCTATTCATATTGTTTTGCATTCTGATCTACGGCTCTTTTTAAAACTTTTGATTGAATAATCTCCCGCACAGGTTTGTTGTAAATTTTAGACTCTAACCAGGAAATGATGTCGAAATACATAAAGGCTCTTTTTTCATAGGAATTACCTGTCAGTGGCGCCAGTTGGTCGCGCAAATCTTTGAAGGCGGTGCGCAGTTCTTTGTCGGTGCGCACAACATTGAGTTTTTTCAAAAAGCGAATAATGCGGGTTTGAAACAAATGCAAGTCTTCCTTCTTGCTTAAAAAACGATAGGTTGACTTCACATAATAGTCGACCAAGTCATTGTTTTTTAATTCGTAGTGCGAAATTAAATTCAATATTCTGGCGAAACTTAGGATGTCGGCACGTAAATCAACGTCTTTGGTGTTGATTATTTCGTTGAGGTAGTGCACTGCTTCTTTGTATTGGTCGTTGCCAAAATACATACAAGCAAATTTGTAATAAAACAGCAGTAAGTCGTATTGATTGAGTTTTTCTTTAAAGTATTCTAAGTCAATTGCTATTTTGTCTACTTCTAAAGCGCCTTTGTCAAATTCACCCAACATAAAATAACACTCAATTTTGTGTTTTGAAGAGTATTTAAATAGTTGAATACTTATATTGTCAGGAATGAAAATATCTGGCAAGTTTTTCACTTCTTCGAATTTGCGATTTGTATCCAAGAAATCATTGAACAAGCTTAGTTTAGATTGCGATTTCAGCAAGCTATTCACGCCTTTGATGTACATCTCTAATTTAGAAATGATCAAACTCGGATTTTCATCAAAAAGAGCCACCCATTTTTTAGCGTAATCATAGCCTCTATTGTAGTCCTGCGTAAAAAAGTAGTAACCCACCAAGGAGTCAAATAAATGTATTTTTTCTTCTGTTGACAAAAGTGCTTCTTGAAAAACAGGTAGTGTTGAATACAAAAAACTATTGGCTAATTCAAAGTCTTTGCTGTTACGTATAAAACCTATTTTTAAGTAGAACGCATAGAGTTTCATTGATAAATTCGAGAAAGTATTGATGTTGTTCAACTGTGATTGAAGGCGCTCTCCTTCGGGTATTAACTCTTCTACCCTATTCTGAATATTTCTGCGCACAAACTTAGTGACCAGCTTCTTTTCAATTTCATGAATATCCAGTAAGAGTACGGTTTTACCAAACTTTTTCGCCATTTCCTTTGCCTTTTCTAGCACCTTGGCACTTTGCTGGTAAAGGCATTTGTTGTATAAAATACTAGCATAGTCAATTTGCTCTCTGATTTTCAAATCTATGTCATTGGACGCGTGCAGCATGCGTAAGCTCTGCATCACTTGCTTGTACAAGTGTTGCTTGAGGTTAGGTAATTGTGCGGGACTAATACTCTTTTCCTTGTCTAGAATTTTTTCTTCGTTATAATTGGGCATGCTGTCGACCAGGTCGAAAAGCTTTAAAAACTTAGCGTTTTCACCACCTTTATGACGAGTTACCACTAATTTAAAATGCCTTTTCTCTCCCTTAGTTAAGGTCTTGATCAATTGAAACAATTGGTCTGAATTCTTTATAGACATAGTATAATAATCAAAAATATTAAAAACGCAATATTCTGTATATCAAATTATTGTTTAATTATTTCGAATATACAAAAAACTTTGAACGTAATTAAATAGAAGAATATGAATCGAGGAATTTTTCAGAACAAAATAACAATTGTATAGTTTTGAAACGCTAGATCGACTATAACCTAGATTACCAAATTCAATATGACAAAGAAAGTTGACATTTTTGACACTACATTACGCGACGGCGAGCAAGTGCCAGGCTGCAAATTAAATACTGAAGAAAAAATCATTATTGCACTACAATTAGAGGAATTAGGTGTTGATATCATTGAAGCTGGTTTTCCTGTTTCTAGTCCAGGCGATTTTGAATCAGTAGTTCAAATTTCAAAAGCGATTAAAAACGCAACCATTTGCGCGTTATCTAGAGCCGTAGAACAAGACATTAAAGTAGCAGGAGAATCTATTGCTTTTGCAAAAAGAGGTAGAATTCATACCGGCATCGCTACTTCAGAAATGCACCGTGTGCACAAGTTGCGTTTGACAGAGGATCAATTGTTAGAGAAAGCAGTTTTTTGCGTTAAGTACGCAAAAACCTTTGTGGAAGATGTTGAGTTTTATGCCGAAGACGCAGGAAGAACCGACAATGTTTTTTTAGCCAAAGTGATTCAAGCGGTCGTCAATGCTGGCGCAACTGTGTTGAACATTCCTGATACCACTGGCTATTGCTTGCCGCAACAGTATGGTGAGAAAATTAAGTTCTTGATGGAAAACGTCAAAGGCATTGAAAAATGTACCGTTTCAACGCATTGCCACGACGACTTAGGTTTATCAACAGCCAACTCGGTCAGCGGTGTTTTCAATGGTGCGCGTCAGGTTGAATGCACTATCAACGGAATTGGAGAACGCGCTGGAAATACTGCATTAGAAGAAGTGGTGATGATTTTGAAACAACACAGCCATTTGGGCTACGACACCAATATCAATACAAAACTTTTGGCAAAAACCAGTCGCATGGTTGCTGACATCATGAAAATGCCTGTTCAGGCAAACAAAGCCATTATCGGTGACAATGCCTTCGCCCACTCGTCAGGCATTCACCAAGACGGCGTAATCAAACACCGCGAAAATTACGAAATCATGAATCCTTTGGATGTTGGTGTTGATCAAAGCACCATTACACTTACCGCCAGAAGCGGAAGAGCAGCCGTTGCCTACAAAGCAAAATTACTGGGATACAACGTTACCAAAGATGAATTAAATGTGATTTACGCGAAATTCATCAAAGTTGCCGACAAACAAAAAACGGTAAGCGACGAGGATTTGTTAGCTATTTTAAAAAGCTAAGCCTCTACTCTACTATTAATTAAAAACAAAGCACTTATTTATATGTCTGGAAAAACCTTATTCGATAAAATTTGGGACAAACACGTTGTCACTACCATACCCGATGGACCCGAAGTATTTTACATCGATATCCATTACATTCACGAAGTTACTTCACCACAGGCTTTTGAAGGACTTAGAAAAAGAGGTATTCCTGTATTCAACACCAAACAAGTAGTGGCTACTGCCGACCACAACGTACCTACTGAAAATCAGCATTTGCCAATTCAGAACGATTTATCACGAAAACAAGTGGATCAATTGATCAGCAACTGTGCTGAATTTGGTGTGGAATTGTACGGACTCAACCATCCTTACCAAGGTATTGTGCACGTGATCGGACCCGAATTGGGAATTACACGTCCGGGAATGACGATGGTCTGTGGCGACAGTCACACTTCCACCCACGGTGCTTTCGGTTGCATCGCTTTTGGCATCGGTACAAGCGAAGTAGAACAAGTTTTAGCGACACAATGTTTGTTGCAAAACAAGCCTATGAGAATGCGCATCAACATTGATGGCGACTTAAAAAAAGGCGTTCATTCAAAAGACATTATTTTATACTGCATCGCTAAATTGACAGCAGGTGGCGGAACGGGGTATTTCATTGAGTTCGCAGGTTCAGCGATTACTAGCTTGAGTATGGAAGCACGCATGACCATTTGCAATATGAGCATTGAAATGGGCGCTCGGGGCGGATTGATTGCACCCGATGAAACAACCTTCAACTATGTTAATGGCAAAAAGTTTGCTCCAAAAGGTACTGAATTTGATGCTGCAGTGGCTGAATGGAAAGAATTGTATAGTGATGCGGAAGCTGTTTTTGATGCTGAATATACTTATGATGCAGCAGATATTGCGCCAATGATTACTTATGGAACCAATCCAGGAATGGGTATCAAAATCAATGAAAATGTACCTTCCGCAAGTGACATCGACGATGTTAAAGAAAGAGAATCGTTCAACAAAGCGCTAGAATACATGGGCTTGGAATCAGGACAAAAATTATTGGGCAAAGCCATCAATTATGTTTTCGTAGGAAGTTGCACCAATGCGCGCATTGAAGATTTCAGAATCGTTGCCGAAGTAGTGAAAGGCCGACAAAAAGCAGCCAATGTAAAAGCATATATTGTTCCTGGATCAAAACAAGTAGAAAAACAAATTTACGCGGAAGGCATTGACAAAGTGCTGGAAGCGGCAGGTTTTGAAATTCGCCAACCAGGCTGCTCTGCCTGTTTGGCTATGAACGACGATAAAGTTCCTGCAGGAGAATATTGCGTGTCGACATCAAATAGAAATTTTGAAGGACGTCAGGGCCCTGGTGCACGCACTTTATTAGCGAGTCCTGCTACTGCGGCGGCCACAGCAATCAATGGATACTTAACAGATGTTAGAGAATTAATTTAGTTTATAAAAGCATGGAAAAATTTCAATCTTTAATCAGCACTGCAGTACCCGTATCTGTAGAAAATATAGACACCGATCAAATCATTCCGGCGCGTTTTTTAAAAGCGACAACACGTGATGGTTTTGGCGAAAATTTATTCAGAGACTGGAGATACAATGGCGACAATACGCCTAAAGACTTCGTGCTGAATGACGCTAAATACAGCGGCAAAATTTTAGTGGCCGGTAAAAACTTCGGCTGCGGATCAAGTCGTGAACACGCTGCTTGGGCCATTCATGATTATGGTTTTAAAGTAGTGGTTTCTTCATTCTTTGCCGACATTTTTAAAAACAATGCGCTGAACAATGGTTTATTACCTATCACTGTGAGCGCAATGTTTTTACAAAAGATGTTTAATGCGATCGAAGCAGATCCAAAGTCTGAAATTAAGGTGGATCTTGAAAACCAGTTCATTCAAATTACTGCGAGCGGAGAAAGCGAAAATTTTGAAATCAATGCTTACAAAAAAGTATGTATGATCAATGGTTTCGATAATATCGACTACCTCTTGAGCATTAAAGACAAAATAAAGGAATACGAGCAAAAAAGAGTTTTAGCATAAAAAAATCCCTCTGAATTTCAGAGGGATTTTTTGCTTTCACTTCAAAACGCAAGAGTTTCTACATACATTCATTTTATTATATTTGCCAAAATTAATTCAACCTATGAAGTTTAAAATTGCAGTCATTAAAGGCGACGGTATCGGTCCCGAAATCGTTGATCAGTCTATAAAAGTATTGAACGCCATTGCCACAAAATTCAAACATGAATTTGTATACACAGAAGTTTTGATGGGTGCTTGTGCCATTGATGCAACCGGTGTTCCTTTGCCTGATGAAACATTGGAGGTTTGTAAAAATTCCGATGCTATTTTATTTGGTGCAATTGGTCATCCTAAATACGACAATGATCCAAATGCTAAAGTTCGTCCGGAACAAGGCCTGCTTAAAATTAGAAAAGAACTGGGTCTGTTTGCCAACATTCGTCCCGTTGAATATTTCCCTGCATTGGCGCACTTGTCTCCATTGAAATCAAGCGTGATCGAAGGTTCTGACTTTGTGGTTATCCGCGAGTTGACAGGTGGTATTTATTTTGGCGAAAAAGGTAAGTCAGCAGATGGCGAAACTGCTTTCGACAACTGTACTTATTCTAAGCATGAAATTGTGCGCATTACAAAAGTTGCTTTCGACTTGGCGATGAAACGCCGCAAACACGTGACGTTGGTGGATAAAGCAAATGTTTTAGAAACAAGCCGTTTGTGGAGAGAAGTGGTGAAAGAATTTGCTGCCGGATATCCGGAAGTGACATTGGAAATGATGTTCGTTGACAATGCTGCAATGCAACTCATTCAAAATCCAAGAAGATTCGACGTGGTGTTGACTGAAAATATGTTTGGTGATATTTTAACCGATGAAGCATCTGTTATCACTGGATCAATAGGTTTATTGCCCTCTGCTTCTACCGGAAATAAAGTTGGCTTGTACGAACCTATCCATGGATCTTACCCGCAAGCAGCCGGAAAGAATATTGCAAACCCAATTGGAACAATTTTGTCGGCTGCATTAATGATTGAGTCGGCATTCAACTTAAATGAAGAAGCAAAAGCAATCAGAACAGCTGTTGCGGCTGCAATTTCAGCAAACTGTCTTACAGAAGACTTAATTAAAGAGGGCGCTAAATCAACTACTGAAGTAGGTGATTTCATTACTCAAAAAGTATTAGAAGCCTAAGCTAAAGTGTAGCGTATTTGCTCTTGAGGTATTTCAAATAGGCCTTGAAATTTGAATGGAATTTGTTTCGAAACTCTGCTTCGAACAAATTCTGTTCATTTCTGTACATCACGTAAGTGAGAAAGAAATTGTTGTTGATTTCAAATTTCGTCGAAAATATTTCTGCAAATTTTTTCTTGTTGTAGAAAGGCAAGGTGTCGGCCGCAGCCATAATTTTTTGTATGCGTTCACGCTTTTCTTTCCTTTTGTCAGCGATGGCTAGATGCTGAAAATCAACACTCGCATATAGCTGTTCCATTTCTTTCATTCCTGAAAGTATGTGCGCCGAAAATCGTTCGATGTCGGCAATATTGCCTAAATAATCTTTCATCTCCTTCGACTCTACTCCATACTTGTGTTTTAAAAATAAGATGGCGCCTTGATCGCCAACAAAAGTCGCTAGATTTTCATTGTACGTCACGCTGTCTTTGATGTACAGTGTGCCATGCGTAAGTTCGTGAATAATCAAACGCGCCAATGATCCAGGTGGACTTGTCAGCATTCCCGACAAAATCGGATCTTTAAACCAACCCAATGTAGAATATGCTTTCGCTGTGCCCAATTCGGTATCATAACCTTCTGCCTTCAGCTCGTTCAAATCGTCTTCTGCCCTTTCTTTTTTGAAGTGACCTTTGTAAGTGAATTTTCCTAAAAATGAAAAATGCCATTCATAGGGCTTGAAAGCAAAGGGATCACAGGCTGTTATTACATACATAATTGGCTCTCCGTGCTGATCATACAGCGATGTGTAGTTTTTGCTTTCAAAAATGCCGAGCGAATCAACAGCGAATTTTTTGATCTCTTGAATCAATCTCAATTTTGCTTTGGAAGAATCAGGAAACGCGGGGTCGGCAAGCACTTCGTCGAGAGGTTTCGCTTCGTGGACAATTTTTATTTGTCCAACGCCTTGATGAATACCGTATAAAATAACATTGCAATTCCATGTGCAAAACACAACGACAAGCAACAATATAAACAATGATATTTTTTTTAACACAAGGTAAAGATAAGAGAATACGGTGGCCTTAAAAAAAATAAAACCCCTGCTATTGTTGACCGGGAAGAATGAGGATTCAAAAGGACAATAGCAGGGGTTCGCTGGATTTAAAAGAACAGGTACGATTACTTATACATAAGACTTCAAAACAAAAGAGAGGTTGCCTTCGTAATCAAAAAATAATTTCCCAAAGTCTATGATCAAAAGATGTTGTCCCAATAATTTTGTACTTTTCAAGGGTGATTACTCAAGAGCAAAATTTTTTAGTGTATCGGTCTTCTGCAGGTTCCGGCAAAACGTTTACGCTCGTAAAAGAATATCTGTCCATATTGATGCAAGACGATAGTCCTTTTGCTTTTCGATACATACTCGCGGTTACTTTCACCAACAAAGCAGCCAACGAAATGAAAGAAAGAGTGCTTGGTGCGCTCGATGCTTTTGCAAACAAACCAGAATTGTCTAGAGGTGAGCAAACACTGCTTAATACTTTAATGGCAGAACGCTTTATCGGTGAAGATTTTATACGCGAGAAGTCAAAAAACATACTCACGGCGATACTGCACAACTACGGCGATTTTAATATCACCACGATCGACAAGTTTATGCTTCGTGTAGTGCGCGCCTTCGCCCATGAATTGAAGTTACCTGTGAATTTTGAAGTAGAACTCGATGAAAAGTCACTGATTTCAAGAGCTGTTGATGGACTGATCGCCAAGGTTGGCGAAAATAAAGAACTCACCACCGCCCTCTTGAAGTATTCAAAGTTTCAGGCCGAAGAAGAAAAGTCGTGGAACATTGAGAAAGAATTAAAGGAAGTGGCGCCGCAATTGCTTAAAGAGCAAGGCTACCGTCACATTCAAAAGCTGCGCAATTTTGATTTGGCGCATTTTATTGAACTCAACAAAGAGTACACCGCGAAAATCAAGGACTTTGAAAACAAATTAAAACAAGAAGCCGATGCGGCCTTGCTATTGATGCAGCAGCAAGGTTTAACAGGTGCAGAGTTTTTATACAAAAAAAACGGTCTTCATGGGGTTCTAAAAAAAATAGCGGCTCTCGATTTTGACAACGTCAAAAACAACCGCTCTTTCAAAGCTATTGAAGAAAATAGATGGTACGCCCCTGACGCGAGTAATGACGACAAACAAAAGATTGATTCCATCAAAGAAGTATTGAGCGAAAAATGCCAAAGCATCAGCTCATTGCTGAATGCAGAGTTGAAAGACTATGAGCTCAATCTTTTAATAAGTCAAAACTTGTATGCTGTTGCCCTCTTCAACGAAATTGAAAAGATCATCGACAACCTGCGTTCTGAAAACAATTCGGTGCACATCTCGGAATTCAACAAGCGTATTTTAGACATTGTTTTAACCCAGCCAATTCCCTTTGTGTACGAGCGCATAGGCGAAAAATACAAGCACTACCTTATTGATGAATTTCAGGACACCTCAATTTTACAGTGGCAAAATTTAATGCCTTTAATTGACAATTCGCTGGCGTCGGGGCACAAAAACTTAATCGTAGGAGATACCAAACAAGCGATATACCGTTGGCGAGGTGGCGACGTAGAGCAGTTTGCCAGTATTGGCAATGGTGCGGTGTCGGGTAATCCCAATATTGATGAAAGAATGCGCTCCATCAATAGAAATTACGAGGAGAAAATATTGAGTCAAAATTTTAGATCTACGAAAAACGTCATCGCATTCAACAATCTTTTTTTTGAAAAAATAGCAGGCATATTGCCCGTTCCCTTGCGAAATTTCTACAAAGATTTTTTTCAAAAGAACGACTTTTCAAAAGAAGGCGGGTACGTTCGTGTGCAGAAAATTGACGGCAAAAAAGAGGAATACGAAACGCAAACATTGGAAGAAATTAAAGCTACCATTGAAGATGTGATGCAGCGCTCTCACGATTATTCTGACATCGC
The DNA here is from genome assembly GCA_947444925.1 of Flavobacteriales bacterium. Classification (GTDB taxonomy): domain Bacteria; phylum Bacteroidota; class Bacteroidia; order Flavobacteriales_C; genus JAHEZL01. The sequence continues at coordinate 5,391 of CANFBW010000009.1, read as the reverse complement.
CATCATCACGCGCTCCAATGCTGATGGTAATGTGGTGGCCGATTTTCTGACGCAACACAATATTCCTGTTGTTTCTTCAGAAAGTTTATTATTGCATAAAAACAAACAGGTACAGCTGATTATTGCGCTTTTGGAATTGTCGTTCAACCCACAAAACCAGCCTGCCCTCATCAGAGCCATTAGCATCTTACACAGCACCGGATTTATTTCGGGAGAATTACATCTTGAATTTGAAAAGCAAAGCCGCTCCCCCCTCCTCTTTTTTGAGGGACTTAAAGAAAAGGGCATTGATCTTCAACACTTCGAGTACTATTCTCTACCTGAAATTGTGCAGCATTGGGCCAATAAATTAGCACTCAACAACAATGACCCTTACTTGGTGCAGATTTTTGAATGCATCAATCAATACGCCATTCAATTTGGGCCCGACACTGGCAGTTTTTTAGAGTGGTGGAAAGAAAATGGTGAGAAATTGGCCGTGCAAATGAGCGATGATGAAAATGCTGTTAAAATCACGACCATTCATAAATCGAAAGGCTTAGAATTCAATATTGTGATTTTTCCTTTTGCTGACTCAAAAATGTACCGCACCGACAGTATTTGGATAGACCAAAACAATGAAGCATTGCCATCTGCCTATGTCAAAGCGAAAAAATCATTGGAAGAAACAGATTTCTCAAGCACGTATAATGAAGAGCAAAATAAAATGTTACTCGATAACATTAATGTGCTGTATGTTGCATTGACCCGCGCAAAAAAAGAACTTTACATACATACCCGGCCCGGAAGAACAGGCGCAGAGCCAAAAAATACCGCAGATCTTTTTGAACTTTGTTTTGAGGGAAGCACAATGTCGTATTTTGAAATGGGTGTCAAAAGCAACAATGACAAAGTATTGGTCTTTGCTGCAGATAAAATCATTCCTTCAGCGCATGTTGCCAATCAATGGCGCAGCCACGTGCATATTTCACTTCAAGCGCCAAATTTATGGGACGCCTTGAATCCAAAGGAATATGGAAACATCATCCACAGTATTTTAGCAACAATGGACTATCGTTCCGAGCTAGAAAACAGTTTGCTTGTGGCGCAGGTAGAAGGTTGGATTGACGCTATACAAGCAAAGGATCTGTTTGAAAAAATTAACCTACTGTTGAATAATCCCTCCATTAAATCTCTTTTTGAAACTGGAGCTATTGTTAAAAAGGAAAGGGAAATCATAGGTGAAAAAGGCGAGCTTGTTCGTCCCGATCGCGTTATTTTGCTGAATGACTCTTTGGCTGTTCTCGATTTCAAGACAGGAGAAAAAAGCGAAAGTCACGTAAAGCAAATAAAAAAATACGCTCAACATCTTTGCAAAATATACGCTATTCCGATAAAGTGCTATCTGCTTTATATTGAAAATAATGAGGTTATTGAAATAGATTGAGGCAACCTTCGCAAAAAATAGCGTCTAACGCGCACAAATAATATATTTGTATTATGATTTTGACTCGTAAAGTTACTTTCTCTGTCCTACTCTGCATTTTTGCTGTATTGCAATTTGCTTGTCGCAGAGACCGTGACGACGCTGCCGATACTGACACTTCTCTTGCGCAGCAATACAGTTCCATTGAGCAAAGCAGTAACGAACTTAATAATTTGATTGTTGAAGTCGTTGACAAAGACACTGTTACTTCACTAAAAACGGAAGGCACACTAACCCCAAGCGTTTTGTATTCTAAAACCATCAAAGGAGATACATTGATTGTACAATTGGATTTTGGAAACAGCAACACACTTAGCCTTGATCAAAAACTCAGAAGGGGCCGCATCATCATTCGCGTCCTCAAAAATAAAATGTGGGCTTCTGCTGAAACACAAGATTATTTTTTAAATGACATTTCAATCAAGGGGACACGTACTTTTGTGCGCTCGTCTTTATTTGAGGCCGATATTGAATCCAGCACCACCATTACCTTTTCTGATGGAAGCACTGTGAGCGAAACAGCAAGCAGAGAGATTGTGCTGACAGAAGGAATGTACACACAGGATGATCTCAATGATGATGTTTTTTCAATGACAGGAAGTGCCACAGGCAAAAATAAAAATGGTGTTTTCGCTGTTGAAATTACCAGTCCTTTGAAAATTGCTAGAAGCTGTGCAAATATCATTAGTGGTGCGATTCAAATTGTGCCAGAAAAAAAATTGCCGCGCAACATCGATTTTGGAAATGGTGACTGCGATAACTTGGTGACCCTATCCATTGGTAAGTATTCTAAAATCATTGCGCTGAAATAATTTTTTAATTTCGTCGGCAACCATTTAAGATTCGTCGTGTCTTATTACCAAACAAACTAACTTTTAATATTATGACAACGACAAAAATTTTCAAAGGAGGATTGATCGCTCTTACTTCTTTCGGTTTAATTTTAACTTCTTGCTCTAAAAATGCCGATGACAGCACGTCAGTAGCTGAAAACCATTCAATGGCTGAGCAAAGCAATGATGAGTTAGATGCAATTGGTGACGAAGCAGAAACTTCAATAAACAATAAATTGGCTTCCTTTAAAAATGAAAATACGGGCGGTATTCTTGCCGACTCTGTGCACCTCACCAAAATTGTTTCAAGTGACACTGTTTCTGTAGACATTGATTTCGGTACAAATGGCGTAACTTGCAAAGACGGAAAAATTAGAAAAGGAAAAATTAAAATCAAAAGAGTTGGCAATCACTTTAACCAAGGATCTATCAGAACACTTAAAACTGAAAGTTATTCAGTAGATGGCAATACGATTGAAGCTACAAGAACCGTAACATTCAATGGTTTGCAAGCAACCAACCAACACCCAAGTTGGACCATTAGCGCAGAACACACTATTACGTTAGCCAATGGAGCTGGTACCATCACTGGCTCTACAAATAGAACTAGAGAATGGTCAAAAGGATACGAACAAAACTCTCTTTTAAATAGAGAAGACGATGAGTTTATTTTAACTGGTACATCAACTGGATCTAAAGCAAGTGGTGTTTCTTACGAAATGGAAATTACTACACCTTTGACTATTAAAGTTGCTTGTCATCAAATTGTAAGCGGTGTGCTTGTCATTACACCTTCAGGAAAATTGGCAAGAACGATTGACTTTGGAACAGGTGACTGTGACGGAACGGCAACAGTAACCATTGGTAAAACGTCAAAAACAGTGACTATTAAAAAATAGGCCTGCTACTACTATCGCTCGCCTTCAAAAGCCTCACGCAATTGCGTGGGGTTTTTGTTTTTTAGCGCAGACCTGTTTATTCAACGTCATTCCTCAATTGCGAAAAAAAAAGTGGAGAGCGATAGGTCCTTCGCAGACCGAAACTTCCTTTCTCCTCTTAATATCAAATCTCAGGATGACAGATGCAGGTGCAGATACAGGTTTAGATACAGGTGTATCTAAACAAATGTTTTTCGAAAAAATTTGTCATCCTGAGGTACCCCGAAGGACCTACCGCCCTAATCTTAAATCAACTTTTGTGATCAGAAGAAATCAGTCGCATTTGTCATCCTGAGATTTGATATTAAGAGGAGAAAGGAAGTTTCGGTCTTCGAAGGCGCCATCGCCCTAATCGTCAATCAACTATTACGATCAGAGGAAACTAGTCTCATCTTGTCATCCTGAGGTACACCGAAGGATATCATCATTACAGTTATATTTCAGGTAAGCATTTAAATTCACATTAACTTTTCCACATTTGGCGCAGAGTAGTTATTTGTTTTTAAATTTGCCGCTCAAGAAACCACATACCATCACTATGATAAAGGAACACCACAAATGCCTTATAATTGGCGCAGGACCGGCAGGATATACAGCAGCAATCTATGCTGCCAGAGCAGATTTGAAACCAATTATGTATGTAGGAATGCAGCCGGGAGGTCAGTTAATGGACACGACAGAAGTCGATAATTTTCCTGGTTATCCGAAAGGTGTTGAAGGCCCACAAATGATGGAGGACTTTCGCGCGCAAGCAGAAAGATTTGGCACTGAAGTGCGCTCGGGCTTGGTGACGCAGGCATTTTTAAATGAAACACCAAAAAGAGTTTTGGTTGAAGACAAGGCTGAAATAACAGCCGACACTATCATTATATGTACCGGTGCAACAGCTAAGTGGTTGGGCCTACCGTCAGAAGAAAGACTGAAAAGCGGAGGTGTTTCTGCTTGCGCTGTATGCGATGGTTTTTTCTACCGCAACCAAGTGGTAGCTATTGTTGGCGCAGGGGACACTGCTTGTGAAGAAGCTTCGTACTTGTCTAAAATCTGTAAAAAAGTAATCATGTTGGTGCGCAAAGAAAATTTCCGCGCGTCAAAAGCAATGCAACACCGCGTTGAAACTACGGCTAATATTGAAATTCATTTTAGTACCGAAACTGTAGAAGTTTTAGGAGAACAAACGGTTGAAGGCGTTAAAATAAAAAACAATATCACAGGAGTTGAAAGTACTTTGGAAGTAACAGGTTTCTTTGTTGCCATAGGTCACCGCCCCAACACCGATGTTTTCAAAGGGCAACTCGATATGGATGAAAATGGCTATTTGATCACTAAACCCGATAGCACCCACACCAACATCGAAGGTGTATTTGCAGCTGGCGATGTGCAAGACCATAAATACCGTCAGGCTGTTACCGCAGCGGGAACCGGCTGTATGTCGGCGCTCGATGCAGAAAGATACTTGGCTGCGATGGCCGATTAACTCATTTTTTTTAACATCCTTCTATACTGTATGAACAACGGTATATTTGTTTGTGACCAAGTGCCACCACTCCGTCCTTGTGTTTGAATTCGCCAGTGAATCCAGCGCTGTCAGCCATTCCATGCCAAGGCTCCAAGCAAACAAAGGGTGCGCCTACGGGTGCCCAAATTCCAAAGTGAGGAAAACCTTCGTGTGAAAAATTCAATCGAAAAGAATTGCTTGTCGACTGAATAGATAGTGCTTTCGATTTCAAGTTCAAAAACACCAAAGCATCGTCTTTGAAAATATCGTTAAACAAATTGATTTTATTGCCCTTGAGGTAATCTTTGGTCACTGTTCCATTTCTAAATCCGTTCGCATCAATCAGCACTTTGTCGTCGTGTTCCTCCTCTGAAAATGAAATAAAGCAATTTTTTAATTCATCATCTTCTTTTATTGGACAGTTGAATGCGGGATGTCCGCCTATTGAAAAATACATTTGTGTTTCACCTTTGTTTTGCACTTCAAAAGCTGTTTTTAAAACATTTCCTTCGAGCGTGTATTTCACTAAAAATTCAAAGTCGAAGGGAAATGAAATCTTTGTTTGCGCTGTTGCACATAGCGCCAATGTCAAGAAGTTTGAACCGTGTTCCTGCAATTCAAAATCAAGATCTCTTGCAAAACCGTGCTTTACCATAGGGT
>CANFBW010000008.1 GCA_947444925.1 Flavobacteriales bacterium | reverse complement strand
CGTTGGGAAAGTTCTACCGATAATTTTACCACTACAACAACTATCGCTAATACAACAACTACACAAAACTACACCAATCTCGCTGCAAACACGAAGTACAGAGCGGTGTTGCAATCAGGAACCTGTGCAACTGCCAATGCAGCAAGTGCTGAAATTAGCATCACTCCTGTTTCAGTTGGCGGAAGCATCAGCAGTGACACCACTGTTTGTTCAGGCAGCAATGGCGCCACTTTAACCCTTAGCGGAAATACAGGAGATATTTTGCGATGGGAAAGTTCTACCGATAACTTTTTAGCGGTGACCAACATTGCCAACACTGGCACTACACAAAACTACAGCAATCTCACGCAAAACACAGAATACAGAGCCATCGTTCAATCTGGCTCTTGTGCAAGTGCCACAGCAACTAGCGCAACGATTACCATAGCCGTGCCATCAGAAGCTGGAAGCATTAGCGGCGCAACAACCGTTTGCGCAACAGGAAATTCAGGAGTTCTCAACTTAATAAATAACACTGGAGCAGTCATTCGTTGGGAAAGTTCTATTGACAATTTTACCACCACAACAACTATCGCTAATACAACAACTACACAAAACTACACCAATCTCGCTGCAAACAAGCAGTATAGAGCAGTGGTTCAAATACTGACCTGCCCAAGCGCCACTACAAGCGTAGCAGAGATGATCGTGAGTGCGGCGACCGTTGCAGGCGCAGTAAGTGCCGACACCACAGTTTGTCCAGGCAACAATTCAGGCACATTAATATTGACAGGCCAAACTGGCGCCGTACACCATTGGGAAAGTTCAACTCACGAATTTAGTTCTACTGCCAATATTGTAATCATTGCCAATACCACAGCACAACAAAGTTTTCAAAACATTGCAGAAAGCACCAAATTCAGAGCCATCGTGCAATCGCCTTCGTGTGCAGCCGAAAATGCAGCACCTGCTTTGGTAGCAATGGCTCCCGCAGCTGATGCAGGCACAGTGAGCGACGACATCAATATATGCGGAACCGTTAATTCTGGAAGCATTACGCTATCAAAGTATGTAGGTACGATCAGTAACTGGGAATCATCTATCGATGGTTTTAACACTGCTCAAAACATTGTATTTACTGGAAATACTTACAATTTCAATAATTTAACAAACAGCACACAATTTCGTGCAGTAGTGAATTCACAAGGATGCTCAAGCAGTACTTCTGCCATGGCAAGCGTAAATATTAGTCGAGATACTGACGCGGGAACAATCAGTGCCGATACGGCCGTTTGTCAATTTAGCAATTCTGGCCTATTAAAATTAACAGGAAGCACTGGCACTGTGCAAAATTGGGAAAGTTCAAGCGATGGTTTTGCAACGATCAAAAACATTAGCAGCAACAGCACTACTTTGCCTTTTTCGAATCTAGCCGAAAGCACACAATACCGAGCTGTAGTAAAATCAGGCACTTGTCCTGCGCTTATATCACCAAGTGTTATGGTCACAGTTGATGTTCCGACAGTAGGCGGAAAAGTAAGCACTAGCGCCAATGTTTGCAAAAACGGAAACTCAGGAACACTCACTCTATCGGGCTATACAGGCAGTATTTTAACATGGAAAAGCTCAATAGACAACTTCACCACCACTACTGAAATTCCAAATACCAGTACTACTCAAAACTATGAAAACTTAACCATCACCACTAAGTTCAGAGCCTTGATTAAATCAGGCGCCTGTCTTTTTGTACACTCCGACTTTGCCCTCATCAGTGTGGATTCTTTGTCGAAGGGTGGAGTAATTAAAGGGGATGCCAAAGTTTGTCCACTCCTCAACTCAGGTACTTTGAGCCTAGAAAATGAACTTGGCAGTATTTTGCAGTGGGAGAGTTCAACGGACCATTTCTTGACTAGCACCGTCATCGACAACAACAACGAAAATTATGATTTTGAGAACGTTCATCAAACGACAGAATTTAGAGCTCTTGTGCAATCAGGTGACTGTCCTGCTGTTTATTCAAACCCAGCAACTGTAAGTATTGATCCCAACATTGTGCTGCCTGCGTTTGAAGTATTGAAGGACACTCTAATTTGTGAAGGCACTACTTTTGTTATTCGCGCCAAAAGCGGATTCAGCAATTACCAATGGCAAGATGATACTAAAGGAAGCAGCTATACCGTTAGCCAAGCAGGAACCTATACGGTAAGCGCAAAAACAAAAGAAGGTTGTTTGGTATCAGATACTGCCGTGATAGCCACTTGCGACATACAGTTTATCCCCAATGTGATTACCCCAAATGGTGACGGTACAAACGACCAATTTGTGATACAAGGTTTGCTTGAAAACTCTAGTCTTTCTATTTACAACAGATGGGGAATTCTTTTGTACCACAGCGATCATTACGACAACACTTGGGACGGAGGGGTAGCCATAGACGGCACGTACTATTATGTGTTAAACAACATTGCACATGCCGCCTTGTCGGGCTATATTCAAATTATTAAATAATTAAAGTTTGTAGTACAAACCAATTTCTGCTGCTGGAGCAAGTGCGAAACCATGCACATTGCTAGAGAAGGTGTTGTAAACAGCATAACCGCCATTGAGGTTCAATGAAAAGTAATTGCCTAATTTAAAATCAAAACCAAAACCTGCGCCCGTAACATTAACGGTAGTTACATCACTCATCCCACTCCCTGAAATAAACATGGCGTGGTCGCCAGCGTACAAATTGAAATCAACATGTTTCCTTTCTACTAATCTGTAAAACACCGAGTAAGAAACATCAATAAAAGTATTCCCACCTCCAGCGATTGGTAAAAATGCCACCTGATGCATGAATCGAGAGGGCGTATAACGCGCACCCAAGCCCAAACCTGTGACTGCACCAGCATTTAATCCCAATTGAAATTTCGACTTTTTTACTGGCTTAGGAAGTGAATCCGACGCATTGGTTTGCGCTTGAACTGCAACTAAACTTAGAGAGAGCGCCAGCGAGAAAATAATTTTTTTCATATAAATATTTTAATAATTTGACGTGATTTGACAGCAGTATTTCGCCATTGCCGTTTAAAAATGAAATACGTGAATTGCTAATTACAAATTATAGAATAACGATCCCTCTATACTCGGCGATAATGACCACGCACTATTAGTGCTGTATCCAGCATAACCACCCATCAATGCAAAAGTAAAATCGCGTTTGGTATCAAACTGAAAACCGATACCTGCACCAATATTCAATTTATTCGTAAAAGCAACACTTTCAGAATACACATATTGATTGTTTACATCGATAACATAGCCTGATTGCATATCTGTTGAATAAATATAATTTACACCAACGTAAGAAATGAAATCCACATACTCTCTGTCTTTCAGTTTAAAAATCCCCGCCAAACCTGTGTTGTAATTTTGATTAAATTTTGACGTATAGTATGGCGCTGCTGTTAATTGTAGAGTAAGTACTTTATCTACATGCATCTGATACGAAAGGCCCACCCCTGTTGTTGTTCCTAAATTGAAACCAAAAGAATGTTTGAGATTGCATTTTTTTGCATCTTCCTGTTTTTGTGCAAAGGCAGCAGTGCTTATTAATGTCACCGCAAGAAAAGAAAATAGTTTTGTTTTCATTGTTTTAATTAATTTGTTTTTAGAAAAGTTAATCTGTTGTTACAAAAATCTGAAACAAAGCTATCCATAATCGAGCCGTTTGAATATTAATTACTGCAAAAGCACAAATTAAATTTTGCATTTTTTGCAAAACACAATAAAAAAAACAGCAATAACAATGGATCTAGCGCTGTATCGTTTGCATGTAAGATTGCAAAATAATAGTGGCACTCACCTCATCAAGCAATTCTTTGCGTTGTCTGTCCTTCTTCTTCACGCCGCCCATTACCAATGTTTGCATCGCCATTTTGGAGGTGAAACGCTCATCCATCCGAACTATTTTCTTTCCCGGAAACTTTCTGCCCAAACTCACCACAAATTCATCTACAATTTTAGTCAGATGCGTAGCTTCATTGTTCAACTTGCGGGGATCTCCCACCACAAAAGTTTCCACATTTTCTTTGGCGCAGTACTTCTGCAAAAAATCGATCAACTCTGTGGAATGCACTGTTGTCAGTCCGGATGAAATAATTTGATCAGGATCAGTCACCGCTATCCCTACTCTTTTTGTTCCATAATCAATTGCCAATACTCTTGCCATGCGACAAAGATAATCAACTATTGCAGTATTGAATTATTATTGAATCATGTATGTTTGTAGTGGTGAAAAAAATATTAATCATACAAACTGCTTTCATTGGCGATGTCATCTTGGCGACACCCTTGATTGAAAATATCAAAAATAAATTTCCCGACAGCAGCATTGACTTCCTCGTGCGCAAAGGCAATGAAGCTCTTTTAATGCAGCACCCAAAGCTGAACCAAGTATTGGTTTGGGACAAATCGAAAAGCAAGTACAAGCACCTTTTTCAATTGCTACAAGTTATTCGAAAAAGCAAATACAACGCTGTCATCTGCGTGCAGCGTTTTGTCAACGCTGGTTTACTCACCGCGCTGTCAGGAGCTGAAGAAAGAATTGGTTTCAACAAAAACCCTTTGCACTATTTTTTCACACGCGCCATACAACATACGCTTGAAAAAGGAAAGCACGAAGTGGATCGGAATTTAGAACTCATTCAACATTGGGTTCCTACACCACAGCGGCGTCCCGCATTGTACCCACTTAAGGTACACCAGGAAAGCGTGGAAGATTTGCAATCACTGCCCTATATATGCATTGCTCCAGCATCAGTGTGGTTTACCAAACAGTTGCCAAAACAAAAATGGATTGAACTCATCACCAAGCTGCCTCACCACCAAATATACTTACTCGGAGCGCCTTCCGACAGCGATTTATGCACTTCAATACTCCTGGAATCTCGACACAAAAACATCAAATCTTTGAGCGGTCAATTAAATTTACTGGAATCAGCTGCGCTAATGGCTAAGGCTGAAATGAATTTTGTAAACGACTCAGCCCCTTTGCATTTGGCTTCGGCAATGAATGCAAAAGTGTGCGCCTTCTATTGCTCTACAATTCCTGAATTTGGTTTTTTCCCTTTATCAGATCAATCGTTTACCGCAGAAAAAAGAGAAAACCTCAGCTGTCGCCCCTGCAATTTACATGGCAAAAACAACTGTCCTGAAAGACATTTCAAGTGCGGCAACGACATTGACATCGATGCTATTTTGCATAAAATTCACCTGTGATTTTTTATTTCCCATTTTCATCACTTTCGATTAATTTAGCCACACCAAAAGCACCAACCAAAAATGATCAAGGAAATTCCAATAGCCTTAGAAATTCTGCAGTCTGGAGGCATCATCCTCTATCCTACCGATACGGTGTACGGCATTGGATGTAGTGCCTTTGACGAAAGAGCCATAGCTCGAATTGCAGAAATCAAAAAAAGATCAGCAACAAAAAGCTACATCATCTTGGTAAGCAGCGCAGCAGAAATTAAAAATTTAGTGCGCGACTTCGACGAAAAGTGCATCGCTAATATCCCCAACGACAAACCAACCACCATCATCTATCCACACGGCCAAAACCTCCCCAAATCGGTACTCGCTGAAGATGGCTCAGTAGCCATTCGTATTGTAAAGCACCCATTTTGTACCGCATTGATAAAGTTACTAAAGGCTCCGTTACTCTCCACCTCTGCCAACCTCAGTGGAGAACCCTCCCCTGCCACGTTTACTGACATCAAAGCTGCAATTTTGAACGGGGTTGATTATGTTGTAAATTTGCCAGCTGCTCAAGACAGAGTAGCTCAACCATCTCGCTTGATGAAAATCAAAGCCGACGGAACATTTGAAACAATACGCGCGTGAAAGAGCATTTGAATGATAAAATATTTACAGCTGTGCGGGCAGCTGCGACTGAGCTAAATGTAAACGCGTTCGTCATCGGTGGTTACGTGCGCGACCTACTTTTACAGCGCCCTTCTAAAGACATCGACATTGTAGTTGAAGGAAGTGGAATTGCGCTTGCCAATAAAACAGCTGCCCTGTTGGGTGTAAAAACAGTTTCGGTTTTCAAAGCCTTTGGCACGGCAATGTTCAAATACAATGATCTCGAAGTTGAATTTGTTGGTGCACGAAAAGAAAGCTACCGCAGCGATTCGCGCAAACCCATCGTAGAAGACGGCACTATTAAAGAAGACCAAGACCGTCGCGACTTCACCATCAACGCACTCGCGCTGAGCTTGAACGAAGCAAACTTTGGAGCGCTGATCGATCCCTTCCATGGCGTTGACGACCTCAACAAAGCGATTTTGCGCACACCACTCGATCCAGAAATCACATTCAGCGACGATCCCCTGCGCATGATGCGCGCTGTGCGCTTCGCCAGTCAACTCAATTTTACCATCACCAAAGAGGCTTTTGCCGCCATTGTAAAAAACAAGGAACGCATCAGCATCGTGTCCAAAGAAAGGGTGAGCGATGAACTAAATAAAATCATATTGTCCCCCATTCCGTCTATTGGTTTCAAACTACTCTACGACAGTGGAATGCTTCACCTCATTTTTCCGGAAATGGCAAATTTGCATGGGGTACAAGTTGTAGAAGGAAAATCACACAAAGACAATTTCTACCATACGCTGACGGTACTTGATAATATTTGCAAAAACACCAACGACCTTTGGTTGCGCTGGTCGGCAATATTGCACGACATCGCAAAACCTGCCACACAAAAATATGTCAAAGATATTGGCTGGACTTTCCATGGCCACGAGCACAAAGGTTCATTGATGGTGCCCAAAATTTTTCAGAATTTAAAATTACCACTCAACGAAAAAATGAAGTACGTACAAAAACTCGTGTTGCTTCATTTGCGTCCAATTTCACTGGTGAAAGACCATGTTACCGACTCGGCCATTCGCCGACTTTTATACGAAGCGGGAGATGACATTGATGATCTCATGATTTTATGCGACGCCGACATCACTTCTAAAAACAAAGAAAAAGTAACGCGCTACATGCAAAACTTTCAATTGGTGCGCAGCAAACTCAAAGAGGTAGAAGAAAAAGACCACTTCCGAAATTGGAAACCCCCTGTTACGGGTGACGACATAATGAATGCATTTGACTTGCGTCCAGGGAAACACATAGGCATCATTAAGGAAGCAATCAAAGAGGCCATCATCGAAGGCAGCATTAAAAACGAAAGAAAAGAAGCCTTGAATTTTATGTTATTAAAAGGAAAAGAGCTAGGTTTGACCCCGAAAAACATCGTGCAAAACTAAACAACAGTAGAAACAGAAAAATACCAAACAATGAAAACCTACACCTACCGCGTTTGCCCCGAAAACGAAGATGCAATTTACAGAGACATCATTATTAAAGAAGATCAATCTTTTGAAGAATTGCACTACGCAATTTTAGATGCCTTCGAAATAAATCCAGGCGAAATGGCAAGTTTCTTTTTGAGCGATGAAACTTGGAACAAAGGTGTAGAAATCACTTTGTTTGACATGGCAGTGAAAGAACACGAAGTTGTGCACCTTATCATGAATGAGGTACCTGTATCAAAAACAGCGAAAGAAAAAGTAGACCACCTGGTATATGTGTACGATTTTCTGTTGTACAAAACTTTTCATGTCACCAAAACAGCTGAAGCAAAAGCTGTGAAAGACGAATTGTATCCATTGTGCATTGCTTCAGCAGGTGCCTTCCTTGGCGATGACGACGATGACTTCGCCAGCGAATTTGAAGACACCTACGACAGTGATAACGGGGATGATGATGATGATGCATTTTCAAAAAACTCATTCGACGATGACTTCAACCCTGAAGGCGACGACGATTTCTCTTTTGAATCAGATCAGTTCGACAACATCGACGACCACGATTTGTAATATGGCAAACAACGACAAATATTTGATTGTCGTTGCCGGCCCAACAGCCATTGGTAAATCAGACTTGAGCGTTTCGTTGGCAAAAACCTTCGATTGTGAAATCATTTCGGCCGACTCGCGACAGTTTTTTAAAGAAATGTCCATCGGCACCGCCAAACCCACCATCAACGAAATGCAAGGAGTGCCCCACCATTTTGTGGATCAACTATCAATTGAAACACCTTACAACGTGGGACAATTTGAGCGCGAAGTATTGATGACCCTTGATGGACTTTTCAAAAAAAAATCAGTGGCAATAATGGTTGGCGGATCCGGATTGTACATCAACGCCGTGCTTTATGGCATGGACGATCTACCCGCCAGTGACCCCGCTGTTCGGGCAGACCTGGAAGCAAAATACAGGGAATTCGGATTGTCGTGGTTGCAGGAAAAATTAAAATCTCTCGATCCAGAATACTATGCCACTGCAGAAATAAACAACACCAATCGAATTTTACGTGCAATAGAAGTATCAATGGTAAGTGGCATTCCCTACTCGCAACTGCGCACGCACAAAAAAGCACAACGTGATTTCAAAGTAATTTTCATTGCCTTAAACAGCGATCGCGAAAATCTGTACGAGCGCATCAACCAACGCGTAGACGCTATGATGAAAAAAGGCTTGCTCAACGAAGTGCAAAATTTACTTCCGTACAAAAGCAACAACGCATTGAACACCGTTGGCTATAAAGAGCTATTTGAATACTTTCAAGGCACCAGCAGCATTGAAAATGCAATAGCAATGATTAAACAAAATTCACGACGCTACGCCAAACGACAACTGACTTGGTTTAAAAAAAACCAAGAAGCCAAATGGTTTGAACCCGAACAAAAAAATGCTATTGTCGACTACATTAACCAATGCATGCGTAACAAATAATTACAATTACAACGGACTCACAACAGCCAATTCTTTATTGCTCAGCATATGCTTTGGAATTGATTTTTGAATGGCTGCAGCAATCTTGTCAATCACGTGAATTTTCAATTGTGCACGGCGGTAAATAATACTTATTTCTCTCGAAGGTTGAGGATTTTCAAAAGGGCGAATATATCTTTTGTCTTCCGTTTCCTTCAACTCCAATGCTAGCAAGCAAGGGATTAAAGTCATACCAAATCCTTGTTTAGCGAGCTTTATTAGTGTTTCAAAATTGCCGCTTTCTAAATGGATACCAGCTGATTTTTCATTTTTCTTAAAAGTATTGCTGCACAAATTAATCACACTATTTCTGAAGCAATGCCCCTCTTTCAAAAGTAGTAAATCATGTATATCTAATTCTTTTACAGTTAAAAACTTCTCCTTGAACAAGCGGTGTTTTTCGGGTACAAAGCCCATAAAAGGTTCATTGTACAATGGTTTTTCAATGACACCCTCTGCCTCCAAAGGCGTAGCAACAACGGCGGCATCAATCAAACCTTTTTTGAGTTGATCCAAAATAATTTCTGTCTGTAATTCCGTAATGTGTAATTCCAAATCGGGATACAGCTCTGTAAAATCTTTTAAGAAGCGTGGAATGATGGAAGGCGCTATCGTTGGAATAAAGGCCAATCGAAACTGCCCTTTGATCTCCCCTTTGTTGAGTTGAATAATTTCTGAAATCCGGCCTGCTTCATTCAGTAAAACTTTAGCTTGATCCACTATTTGTCTACCGATATCCGTTGTTGCTACAGGCTTTTTACTGCGGTCAAAAAGAGTGACTCCCAAATCTTCTTCCAATTTTTGAATCTGCATACTAAGCGTAGGTTGCGTCACAAAGCAGTGCACAGCTGCTTTTGCGAAAGATTTGTATATATCTACTGCTACGATATATTGATATTGTGTCAAAGTCATACTATAGTATTTATTGATTGAATTTTAAAAATAATAAAAATAATTGATAGTTGTGTTTTTTCCATTATCACTATCTTAGATGTACTGAATACAAATTGAAAAAACTACTCTACTCCTTCGTTTTCATTTTTTCGTTTGCATGCGCTACAGCGCAAGCAAGCAGCGACACGCTTTTTGCAATGTTGCAATTTAGACCAGGCATATCATTGCGAAATTTTGAAAGTGAATTCAACGAGCACAACCAGCATTGCAAATTGGTCATCAATGAACTGCTTTCGCCAACATTGCACATTTGGTCTTGCACAGTGACGGGACAGTCTATGTCAAAAAAAGAAACGCTCGCCACCCTTCAAAAAAAACCAAACATTTTAGCAGCACAAAGCATCGAAAAAATAAATTACCGCAACAACATTCCCAACGATCCCGACTTTATACTGCAATGGAATTTGCGCAATGACGGCAGTGGCGGTGGCACCATTTATGCTGACATTGACGCTGACTTGGCTTGGGAATATGGCATCGGCGACAGCACTAAAAGTGGAAAACCTATAGTGATCGCCATCGTCGACGCAGGTTTTGACTTGACGCACGAGGACCTTCGATTTTGGAAAAACGTAAATGAAATTGCCGATGACCTCGTCGACAATGACAACAATGGTTATGTCGATGACTACGACGGATGGAATGCGGAATTAAACAACGGACAAGTGCACACCGCTGATTTCAATTTATACAACGGAGGACATGGCAGCGCAGCAACAGGCGCAGCAGCAGCAATAGGCAACAACAACAAAGGCATCAGCGGCGTGGCCTATGGTGCACAGGTCATGCCCATTCATCTCGGCAACATCAACTCTGACGCGGTTGTAAAAGCCTACGAGTACGTGCTAAGCATGCGACTTTTGTACAACCGAACGCTTGGCGACTCGGGCGCTTTTGTAGTGGCGCTCAACTCTTCCTTTGGCATCAGTGCTGCACCAAGCGACAATTCCATATGGTGCAATATGTTTGACGCCATGGGTGCCGCAGGAATTGTGAACACCACCGCCACGGATAATTTCAGCAAAAACTACGATACCGTAGACGATGTGCCAGGAAATTGCCCAAGCAACTTCATTATCAACACCACCAACTCTGATAGAAACGATGAAATTGCACTTTCATCGGGTTATGGAAAAAAAAACGTCGATATTGCTGCTCCTGCCTACGGTATTTTTGTAACGAAATCAGGAAGCAAGTACGCCTCCTGGACGGGCACCTCCTTCGCTGCGCCACAGGTAGCGGGTGCTATTGCGCTGCTGTATTCCTGTGCTTGCGATTCTTTGCTCGCGCTCGCAACGACTGCGCCTGCAACTTTGGCGAAAAATATGCGTGATTACATTTTGAAAAATGCCGATACAAGTGCTGCTTTTGCCAACAAAGTTTCTTCAAATGGCAGACTCAATTTATTCAACGCTATTTCAGGACTAAAGGATGCTTGTAAAGAAAACACACTGCATCCTTCGTTAGGCTCTCAGCTTAAAATATATTGGACATCTTACAATACCCTTAACCAAAAACTGCGCATCGATTTTGACGTTCCTACAAGTACTGCCGCCAAATTTCAAATCTTTGATATCATAGGTAAAGTAGTGTTTGAAGTCAGCATGGATCATATCGAAACAGGGCACTTTACCTTTGATCTACCTGACCTGAACTTAAGCCACGGTATTTATTTTGTTCGCCTTGCAACTAACAATAACTTGAGTAATAGCCTGCGTTTTTTATTAGAGTAAATAATCTTATGCCACTCGGATTTCAGACTTCGCTCTAACAGCATTTACGTCATCCACTTTTTTCTGCAACACATCATTCGCCTTCAGCATCTTGTTCACTGAAAACAGCAAAACAAAACCCAACGCCGCGAAAAGTATCGCAATCAAACACCAAACGAAAGGAACACCTCGTAACAAACCTGAAACTATGCTCACTGGCACAAAAGCGATACATAAAAGCATTCCAAAGTGGATGACCCAAATATTCTTAACAGCATCTGTTAACGGTCCTACGAATAACAGTGCCAGCATTAAATGTATCAAGCCTAATATATCACTACCATACGAGACTAATGAATATTTACTTTCAATCAATTGCGCGATTGAATTCATCTTGATCACAAACGACAAAAACTCACCTCTTAGACCTATCGAACGAACTACTCCTAATGCAAAATGTGTGAAATAAGTCATTCCAAACCAACAGAGTCCGCCCAAAATAAGTAGCCCCATAACTCCTTTTATAAGCAATGCAATTTGCCTTTCATTTTTATGAATTACTTGCTGTAGTTCGTGTCGTTCCATTAATTACAAATTTACGAATTTGAAGAACCAATCATATACATCTTCACTAAAAAACTATTCCCTACCACCACTAAAAGCAAACTGTATAATATTTGCACCCATTTGTAAAGCGGCCGTGTGCTTTTCATTGGAATCCTTGTGCACCTCTGGATCTTCCCAACCATCGCCCAAATCTGTTTCATAACTGTAAAAGCAAACCAAGCGCCCTTCAAAAAAGAGTCCAAAACCTTGGGGTGCTTTACCATCGTGTTCATGAATCTTAGGCAAGCCCTTGTCAAAATTATATTTCTGATGGTAGATAGGGTGCGAAAAAGGAATTTCCACAAAATCCAATTCCGGAAAAACTTTTTTCATTTGCGGACGAACAAAAGGATCCATGCCGTAATTGTCATCGATGTGCAAAAAACCACCGGCCATCAAATACTTTCGCAAATTATCGGCATCACTTGCAGAAAAAACCACATTGCCATGGCCCGTCATGTGTAAAAAAGGATACTGAAACACATCAACGCTGCCAACCGCCACAGTTGCGGGAAGAGGGTTGATATTGGTTTTCAATTGACCATTGCAAAAC
Source organism: Flavobacteriales bacterium (assembly GCA_947444925.1). Classification (GTDB taxonomy): domain Bacteria; phylum Bacteroidota; class Bacteroidia; order Flavobacteriales_C; genus JAHEZL01. The sequence continues at coordinate 64,055 of CANFBW010000008.1, read as the reverse complement.
TTCACCAAGTTGGGCAAAGAAGTAGGATTGGCATACCAATCTCCACCTCCATTGTACTTTAGTAAGGCAATTTGATAAGTGTAGGTATCGAACGACGTAAAAAACAAAAAGCAAAAAGCAGAAAAAAACAATCTTAAACCCTTCATGAAAGACTTATTTATCGCATGAGGCATTGGTTTATTTTCGACTTCAATCATTGTTCATCACAGTTATGGTGTGACAGGCCACAACGCCTGCCGTTTCTACGCGTAAACGAGAATGCCCTAAACTCACCGATGTGTAGCCATTGGCCTTTGCCAAGTTTACTTCAACGGGAGAAAAATCACCTTCTGGACCAATTAAAATCAAACAATCTTTTCCTGGCTGATAAATCCTTTGCAACAGCTCTTCTTCACCTGTTTCAAGATGAGCGATAAAAGCATTTTTGTTTTTCGCAACGAAATCGCTGTAACGAATCAAGGGATTTAATTTTGGGCGAAAAGGCTGAATGCATTGCTTCATCGTTGATGTCAAAATTTTCTCCATCCTTTCGATATTCAAATTTTTTCGCTCCGATCTATCCGTCAGTAATGGTGTAATTTCATCAACACCTATCTCCGTTGCTTTTTCTAAAAACCACTCAAAGCGATCGATACTTTTGGGTGGCGCAATAGCGATGTGTTTGTGGTAATTTCGAGTATAAACTTTCAGTTGTTCTAAAATTTGAACTTCACATTTTTTTGAATGTGCATTGGAAATACGCGCTTTAAAAAGTCCGCCTACGCCGTCAATTAAATGCACTTCATCCTGCTCTTTTAGTCGGAGTACACGCACTGCATGCACCGACTCTTCTTCGTTCAAAACAATTTCTTGCGCACCTGTATTTTGAAAATAAAAGACTTTCATCGCTTCTAAGTTAAGTTCTAATCGGCATACACACAAGTGCTGTCGTAGCCAGGCACCCATGCGGGCATTCCAAATTCATATGCACCCGCATCTGGTTGCGCTCCGCAATAGTGATTGGTGATACCTTCAACGTACCCCCCAAAGTCAATAGCAGCACACCCTTTGCGCAAAGTGAAATTCCGATTTTCATTATCTAGAGTTGGCCAATCCGAAACACACAAATTATTGCGTAAATCGTTACCAGCATTGAATGGCTTATCTGACAAATTATTATATGCCTTTTGATTGTACATATTAGAACCATAGGGGCCCCAATAGTTAATGGCCTTGGCACAATTCCAAACCGTATTGTTGTATATCTGATGACCGTAGGCATTCATGATGGTTTGAATGCCACTCAAACAATCCCAAACAACATTGTGGTGTATCAAAAAATCATGTCCATCAATATCGATATAAATACCAGCTCCAGCATTTTCTGCCCAATTGCCATGCATCCAATTGTACGCAATTTCTGAACCTTCGCCTCTGGTGCGGTAAGCGTATGTCAAACCTAAATCATTGGCCAAATATCCACCATTGTACATGTGATTGTAAAGTATTTTGATATGTGCGGTGTAGCCGTGTTCCACCAAAAATTTACCTGAATTGAACAAATCGCAATTCATAATCACATGATTTTTCCCTTCTGTAGCGATAGCAGATGAACCATTGCCCAACCAATTGCAATTTGACACCACGCAGTTGTATGCTTCATTGGCATCTCCTTCCATGAAAATGCCACTAGACCAGTTCCCGTTAATTGTAGAGTTTTTAATCTGGCAATGCGCTGATGTACCGGCAAAGCGCATAGCAGCAGCACTAGCGCCATTCGAATACAAATAGGGCTTAGGAAATGTGCCAAAAGAAATATTAATGTGATCTAAGATTACAGCGTTGCAATTGTTAAACTCAGCTCTACCTGCAAAAACACAAATATTTTTAACGAGCACATTTGAAATACTGTCGGCACTCAAAACAACCTCATTGACTTGCCCTTCTAGCAACTCGGGCGCTTCTGCCAACATCACATACACCGTGTCGTTTTGCCAATGCCATTCGTTGATGGTATCTAGAGCATTGAGATGTTTCATCATATACCCCTTACCACTGCCAGTATAATAAGCACTTCGATGATTGAACCATTTGCTGTTCATTTTCAAAACACTGTCATTGCAACTTTGAACGCTTTGCATGTTCACCACCCATTTCTCCCCAGTCAAAGCATAGCACGACGCTCCGTTCCAATAATTCTTAGGCCAGATACGCCCTTTAAAAACAGCACTGTCCTTGCCTGTGAAAATTTCAACCCATCCTTTTTTATCAAACATGCTGTCGATATTGGGCCAGCGTGCGGGCAGCAACATTTTCTTTTTTAAAAATAGCTGATGTACTTCTTGGGGGCAAAACGCTTTGTAACAATTGCTTTTGATCTTTGTCCAATTTCTAATTTCCCGCGTTCCATTCAATTCTACTTTTTCGCCCGGATATGCTTGAATGACAATAGGCACATCTTTTTCACCAGTGCACGATAGCTTCACGCATTCACGGTAGATTCCACCATGCAAAAGCAGTGTGTCGCCCGGCAGCAAAGTGCTTACCGCTGCTGTAATCGATTGCTGTGGAGCAAGTATCAAGGTCTTGTGCGAGGAAGGTTGGCAAGAAAAAACAAAAAACAAAAACACACAAAAAATCAAGGACCTGAGCCAAAAAAAAACTACTACTGCGATATTCATTTTATTAGTTTTCAATAGACACTGTGTTATTTTAATGGACCCGCAGCGGCAATTTCTGCACTGGCCTGACTTTCAAACTTTTTAAAATTGACATTGAATTTGTTTGCTAACATTTTCGCACTGCTATCATAGGCCACCTCGTCTTTCCAAGTATGTTTTGGATTCAAAATATTTTCAGGAATTCCCGGACAAGTTTTAGGCATTGACAATCCAAAAATACTTTCTGTTTCAAATTCTTGTCGCTCCAATTCACCATTCATTGCCGATGACAGCAGCAAGCGCGTATGGTCTAAGCGCATGCGGTGTCCAACACCAAACCCACCACCGATCCAGCCCGTGTTCACCAACCATATTTTCACATTTTGCTGTTCCATTTTTTCACCCAATAAATGTGCGTACTCAATAGGATGCAAAGGCAAAAAAGGTTCTCCGTAACCTGCTGAAAAAGTAGCTTGCGGTTCAGCTACACCGTCTTCAGTGCCTGGTACTTTTGACGTATATCCCGACACAAATTGGTACATTGCCTGAGCTTTGTTCAAACGCGCTATTGGTGGCAAAACACCAAAAGCATCGCAGGTCAGCAAGAAAACGTGTTTGGGCGCCGGACCATAAGATGGCTGCACTGAATTTGTTATAAAATCAATGGGATAGCTTACACGTGTATTCTCGGTTATTGAAATATCATGGTAGTTTACTTGTCGCTTTCCGGGGAAAAATTTCACATTTTCAAGTAAGGCACCAAACTTAATGGCGTTATAGATCAAAGGCTCTGTATCGGGACGAATATCAACCACTTTGGCATAGCATCCACCTTCAAAATTAAAGACAGAATGGTCGGTCCAGGCATGCTCATCATCACCAATCAACTTGCGGTAAGGGTCATTCGATAAAGTTGTTTTACCTGTACCCGACAAACCAAAGAAAACCGCCACATCCCCACTGTTACCTATATTCGCCGAAGAGTGCATTGGAAAAACATGATGTTCTACTGGCAAGATAAAATTGAGCATGGTGAAAATAGATTTCTTGATTTCACCTGTGTACCCTGTGCCGCCAATAAGCACATTTTTTTTTGTAAAATCAACAATAATGAATTGCTCATTTGTAACGCCATCAATTTCAGGATTGGCTTTAAAACCGGGGGCACAAAGCACAGTCCAGTCAGGAGTGAAATTTTTCAACTCCGATTTACTGTAACGCAAAAACATGTTGTGCGCAAAAAGTGCACTCCATGGATTTTCAGTCATCACACGAATTTTCATTCTGTATTTCGGATCTGCACACACGCCACAATCTTGAACATAAATGTCCTTATCACTAAAATATTTAGCCACCTTTTTGTATAAATTGGCATGCACGCTTTCGCTTACAAATTGATTGACTGGCCCCCAATGAATTTTATTTTCGGTGATGGCATCTTTCACAAAATATCGGTCTTTAGGCACCCTCCCCGTAAATTTCCCTGTATCAACCACCAAGGCGCCAGTATTTGCAAAAACACCTTGTTTCAACTGAATGGTATGTTCTATCAATTCGCTTGGAAGTAAATTCCAATGAATGCTTTGCGCTTTGGCAATTCCAAAATCCGAAAGTGTTTTAGTGAGCATAATTTTCAATTGAAGTGAGTGTGATTATATGCAGCTTAAGAATAGTCATTATCCGTAGATACCGTCGTACTTCTTTTTTACATAATTCATAAAGTAATCAAAATTCAATTTTTCACCTGTGACTTGTGCACAAATCTCTTCTGAATTGTAAAGCCTCCCCTTTCTGTGAATGTTGGTTCGCAGCCAATCGAGTAGCTCGCTCATTTCGCCTTTTTCAATTTTCTCGCTGAGCTGAGGCATGTTTTTTTCAGCGTGACTGTAAAACTGTGCAGCGTAAAAACTTCCAATAGAATATGTTGGAAAGTAACCCAAACTGCCGTGAGACCAGTGCACATCTTGCAACACTCCAAGGGCGTCCGACAGCACGTCTACAGCAAGGTATTCTTTGTATTTTGAATTCCAATAAGCAGGCAGTTCTTTCACTGAAATTTCACCTTCCATTAAGGCAACCTCAATTTCAAAACGAATCAGCACGTGCAAGTGGTAAGAGATTTCATCGGCATTGGTGCGAATTAAACCAGGCTCCACCTTGTTGATGGCTTTGTAAAAATCATTCAATGATACGTTAGCAAAACTTTCAGGAAAAGTTTTTTGCATCAAAGGATAATTGGCCTTCCAATAACTTAAACTTCGGCCCACATTATTTTCCCAAAGGCGCGATTGCGACTCGTGAATACCAAGTGAGGCAGCACTGCATTGGGGCTGTCCGAAATAAGCGGCATCTAAACCTTGCTCGTACAGGGCGTGTCCGCCTTCGTGAATCGCACTCCAAATTAATTCCGACAAATTGTGTTCATCGCAGCGGGTTGTAACGCGAACATCTGTAGGATGCATACTGATAGAAAAAGGATGTGGCGCATAGTCTTGGCGTCCGGCAGCCATATCATAGCCCATTTGGCGCAGCAACGCGATGCTGATGTCCCATTGCTTTTGTTGGTCAAAAGTACCGTGCAAACAAGCGTCATCAACTTGCTGTTTCGCCAACAACGAATTATAGTAGGGAACGAGCTGTTCTTTCACATTCGCAAAAATCACTTTCAGTTTTTGCGTAGTCATTCCAGGCTCATACAAATCGAGTAAGGCATCGTAAGGATGCACTTCATAGCCCAATATCTCGGCGCTTTCTTTGCAGAGGGCAACAATTTTTTCGAGACTGTTTTCAAAAAGCAAAAAATTATTTTCCGTTTTGGCAGTGTGCCATTTTGCAAAGGCTTCAGACACGAGCAGTGATTGCTTTTGAATAAAAGCCTTGCTGAATTTCTTTTGTTTAACGAGATCTTCGTGTACTTTTTGGACGTTGATACTTTGCTCTTCCGACAATGATTTGTCGTTCAATAGTGCCAGAACTATTTTTTCAAACTCGGGCGCAGTAAAATACTCGTGCGCCAATCCCGACACAAAAGCAGTTTGCTCCCCTCTAATTTCAGTAGCCTTTTCAGGCTTATATACTTCGTTGTCCCAAGCGAGCAGTCCGCCAATGCTGCCTATGAGTCCAATTTTTCTCAACTGCTCGCTGAAAGCTTTATATTGTTCCGACATTTTTTGAATGTTTAAGTCCATATACCAACAATGAAATCCACCCTGCGATAAACAACAATCCTCCGATGGGTGTAATAGGACCGAGTATGCTTACCAACACGCCTAAATCTATTGTGTTTCTAAATGCGAGAAGATACAGTGAGCCTGAAAACAAAATTGTTCCAAGCACAAAGCAGCGCACTGCGTATTGCAGCGTTTTGTGAAATTGAATTTTCGACAACAGTCCCATCATCAGTATCATAGGCGCATGCAAAAATTGATACAGCACCGCTTTGTTGTATACCGCGAGGTCTTCGGCTGAAATCAAATTCTTTACAGCGTGCGCACCCATCGCCCCAAGGACGACTGCAAATGCCCCCGAAAGAGCGGTGATGATGATCGTTTTTCTAAGCATAGTTAAAGGTACACCACGCAAGCTGTAAATAAAATTTATTGCCAAAAAACACTACCAAACTTAATATAAACAAAAAACCCCTTGGAAGATCCAAAGGGTTTTTGTGCTAAAAAGTATTACTTATTTCGCTTCAGCTGTTCTTTCAGGCTTAGGAATCAAGGCTTTTCTAGAAAGCTTCAATTTTCCTGATCTTGCTTCAATTTCAAGCAATTTCACTTTCACGATATCACCTTCTTTAACAACAGTATTGATGTCTTCAATTCTTCTGTGGTCAAATTCAGAGATGTGCAACAAACCTTCTTTACCAGGCATGATTTCAACTACAGCTCCGAAAGCTAAAATTGATTTCACTTTACCGTCGTAGGTTTCGCCAACTTCAGGAGCAGTAGTCATTCCTTTGATTTTGCTCACCACTTGTTGAATGGCATCAGCATTAGATCCAGAGATAGATACTTTACCTTGTTTTGTTTTCTCGATTTCTTCGATAGTGATCACAGTACCAGAAGTTTTTTGCAACTCCTGAATATGTTTACCACCAGGCCCGATGATCATTCCAATGAATTGCGCTTCAATGAAGATGCTCACCATACGAGGAGCATGTGCTTTCAATTCAGCATTTGGAGTGGTAATGGTTTTTGCCATTTCACCTAAAATATGCAAACGACCAACTTTAGCTTGGTGCAAAGCCTTAGTCAAAATTTCGTAAGACAAACCTTCTACTTTAATGTCCATTTGACAAGCAGTGATTCCTTTTGCTGTACCAGTAACTTTAAAATCCATGTCACCCAAGTGATCTTCATCTCCCAAGATATCCGACAACACTTCAAATTTTCCTGATTTTGTATCAGCGATCAAACCCATAGCGATACCAGATACTGGTGCTTTAATTTGAATCCCTGCATCCATCAACGCCAAAGTACCAGCGCAAACAGTTGCCATTGAAGACGAACCATTAGACTCTAATATATCAGAAACAACGCGGATAGTATATGGATTTTCTTCGCCAGTAGGAATTACCGGTTTCAATGCACGTTGTGCCAAGTTACCGTGACCGATTTCGCGGCGACTAGTTCCTCTCAACATTTTAGCTTCTCCTGTAGAAAACGGTGGGAAGTTATAGTGCAAGTAAAATTTCTCAGAACGAGCTACAGAAACTGCATCCATTTTTTGTTCGTCTAACTTAGTTCCTAATGTTACTGAAGTCAACGATTGAGTTTCACCTCTAGTGAAAATTGCAGATCCGTGTGCAGATGGCAAATAATCAACTTCACTCCAAATAGCGCGAATTTGATCAGGTTTTCTACCATCTAAACGAATTTGTTCGTTCAACAACAAAGCTCTTACAGCATCGTATTCAACATCATGGAAATACGTTTTAATCAATTTTCCTGAAGCAGTAATTTCTTCTCCAGTGAAAGTAGCTTTAACTTCTTCGTATACTTTTTTGAACTCAGCTGATCTTTCGTGTTTACCCAAACCTGTTTTAGCGATGGCATAAACTTTATCGTAAGCAGCTTTAGTAATTCTTTCTTTCAACACTAAGTCAGATGCTGGTTTAGCGTAGTCTCTTTTTACTTTAGATTTCGCTATTTTAGAAGCTAAATCTAATTGTGCTTGACATTGAATTTTAATGGCAGCGTGCGCAACATTAATTGCTTCCAACATTTCTTCTTCAGAAATTTCCGACATTTCACCTTCCACCATCATCACGTTATCCATGCTTGCAGCGATAATCATATCGATGTCGGCAGTTTCCAATTGAGTTGCAGTTGGATTAACAATGAACTTGCCATCAACACGAGCTACTCTTACTTCAGATACCGGACCGTTGAAAGGAATATCAGATACTGCCAAAGCAGCAGATGCAGCCAAACAAGCCAAAGCATCAGGCAAAATACCTTCTTCGTAAGAGATCAAACTAATGATCACTTGGCACTCACATAAATAATCTTCTGGAAACAACGGACGCAATGCACGGTCAACCAAACGACAAGTAAGGATTTCCAATTCATTTGGTCGGTTTTCTCTTTTTATAAATCCACCTGGCATTCTACCATCAGCAGAAAATTTTTCTTTGTATTCAATCGTTAAAGGAAAAAAGTCTTGACCTTCTTTCACTTCTCTGCTCGCTACTACTGTAGCTAATAACATGGTGTTTCCCATGCGCACTACAACCGACCCATCGGCTTGTTTTGCTAATTTTCCTGTTTCAATTGTGATGGTTCTTCCATCTTCCAATTGCAATGTTTGAATGATTGCTTGCATAATTTTTCTTTCTTTCTTTGATTTCTACTTACAGGGGCGGTTTACCCCATATTATATGGCAAAAGGCAATTGGAATTCCAATTGCCTTTTCCTATTCTTTAGGATGGTTAAAACTACTTTCTTAATTCAAGCGCTTTAATCACCGCACGGTATCTTTCGATGTCTTTTGCTTTAAGGTAAGTCAACAAGCTTTTTCTTTTACCTACCAACAATTGCAAAGATCGTTGTGTAACGAAATCTTTTCTATTTGCTTTAAGGTGGTCAGTCAAATGGCTAATTCTGTGCGTAAACACAGCAACTTGCGCTTCTGTAGAACCAGTATCTTTTTCACTTTTTCCAAACTTTTTGAAAATAACTTTCTTTGCTTCACTTGTAAGAATCATAATATTCTGTTTTAAAAACGGATGGCGAAGATAAGGAAAAGAATTAATTCTGCAATAATTTTAGATTTGTTTTTATTTTTCACACACCGTACTAAACAGCGTTTAATAAGTTATCGAACTAACAACATCGTACTTTCCTTGCCTTTTGTTAGTTCACAGCGCGATGACAATGTTTTGGCCACAGCAATTGTGCTGTTCAACTGGCGCCAACACAACACGTGAGTTTTCTGCTGCCGCTAAACCATCAACTGCGTTCAGAAACAAATTCGAAATCAACAAATGCCTCACCAAAGTTGATTTCAGCGAATAAACACGCACAAATAGCATGCTTTGGCACTTAAAATACGCGCGTTTTTATATATTAGCAATACCTAATACTAAACTTGTGGAAAATAAATGGACTGCTTCCTTCTTACGGGAACAAAGCTTTCGTAGTGACCCTATTGCCGACACCCTAATTGCCGAAATCAATGCCAATCATGGCATGGAAGAGGTGCATCGACTCTTTGCTCAACTCACCAAAAATAGCGACATCATTGACAATGCAGAAGTGCTCCCCAATGTAAAAGCCTATTTCAATAAAGAAATACACTTACCAGATTGGGCCGACCATAGCAAAATAGAAACGGCGCAAAACCTTTTTGCACTCTACGGTCCTGAAATTGCCTTCATGCTCAATTTCCGTTCACTTCCGCTTTGCTACACATCAAACAGCGGCTCAAAAGTACTTTGCGCCACCGGTCGGCTAAAAGAAGACGGCCACAACGTTAATAAGATCACCCGCCGCCTGATGGAAACCTCACAAATGGTCATCAACGCAATGTCCCCCGGCGGCTTCGAGCCTATGGGACGTGGCATTATCACCGTAAAAAAAGTGCGTTTGATGCACGCCGCCATTCGTTACTATATTAAAAATCCCAATATACCTACGGGGGAGTGGGATAGCGCGCTGCTAGGTGAACCAATCAACCAAGAGGAAATGGCTGGAACACTAATGGCATTTGGTCCGTTGGTGATCTCTGGCCTCGAAATACTGGGCATTGAAACGACCCGCGAAGAAAAAGACGCCTATATGCATTGCTGGAAAATTGTAGGACACTTCATCGGACTCGACGAAAATCTTTTTCCTGACAACCACGAAGACGGTTGGGATCTGGGCGTTGCCATCATCAAAAGAAATTACGGAGAATCCAACGACGCCAAAATACTAGCAAAAAGCATTGTGGGTTTTGGACAGCACATCATGCCTTTTCCATTTTTTAATGACATGCCCGAATACTTCATCCAACGCTTTACCAGAGATGTGAGTGCGGTTGTTGGCGCCGATTTTAGTAGACTACTCGACATTAAATCAAAACCCAATCTCAAAAAAAGGATCATCACTTGGAGCCTGGAACGAACATTCGACTCCCTCAGTGATCTCAAGAAAACATCATGGTTCTTTTCAAAAATTGCAAAATGGCTGAACAGTAAAATGCTGCAAAGAACCGTACATTTTTATTTAAAAAACAATAAAATTGAATTCTATATTCCCCCTTCCCTTAAAGAAAATTGGAAACTGAACTAACTTTTATATTCTACCCCTATGGCACTTACAACCTATCCCGAAGCATGGATCAACACTAGTGACTTTTCAACTACAGGCCTAATTTTCAATGGCCTTGGCTGTGTCTTCTGGGTGATCGCATACATTGCCATTGTGCGCACTATGGTGCAGAAAAAATTTGTAGAAATGCCTTTTTTCATTGCAGCCGGAAATCTGGCCTGGGAGTTTGTATGGTCGTTCATCTACTTTCCTGACACTGGAATTCTCTTCGCCATTCAATACCAAGCTGCCTTTTTACTAGATTGCTTTATCTTTTATTATGTGCTAAAATATGGTGCACAGCAAGTCAAAATTCCTGAACTAAAAAAACACTTCAAAACCATATGCATTCTCAGTTTGACTGGGTGGTTCGTGTTGAATTATTATTTTGTAAAAGAAGGCTTCGACACTAGTATTGGCGCTACTTCAGGCTACATACTTAACCTTATTATTTCCATCCTCTACCCCATTTCAATGCTGCAAAACGGAGCGAAGCAATATTCAAAAACTGTGGCTTGGTCGAAAATGCTGGGCACAGGCTTGATTAGCGTCTCCTTATTTTTCTTTTATCCAGCTGCGCACTTCATACAATCCTTGGGATTGCTCGTATTGGGACTCGATATTTTTTATATCTATCTATTGTATCTTTTTCAAAAACGAATCGTATAGCACTGCGCAATGCACTTGACTAAGGCTAAAATACATCTGATTTGTTTAGCACTGCTGCTTTTATTTCCTTTGACATCAAAGGCGGCACTTGCTGTAAATAGTGACTTCAGCGAAAGAATCATCACAGCGCAATTGTCAATGGCATTGCTGCCAGAAAACATTGAACAAATTGATGCGCAAAACATAAAAAAACTCATTTTTAAAGATTTCAACTCCAACGAAATTCTTGATCAAAAAAAAGCTTTCATTCTACGCTTAAGCCTTGAAAACACAAGTGAAAAAAATTTAGATTTGGTGATTGGAACCAGTCTGTTCGACTACATTACCTTATTTTACGTAGACAGAAACGGCAACGCGAGCACTGTTCAGTCGGGATTAATGCTCCCCCATAGTGAGAAAATGCTTAGCATGGGCGCCAACTCCTATCTTCCTTTTTCCTTGCCAAAAGGAAAACACAATCTTGTGTTTTACATCAAAAACAATCACAAAACAAAGTACCAGTACGCTCCTTTACCCTTTACGCTATATCAACAGTCACGATTTGACGAAGTACACAACAACAGCTCATCGTCGCTGCATTTCTTCTTAGGCGCTATTATCATCATGACTTTTTACAACTTGGCGTTGTACTTCGTAGTGCGAAAAAAATTCTACCTCTACTATATTATTAACAACATCTTCATCCTGTTTTTTGTACTGGCACTCGACGGCAACGTTGAGAGGTATTTCTTTGCTAATTTTCAGTGGCATGAAAAAATAGTATTGGTCATCGGCAATCTGTCCTTCATCTTTTACATGCTTTTCACAACATCCATTCTCAATTTCAAAAAATGGGATCCAATTTGGGATAAAAGAGTACAATTAGGTTTAGTAGTGTGGCTTGGTATGCTCGTTTTTGTGTTTTTGGACATGGAAATCGTAGCCGTTGTGATTGGCTCTATTGGCACACTCATAGGTTATACTATAACGATTGTATCAAGCATCAAAGGCATTCGCGCTGGCGCGACAAGAGCCATGTATTTCCTAATTGGAAACCTTTTCTACTACGCAGGAGTTGTCATTTCCATTTTGCAAATTAATGGCATTTTGCATTCAACTGTTTTTGGACTTAGCTCCATTGAAATGATAGAATTAACAACAATGCTCCAACTCTCCTTATTTTCCCTAACACTTGGATCAACCATCAATTATATGAGGGAAAAATTAGACAAAAAAGAAATTGAACAACAAAAACACGAACGTGAGGCACAAATAAAATACGCTGAACTCATAGAACAAAAAAACATAGAACTTGAGCACCGCGTTGCCAAAAGAACACAAGCCTTGCGCGACAGCACTTTTATCATTCAACAAAAAAACAAAGACATCACCAACAGCATCACCTATGCTCGTCGCATACAGCGAGCGCTTTTGCCAGCGCAAGAACTATGGAAAAGCGCACTGAAAAACCATTTCGTTTTTTACAAACCAAAAGATATTGTAAGCGGAGATTTCTACTGGCTCAACCAATCGCTTGAAAGCAACACGCTGTTTTTTGCAGCTTGTGATTGCACAGGTCACGGTGTACCAGGCGCCATGGTGAGTGTTGTTGGCGTCAACAACCTCAACCGCTGCATCAATGAATTTAAATTGTACAAGCCTTCCGACATCCTAAACCGCCTCAACTTGTTGTTTCAAGAATCTTTTGAAATGGGGAGCCAAGGCATAGGCGAAATTAACGACGGTATGGACATTGCGCTTTGCGCACTCGATTATTTACCGCCACACAACGACGCAAACAAAGCGCAAGCAAAACTTCAATATTCAGGAGCCAACAATCCTTTGTGGATCATCCGAAAAACAGGCTCCATAGGCATCGTACCTGAAAATGCAGTTGTATTGTCAGAGCAAGGTTATGACCTTATAGAATTGAAAGCCAACAAACAACCGATTGGTCGCTTCAGCGCTCGAAAACCCTTTGTAAACGAAGAAATAGACCTCTACCACAACGACCATTTGTATCTATTCAGTGATGGGTATGCAGATCAATTTGGTGGACCCGACGGCAAAAAATTCAAACTAAAACAGCTTAAGAAACTTTTGATGTCCGTACAAAACCTAGCACTTTCTGCACAAAAACAAGTGCTCTACGATGAATTTGTCGCCTGGCAAGGCAAAGAGGAACAAGTCGACGACATGCTTATTATAGGCGTGAAAATCTAAAGACTTTGCACAAATTTTGAATATTCAACAATTGCGCTTATCTTTGCCGGCTCACACAATTTTATAACCGGTTACGTGTAACCAACTTTAAACACTTATTATGGCAACAAAAATCAGATTACAAAGATCAGGAAAAAAGAAAAAAGCCCTTTACTCAATGGTAGTGGCGGATTCAAGATGCAAAAGAGATGGTAAATTCATTGAGAAATTAGGAACTTTCAACCCTGGTGTTAATCCACCAGCAGTTGTCATTAATTTCGAAAGAGCATTGTATTGGGTTAAAACTGGAGCTGAAATCAGCGACAGCATGAAAACTGTACTTTCTGCTCAAGGTGTTTTAATGAAAAAACATTTGGATGGTGGTGTTACAAAAAATGCTTTAACGCAAGAGCAAGCAGACGCTAAATTTCAAACATGGTTAGATGGCAAACAAAGCGATGCTGAAAAAGCGACTAAAGCTAAAGCGCTTGCCATTGAAGATGCTAAAAGAAAACAAATTGCAGCTGAAAAGGCAGCAAACGTAGCAAAAGCCGAAGCGGCAGCTGCTAAGTTGGCTGAAGCTACTGCCGCTGCTGAAGCAACGGAGGTAACAGAAGTAGCAGAAGAAGCACCGGCTGCGGACGCTGCCGCTGACGAAGCGCCAATCGCTGAATAATACTTTTACAATTTTTAAAAAAAGGCTGCCTCAAAAAGGCAGTCTTTTTTTTGTTTCAACCCTATACTTTTAACTGCATAAAAAAAACAACGTAAGACAACATCCTGATTAACGAAACGCACTATTCCTCATTCACTCATGCACTGGCACGTTTTTTTTGAAAATACATTCAATTAAAACTATTAATATGCCGTGGACAAAAAACGTTTACCCAAATGCGATGAAAAACCTGCCAGAAGCAGTGCGCAATAAAGCCATTGAAATAGCAAATATGATCCTACAAGAAGGAAAGGTCAGGGAAGGAACTGCGATTGCCACTGGAATCAGTCGTGCAAAAAAATGGGGACAATCTTCTCTACACCAAAAAAGCGCAGCAATACCGCAAAAAAGCAACGAAATCTTCCTTGATCCAAACGCAGGAGCTGCCCCTCCTTCGTTAGATGGAGAAGGCACAAACAGCATTGCATCAGCACATTAGTAAAAAGCCCGTAACCATTTATACATTCTTAACTCTAAGCCCTATGACCTTATGCTCTATGAGCCTAGCGCTCATTGCTTTAGCTTCAGGAATGCTTCTTTTGGCAAAAGCCTTCAAAGACGCACTGAACATGCTTTACAAAATCATTGCGTACTTAATTATTGCTTGCTCTTTAGCGAACTTAGCCGCTGGAGCAATGCTTTTCGCTGCGCATTTTGCCTGCAGTATGTCTGCTTGCCATAAGATGGAACCACATGAGAAGTGGGCACAAAAAGAAATGCACTTCTGTTCAGAACTCCACGAACATGAGAACATGGATCACGGTGGAAAAAATTGCTATTGCGACGATTCCATGCACCATTTCGACTGCAAAAAAACAAGCAATCAAATGAATTGCAAAGACAGCGCAATGATCAAAAAGAAAATGGAAAAATGACTTAGTGACAATGGCGAACTGAACTTCTTGGCGACTACAACGCAGTCATGAAGTAAAGCAAAATGTGATGGGCGCGATGACGTCTATCACATTTTACTCTATCGCGAATCATCGCTTTATAAAAGGAAATAAAAGTATCTTTGATATTAAATTGAAAAAAATGGACAATACTTCCGACACAAAAAAAATAGTGGCAGCCGCTTTGATTGGTGTTGCTGCAGGAGCCTTATTGGGTGTGTTATTTGCACCAAACAAGGGTTCTGAAACACGAAAAAAAATAAAAGAAAAAGGCGGCGAAATGGCGGATGCTTTCAAAGACAAAATATCAACACTGAGCAAAGATATGCAAGAGAATTTCGCAGGGGACAGCAATGACCAAAAGGCCTGAAAACGCAAAAGTGAGTGAACAATGGAAGAAAAAAAAGAAATGCTTCAGTTGCTAGAAAAAGCCGAGGAATACAGCAACACTAAATACGAATTACTCAAATTACAAACTGTTGACAAGGGATCAGACATATTAGCTGCTCTTGTGCTGCGCATAGCTAAAATGGCGCTTTTTGCAGTATTTCTTCTTTTAATCAATGTAGGGATCGCTTTGTGGCTCGGGGCTTTACTTAAAGAATTGTACCTTGGCTTTTTTGCTTTAGCAGCAATTTACGGGATTATTATTTTATTCTTACACTTCGCCTTGAGCAAAAGCATCAAGCAAAATCTACGCGATTCTTTCATTAAACAAATGCTTCAATAATACCGCATGAGAAACATTACAACCACAAAAGAACTGAAAGACAGCATAGAAGAATTGTGCATTAAGGAAGGCCAACAATGGCAAGAATTGAAATTGCAATTTAGCACTACTTGTGAGTCTCTAAAACCTATAAATTTATTGAAAAGCGCCTTACAAGAAGCCCAAAAAGATCCCGATTTAAAAAAACAAGTACTTCACACTGCGTTAGATTTGGGCATCAACTATCTCATTAAAAAAGCCAACGCATTTACCGCAAATTTCTCAGGCCTCGATTTTTTGAAAAACATCTTCAAAAAAAATGACGAATAAATTTAATTTTTCATTGCGACTGAAAGGCATTGAAAATTGAAGTTGCCGTATAATCGAAACGGAACACCAAAGCAAGACATTCCAAAAACAAAACCGCACAGCAGCCAAACACACCTCTTTCTAGCCCAAACACTAAAATAATTTCGAAAGACATTAAAACAACAAAACCCCAGTTTTCACTGAGGTTTTATTTTTTCTATGTTGCGGGCGAAGCTGATTTATCGAACTTGGAAGAGGACTTTATAAAGGTGATTGAATTCGCTAATTACCTCCAAAACAAAACATTGAAAACTTAAACGAATTTCCTTATATTTGAATAGCATGAATGCCAACTATAAAAATATCATCACTATCAATTCTGAAATCAGAGGTGGAAGACCTTGTATCAGAGGCATGAGAATTACCGTGTATGATATCCTTAATTACTTAGGCTCTGGCATGTCAAAACAAGATGTTATTTCTGACTATCCTGAGTTGACCATCAATGACATTGAAGCGGCATTAATGTTTGTTGCTGATAAAGAAGATAAAACTCGTTACGTCAATTAATGAAGCTTCTTTTCGACCAAAATATCTCTTTCAAAATCAAAAACGCTTTATCGGAAGAATTCCCAGAATCTAAACATGTTTCTGATATTAGAATGCAAACTTCTACCGATGCCCAAATATGGGAATACGCAAAAACAAATCACCTAACCATCGTTACTAAAGATTCTGACTATTTCGATTTATCAATGGTTTTGGGTTCTCCTCCAAAAGTGATTTAGATTAATGTTGGAAATGGCTCCACTCTCAGCTTGATAAATGTTTTGAAATCGAACAGTCAAAAAATAAAAGAGTTTATTGAATCTGCCGACAGCACTTGCTTAAAACTAGGAGTTCGTGTTTGAAAACACATTAAACTCCTAGGGTTCTATGCACTTACTTCAATTTTCCTTCTGGCCTTAAATCACCTGCTTCATTCTTTTTACAAATCCCACAATATTCTGCTTCATTTAGTTTATTTCCACAGTGATTACAGCCCTTGACATACTTTGGCGCAGAATAATTTACAATAATGAATCCAATGATAGGGGTAGTCACCAAACCAATAAGAAAAGCTCTTCCAAATGCTCCTCTTTTTTTTAAGCCTGCTAATCCAACCAGAACAGCTCCAACAATCTATAAAATAATCATACACGTTTATGTTTAGAATGCATTAAAACAACAAAACCCCAGTTTTCACTGAGGTTTTATTTTCTCTTGGTTGCGGGAGTTGGACTCGAACCAACGACCTTCGGGTTATGAGCCCGACGAGCTACCAACTGCTCCATCCCGCGGTGCAAACATACATAATTTAATACGATCAACAAGGACTTTAAAGAAAATTATCTTCGAAATTATTTGAAAAGCAAATTTTTAACGGTCAAGTCCAGAACAATCAAGACATTACAACCACTTCTTCTTTTTAAAATAGAAGACCAGGCCGATCAGTAAGCCACAAGTGATCGTCCAAAAAAGCAAATAACCATAACGCCAATGCAATTCGGGTAGATTATCGAAGTTCATTCCATAAACGCCTGCCAAAAAAGTAAGGGGAATAAAAATTGCCGACACGACCGTCAATGTTTTCATCGTATCATTCATCTTGTGACTTTGATAAGAAAAAAAGAGATTGGCACCGCTTTCCAACTTGTGTATATTGAAATCGAGCTCCTCAATGAGTTGAGCGCTCTGGTCTTTCAAATCGGCAAAATACTTTCCTGATTTCGGTTTAATAAAGCCAGCAACTCCCTTTTCAATAAGATTCATCGCCTCCTTAAAAGGCTGAAGCGAACGTTTCATTTGCTGCAAAGTCTCTTTAAGCGACTCCATCGTAAAAAGTGTGGTTGGATCAGATTTCTCCATGTTTTCCAACTTCATTAAATCACTGATCACAAACTCCAGCTTATCAATCGAAACAAAGTAGTCTTCTAAAATTGCTTCAAGTAAAGCGTATTGCAAAAAATCTGAACCGCGTTCTCGAATAGCCCCCTTGGCACGCAAAATATTGCGAATATGATGAAAATGATTCCCGCTCTTTTCTTGAAAAGAAATCACATAGCCCTTTCCTAACAAGAAACTTATTTGCATCATCTCTACATTTATCCCTTCGACACTATGGACCGCTTTCACCGTAAAAAAAATATAATCTTCAAAATGCTGTAATTTAGGCCGCGACGTCGTATCGAGCAAGTCTTGCACCACCAAAAAATGAATGTCTAATTTTTTAGCCATTTCCTTCATCAGTTCCACGTCATGCAAACCGTAAAGATTGAGCCAATAGATATAACGGTCATTGCTGAATTTATCGAGTTCGGCAACTTTAAAGTCCTTATTTTCAAAAAACTCCTCTTTGTTATAGGAAAAAAGCTGCAAACTAGGCACATCAAGATATTGCTTTCCAATAAATTCCACCGAATTTAGGTCATGTAGACCAATTTCTTCCACTTTTTCCAAAAGTTCAATTTTAAATATTGGCTCTAAAATAATATCTTAATGCACAATGCCGACGTCAATGCAAAAATATTTTCTGTTGGCGCGAACATTTTAAGCAATAATCTGTATACTGCTAACAGTATTATAAAAGTAAAGCCAACATGGAAGTAAAACGCACCTTTGACATATTAGATTTCTGCATAAAAGAGCGTCCTTTGGATGTCGCTTTGGCATACAAAATTCAGGGAAATTGGAAGACTTACGATACTCAGTCGTACAAAGACATCTCCACAAACATCAGTTATGGCTTATTGCAGTTGGGTTTACATAAAAACGACAAGGTCGCCATCATCAGTTCAAACAATCGTCCCGAGTGGAATTTCATTGACATGGGATTGGCTATGATTGGTGTAACAAGTGTACCAATGTACCCTACTATCAGCGAGGACGATTACAAATACATTTTCAACGACGCTGAAATACAATACGTATTCGTCTCAGACAAAGAGCTTTTTGAGAAAATGAAAAAAATACAAAGCAGCATTCCAACGCTTAAAGACATATACACTTTCAACGAAGTACCCAATGCCAAAAGCTGGAGGGAAATTGAAAAGCTAGGACGCGACAATCCCAATGCAGGAAAACTCGAAGCCTGCAAAAACGACGTTCATGAAGACGACCTACTTACACTCATTTACACTTCAGGAACAACAGGAACGCCCAAAGGGGTGATGCTTACTCATAAAAACTTAGTGAGCAATTTTATGACCAGTTCATACCTCACTCCTTTCAAATACCACCATGTCGCATTGAGTTTTTTGCCACTTTGCCATGTTTTTGAAAGGATGCTGATCTACCTCTACCAGTACCAAGGCGTTTCGGTTTATTATGCGGAGAGTTTAGAAACCATAGGAGACAATATCAGAGAAATAAAACCCAACACCTTCACAGCAGTTCCGCGCTTGATTGAAAAAGTGTACGACAAAATTATAGCTGGAGGCAGCAGCAAAACAGGCATTCAGAAAATAATTTTCCTTTGGGCTATCAAAGTCGCAACAGAATTTGATTTCGACAAGGGCCCTTGGTACAATTTTAAACACAGTATCGCCGACAAGTTAGTGTACAGTAAAATTCGCGCAAACTTAGGTGGAAATATCTCCTGTATCGTGTCGGGCAGCGCGGCATTGCAACCCCGTTTACAGCGGTTTTTTTGGGCAGCCAACATCCCTATTTTAGAGGGATATGGACTTACTGAAACCTCTCCTGTTATCGCAGTAAATTTGTTGGGTAAAGGCAAAACAAAATTTGGAACAGTAGGAGAAGTGATTACAGATGTGGTGGTTAAAATTGCAGAAGATGGTGAGATTTTAGTGAAAGGTCCTAACGTAATGAAAGGTTATTACAAAAATCCTGAATTGACAGCACAAACCATCATTGACGGCTGGTTTCACACTGGTGACATTGGCATGTTCGATGGAAAGATGTTGAAGATCACCGATCGTAAAAAAGAAATGTTTAAAACCTCCGGAGGCAAGTATGTTTGTCCGCAACCGATAGAAAACGCATTTAAAGAATCACCATATATAGAGCAATTGATGGTTATTGGTGAAAATCAAAAACATGCTTCAGCATTTATTGTTCCGGCCTTCGCCGAATTCAAAAACTGGCTCAAAGAGCAAAACATTACTGTTGCTTCCAATAAGGAATTGATTGAAAACAAAAATGTAATAAAATTGATACAAGACGAAGTAAGCAAATACAACCAGCATCTCGGCAAGGTTGAACAGATCAAACGCTTTGAATTGATTGACCATGAATGGACGGTAGACGGTGGCGAACTTACGCCTACCCTCAAACCTAAACGAAAGGTCATTATGGAGAAGCACAAAGACTTGTACACCAAAATCTACGGTATTAATTAATTTTCAACATAGCAGTAGGCAAAAAAAACTTCTGAGGAAGGTAGGTTGCCTAAAATTCTTCTTATTTTTAAAATCGTAACTACACCAGATGGAAAGACACATAAGAAAAGCAGCTGTATTAGGCTCGGGGGTCATGGGCTCTCGCATAGCATGTCATTTTGCTAACGTAGGCATTCAGGTGCTTCTTTTAGACATCGCTCCAAAGGAGCTCAACGAAGCTGAAAAAGCAGCAGGGCTTGAGCTCGACAATAAAAAAGTAAAAAATCGAATTGTGAATGAAGCCCTTCAATCGGCTTTAAAAAGCAATCCGGCTCCCATATACAAAAAAGCAGATGCGCTCTTAATCAGCACAGGTAATTTTGACGACGATATGAAAAGTATCGCCGATTGCGATTGGATCATAGAAGTTGTTGTTGAAAATATAAAAATTAAAAAAATTGTTTTCGAACAAGTTGAAAAATTTCGAAAACCAGGCACGCTCATCACTTCAAATACGTCGGGGATTCCAATAGAAATGATGCTTGACGGCCGTTCTGATGATTTCAAAAAACATTTTTGCGGAACGCATTTTTTCAATCCTCCGCGTTACCTCAAATTACTTGAAATCATTCCATCGTCTCAAACAGCGCCTGAAGTCACGCAATTCTTTTTGAAATTCGGCGATTTAATTTTGGGTAAAACGACAGTGCAATGCAAGGACACACCAGCTTTTATCGCCAATAGAATTGGAGTATTCTCCATCATGAGTTTGTTCCACTTGGTAGAAGAAATGGGGTTAACAATTGATGAAGTAGATAAATTAACTGGGCCTGCTTTGGGTCGCCCAAAATCAGCTACCTTCCGCACTTGCGATGTTGTTGGCTTAGATACTTTGGTAAAAGTAGCCGAAGGCGTGCAACAAAACTGCCCCAACGACGAAGCCAACAGTGTTTTTGCTATTCCATCCTACATCAGTAAGATGGTTGCCAATGGCTGGTTAGGATCAAAATCAAAGCAAGGCTTTTACAAACAAGACAAAAGTTCGGGCAAAAAAGAAATACTTTCTTTGAACCTGAAAACATTGGAATACGAAGCAAAGAAGAAAGCAAATTTCGCAACGCTAGAAATGGCGAAAAACGAAGACAACCTCAAAAAAAGAATCAAAATATTAGTATCGGGCACCGACAAAGCTGGTGATTTTTACAGAAAAACATTTGCCGCTTTATTCGTTTATGTTTCGAACAGAGTTCCTGAAATATCTGACGAAATATACAGAATCGACCATGCCATGAAAGCTGGATTTGACTGGGAACTTGGTCCCTTTGAATTGTGGGATGCAGTTGGCGTAAAAGAATCTTTAACACTAATGCAACAAGCAGGTGTTCAACCAGCAGCTTGGGTGAACACAATGGTAGAAGGTGGCAAAAACAGTTTTTACAACATTGAAAACGGAGATAAAAAATACTATGACGCCGTATCCAACAGCTACAAAGCAATTCCAGGTGCCGAGAACTTTATCATTCTCGACAACCTGCGTGCTTCAAAAGTGATTTGGAAAAATACAGGTGTGTCTATTTTTGACATTGGCGATGGCGTATTGAACCTCGAGTTCCACAGCAAAATGAACACCATGGGTGGCGATGTGGTACAAGGCATCAACAAAGCTATTGATATTGCAGAAAACGAAGGATGGAAAGGATTGGTCATTGGCAATCAAGGCGCTAACTTTTCGGCAGGTGCAAACCTCGGGATGTTGTTCATGTATGCCGCTGATCAAGAATGGGACGAAGTAGACTTCGCTATTCACGCCTTTCAAAAAACAATGATGCGCGTGCGTTACTCCTCTATTCCGGTAGTAGTGGCGCACCATCAACTCGCCTTGGGTGGTGGTTGCGAAATCGCGTTGCACGCCGATCAAATACAAGCACATGCTGAAACCTACGTTGGCTTGGTAGAAGTTGGCGCTGGATTGATTCCTGGCGGCGGTGGCACTAAAGAATTTGCGCTCCGCATGTCGGACGCTACTTTTGATGGCGACATCGAATTGCCTGCACTTAAAAATGCCTTCTTAACAGTGGGCATGGCTAAAGTAGCGACATCGGCCCATGAAGCTTTTGACTACGGATATTATATGAGGGGCCGTGACCGCGTTACCCTTAACCTCGACAGATTGTTGACCGATGCCAAAGAATCGGTTTTGCGTTTGGCACATCAAGGCTACACACAACCAGTGCGCAGAACAAACATACGCGTTTTGGGCAGAGAAGGGTTGGGTATGGTATACGCTGGCGCGAACACTATGTTTTCAGGAGGATACATCTCTGAACACGACAAACTGATTTCTGAAAAATTAGGCTACGTTATGTGCGGAGGTGATTTGTCAGCAAAAACAGAAGTATCAGAACAATATTTACTCGACCTAGAAAGAGAGGCTTTCCTTTCTCTTTGTGGTCAGAAAAAAACTTTGGAGCGCATCCAAAGCATATTAACTACAGGTAAACCTTTAAGAAATTAACCATCGTGAAACTAAAGTACAACGTCGTCCTTATTTTTATTCTTCTTGCTTTTTCTTCATACTCCACTTATGCTCAAGGTGACTTGGACATGGAGGAAGAGCGACCTGCCAACGCTCCTCCTGGCGATAAAGACCACCGCAATAAAAAAGACATGTCGGGCAAAAAGTGGGGAGTTTGGAAATTCTACTCAGTACAAAAAGTATTGGTGATGGAAATTGAGTACAATGATGGACAACGCCATGGGAAATACGCCAGATACAACGCTACAAGCGGCAAACCTTTAGAGGTTATGAATTATTTTTACGGTGTGCGCGACGGTGCTTATCAAAAGTATTATCCATCGGGAGACATTAGAGTTGAAGGGGAATATGAAAATGGATTAAAGAAAGGAACTTGGACTTACACCTACAAAGGCACAGGAACAATTAAATCAGTGGGCGAATATGTAAAAGGCCTAAAAGAAGGCGATTGGAAATATTACGACAAAAAAGAAAACCTTATTAAAACTGAGGTGTATAAAAACGGTAAACTTCCAGATAAACCAAAACCGGAAGCAGACAAAAAAGACGCTAAAAAAACTAAATAAGACAACATGGAGGTTTACATTGTAGCAGGATACCGATCAGCAGTAGGAAAATCAAAAAAAGGAGTGCTGCGTTTTTTGCGAGCCGATGACCTCGGTGCTCAGGTGTTGCAGCACCTCGTGCAATCCATACCAAATTTCGATCAAACACTGATTGACGACGTTATTTGCGGAAATGCAACGCCCGAAGCAGAACAGGGCTTGAACTTGGGCCGAATGATTTCACTTATTGGCTTAAACAATGTGAGAGTGCCTGGTATGACGGTGAACAGATACTGTTCCTCAGGCCTTGAATCTATCGCCATTGCGCATGCAAAAATTAAAGCTGGCATGGGTTCGTGTATTGTGGCCGGTGGCGTTGAAACAATGACCCCTATTCCTTTTGGAGGATGGAAAGTCACTCCAAACTACAATGTTGCTAAAAACAATCCCGATTGGTATTGGGGAATGGGCTTGACTGCTGAACAAGTGGCTAAAGACTATGGTGTTACACGCGAAGACCAAGATTTGTTTTCATTGAACTCGCACATCAAAGCGGTGAAAGCAATTAAAGATGGTAAATTCAAAGAAGACATTGCGCCTATTAAAGTGCAGGAAGTTTACCTCGATAAAAACGAAAAAAAACAAACCAGAGAATACATTGTAGACACCGACGAGGGTCCGAGAGAAGACACTACCATTGAAAAACTAACCAAGCTAAAACCTGTGTTCGCAGCCAATGGTTCAGTAACTGCAGGAAACTCTTCACAAACCTCTGATGGCGGTGCCTTCGTGATGTTGATGTCAGAGAAAATGGTGAAAGAACTAAACATTGAACCTATTGCTAGATTGGTGAGCTATGCTGTCGCCGGACTCGAACCAAGATCAATGGGCGCTGGTCCAATCTACGCCATTCCAATGGCCTTGCAACAAGCCAAATTGAAAATGAAAGACATCGGCACTTTAGAGTTGAATGAAGCATTTGCGTCTCAATCTCTAGCTGTCATTCGCGAATTGGAAATAGATCCTTCTATTGTCAATCCCAACGGTGGTGCAATTGCATTGGGTCATCCGCTGGGTTGTACTGGAGGGAAACTGTCGGTGCAACTCTTTAACGAGATGCGCAGAAAAAAACAAAAATACGGAATGGTCTCTATGTGCGTGGGAACAGGTCAAGGTGCAGCTGGAATTTTTGAATTATTGAAATAATCACGAACTATTACTAAATCCAACTATATGTCAGCAGACCAAAAAGCGCTTAAAGGCGGTGAGTTTTTAATATCTGAAACCAGCTTCCAAAATGTTTTCACTCCAGAAGAATGGAATGAAGAACAAACCATGATGGCTCAAACATGTAAAGACTTTTTGGCCGCAGAAGTTCTTCCTATTTTAGATAGAATTGATTCGCAAGAAGAAGGATTAATGCCTTCACTTTTAGACAAAGCCGGTGCTTTGGGATTGCTGGGCGTATCCATTCCTGAAACTTACGGAGGTTTTGGCGCGGACTTCAATACCTCATTGCTGATTAACGAAGCCACGGGCGGCGGACATTCCTTCGCTGTTGCACTGGCGGCTCATACTGGCATTGGTACTTTGCCCATCATGTACTACGGAAACAAAGCGCAAAAAGAAAAATATTTGCCGAAATTATCTACAGGGGAATTGAAAGCTTCCTACTGTTTAACTGAGCCAGGATCGGGATCTGATGCCAATTCAGGAAAAACACAAGCCGTTCTTTCTGCCGACGGCAAACATTACGTTATCAATGGACAAAAAATGTGGATCACCAATGGTGGTTTTGCTGAAATTTTTGTGGTATTCGCGAAAATCGAAAACGACGAAACATTGTCTGCATTCATCGTAGAGAAAGGATTTGGCGGAATTACCTTGAATCCCGAAGAACACAAAATGGGAATCAAAGGTTCTTCTACCCGTCAGGTGTTTTTCAACGACTGTAAGGTGCCCGTTGAAAACCTATTGGGTGAAAGACAAGGCGGATTTAAAATCGCATTGAACATCTTAAATATCGGCCGTATCAAATTGGCGGGAGCAACTTTAGGTGCTGCTAAAAAAGTGGTTGGACAAGGTGTAGTTTACGCCAATGAAAGAAATCAATTCGGACGCGCCATTGCAAAATACGGCGCCATTAAACATAAAATTGGTGAGCAAGCGATAAAAGTATTTGCCTTGGAAACTGCACTCTACCGTTGTGGACAAGCAATTGACGACTGGACCAACAAACTTTTGGCTGAAGGCATGGAGCCAGAGCAAGCAAAATTAAAAGGTGTTGAGCAATTCGCTATTGAAGCTGCACTTTTAAAAGTATATGGTTCAGAGACCTTGGATTATGTGGTCGACGAAGGGGTTCAGATCTATGGTGGAATGGGCTTCTCTGCTGACGCTCCTATGGATCGCTCTTACAGAGACTCTCGTATTAACCGTATCTTCGAAGGAACCAACGAAATCAACCGTATGCTGATGGTCGACATGATGTTGAGAAGAGCCATGAAAGGCGAACTCGATTTGATGACACCTGCCATGGCGGTAGCAAAAGAATTAATGTCGGTGCCTGATTTTGGCGACGACGACACAGCGCTTTTTGCAGCCGAGAAAAAACAACTGAAAAACTTCAAAAAAGCAGTATTGATGACCGCTGGTTCTGCCGTTCAAAAGCTAATGGCGACATTGAACAAAGAACAAGAAATCATTATGAATATGGCGAACATGATGATAGACGTTTATGTGGCTGAATCATTAATGCTTCGTGTTGAAAAAATGGTATCTGCAAAAGGAGAAGCTGCCTGTGCAGTGCACATCGCTGCCATGAAAACTTTCTTCTTTGATGCTGCCGACAGAATCAACGTAGCCGGTAAAAACGCCATTTGCTCTTTCGCCGAAGGTGACGAAGCGAGAATGTTGTTCATGGGCTTGAAAAGATTTACCAAAGTTGATCCTATAAACACCAAAGAATCAAGAAGAACAGTGGCGCAAAAATTAATCGACGAGAATAAATATTGTTTATAAGAACAATTCGAATAATGAAAAAGAAATAGGCGCAAGTGATTGCGCCTATTTTGTTTAATAGGAAAACCATGAAAGTGATCTATAAAATAACTTATCCGAATGGAAAGATTTATATAGGTAAAGATCTCACAAACACTTTAAATTATTTTTATGGTAATTTCAGATTTAGCGCAGTGCACTACCGTCCGAAAAACGACAAAACAAAAAGCTGGAATTCCTTTTTAATTCTGGGATACAAAGAATTTGTAAGTTCAAACGATTTCAAATCAATTCCCTTTTGTGCAATGGAAGTTTATACCAGTTCGCTTTTCTCTGTTGAGGGCGATAGATCCTTCCTTCGTCAGGAAGACAACCTGGGTGTAAACAGTATCACTTAAGAGTGGCTGTCTTCCTGACGAAGGAAGGATCTACCGTAATATTTGTCCATGAATTTATTTCGCACGCTATTGCGCTGCGCTAAATCTGAAACTACCGCATCACCTAGATTAGTTATCACACTAAACCGAGCA
Organism: Flavobacteriales bacterium; assembly: GCA_947444925.1. Lineage (GTDB taxonomy): Bacteria > Bacteroidota > Bacteroidia > Flavobacteriales_C > JAHEZL01. The sequence continues at coordinate 37,156 of CANFBW010000008.1, read as the reverse complement.
GCGGTGAAGCAGTTGCTATTAGCCGATTGCAATCCGCCTTTCCCATTTTGATATTCATATTCATTATCTTTAATCCATGTCGGAACTCGAACATTACATCTCCTCGTACTTTGGAATCATTAATCCAAAAGAATTAGAATTAATACGTTCCTTGTTCAAGGCAACAACGCTCAAAAAAAACGATTACTTTTTAAAAGCTGGTAAATCCTGCGACAAGCTGAGTTTCATCCAATCGGGAATGCTGCGAATATTTGTGAATACAGAAGATAAAGAAGTAACGCAATGGATTTCCACCAAAGGATATTTCGTCACCGATCTTTCGAGCTTAGTATTTGAAAGTCCTGCGCGATGGACGATACAAGCACTTTGCGACACCGATCTTTTTACTATTCATCGCGACGATTACAACAAAATTGGCAAGCTTATTCCACAGTGGTTTGAGCTGGAAAAACTATTTATAGCCCGTTGTTTCACTATTTTAGAAGATCGCATCTTCACACATCTATCGATGTCGGCTGAAGAACGCTACCATTTCTTTTTTGAAAACAACAAAGAATTATTCAATCAGGTTCCTTTGCAATACATTGCCTCCATGCTGGGAATGACCCCCGAAACTTTTAGCAGAATTAGAAAGAAAAGCATTTCTTGATATTTGTCAAGAGAGATCCACTGTGCATTGCCGATCTTTGTATTGTTAGTTCATCTTAATACATACAATTATGGCAAAAGAAATTAAAACTCAAATTGTGATCAATGCCTCTACAGAAAAAGTTTGGCAAGTGCTTACCAATACTCAACAGTTTCCTAAGTGGAACCCTTTTATTAAATCAATAAATGGAGATTTAGTTGTAGGAAAAAAAATCACAGTGCGACTGGAACCTCCAAAAGCAAAAGGAATGACTTTCAAACCCACCATTTTGGCTTTTGAAAAAAACAAAGAATTTCGATGGCTCGGGCACCTACTTTTTCCAGGATTGTTTGACGGCGAACACAAATTTGAATTGATCGACAACAAAAACGGAACGACTACTTTTATTCAAAGCGAAAAATTCAAAGGCATTTTGGTTCCGCTATTTGCAAAAATGCTTGACAATAGCACCACTGACGGATTCACTCAAATGAATAAAAAATTGAAAGAGTTGGCAGAGAAAATATAAGTGTTGGAGTACGACTGACCAATATCAGTATTTTTCTCCCCCACCCCTTCTGTAAATTGCTTATTTTCGCCCAAATATTTTAACCCTCAACACTATGTTACTGCAAAACAGAGTTAACAAAAAGGAGCTTAAAAAACGGATACAAGAAGAAGCGATCAAGCGCATTACTGTTTCGTTTTACCGCTACGTCATCATTGAAAATCCAGCCGAACTGCGCGACAGCCTTTTTGCACAGTGGCAAAAACTTAATATTCTAGGTCGCATCTATGTTGCCCACGAAGGCATCAACGCACAAATGAGCGTACCTGAGGAAGTGTGGAATGAATTTAAAACACAACTCTACCTCGACAAGCGCTTCAATGAAGTACCTTTTAAAATTGCGGTAGAAGACGACGGCAAATCGTTTTACAAACTCACCATTAAAGTGCGCGCTAAAATTGTGGCCGATGGCCTGACCGACGACACTTTTGACGTCACCAATGTGGGCAATCATTTAACAGCGAAAGAATTCAACACTGCAATGGATGATCCCAATACCATTGTGGTTGACATGCGCAATCATTACGAAAGTGAAGTGGGCAAATTTGAGGGAGCAATGACGCCAGATGTAGATACTTTTCGTGAAGAACTGCCCATCGTCATTGAAGAACTGAAAGACAAAAAAGACCAGAAAATACTAATGTACTGCACCGGTGGTGTGCGCTGTGAAAAAGCGAGCGCCTACCTTAAACACCACGGATTCAGCGACGTCAACCAATTGCACGGCGGCATCATTGATTACGTTAGACAAATCAAAGCCGAGGGCCTGCCTTCAAAGTTCATTGGCAAAAACTTTGTTTTCGATGAGCGCGTTGGCGAACGCATCACTGATGACGTCATCGCCCACTGCCACCAATGCGGCGCAAGTTGTGATACCCACGTGAACTGCGCCAACGATGACTGCCACCTCCTATTCATTCAATGTGAAAAATGTGCGGGTGAAATGAAAGGCTGCTGCACTCCTGAATGTATGCACATCGCCGCTTTGCCATTGGAGCAGCAAAAAGCCATTCGCAAAGGACAGAAAAAAGAAGACGCCCATTCGGTGTACAAAAGCCGTTTGCGTCCCAATTTGCGTGATGTTTTAGCGAAAAGAAAAGTGGACGAAAGCAAATGATTTTTTGAAGTAAAAAAGCCGTTTTTCTTAGTTATCTTTGTCGCTTAACAACACGATATGGAATTATCACAACTCACAGCAATATCCCCAGTTGACGGGAGATACAGAAGAATCACCCACGAGCTATCCGATTATTTTTCGGAATTCGCCCTCATCAAATACCGTGTACTCGTGGAAATCGAGTATTTCATTGCACTCTGCCAACATCCCTTGCCACAGCTGCAAAAGGTAAGCAAAGAGGTTTATCCAGCTTTGAGAAAAATTTATGCTGAATTCACCATCGCTGATGCACAAGCCATCAAGGAAATTGAAAAAACCACCAACCATGATGTTAAGGCCGTAGAGTACTTTATCAAAGGTAAGTTTGACGCTTTAAACCTCAGTGAATACAAAGAATTCATCCATTTCGGTTTGACTTCACAAGACATCAACAACACCGCCATTCCATTGTCATTGAAAGATGCCATAACAACCACTTACCTTCCGCTTTTGCAGCAAAACATTGATCAATTGAAAGCACAAGCCAAACAGTGGAAAAACATCACCTTGTTGGCCAGAACCCACGGACAAGCAGCGTCGCCTACCCTCTTGGGCAAGGAGATTTATGTATATGTGGAACGCTTAGAAGCCCAAATAAAACAACTCAACACCATTCCCTTCAGCGCCAAATTTGGCGGTGCAACCGGTAATTTCAACGCGCACAAAATTGCTTATCCTGAAATCAACTGGATTGATTTCTCCAACAACTTTGTCAACAACGTTTTGGGTTTACACCGATCTCAAACCACTACGCAGATTGAGCACTACGACAATATTGCTGCGCTCTTTGATGCCTTAAAAAGAATCAATACCATATTCATTGACCTCGATAGAGACATGTGGACATACATATCCACCGACTATTTTAAACAACAACTCAAGGAAGGCGAAGTAGGTTCATCGGCCATGCCGCACAAAGTGAATCCGATCGACTTTGAAAACTCTGAGGGAAATCTCGGTATCGCCAACAGTTCATTTGAATTTATGGCAGCAAAACTTCCTGTTTCACGTTTACAGCGTGACCTCACCGACAGTACTGTATTGCGCAACATTGGTGTTCCATTTGCCCATACGATGATCGCTTTTGCGTCAACTTTAAAAGGATTGAATAAACTCATCATCAACGAAGACAAAATTAAAGCAGACCTTGAAGACAACTGGGCTGTGATTGCAGAAGCCATTCAAACTGTGCTGCGCAAAGAAGGATACCCTAAACCTTACGAAGCACTGAAGGGGCTTACCCGAAAAAATGAAAAAACAACACAAATAACCATCGCGGCCTTTATTGACACGCTAGAAATCAACGACGACTTAAAAACACAATTGAAAAAAATAAGTCCACACAACTACGTTGGTTACAATGCCAACGAATTAAACTAAACACATTATATTTACATCAATCAAAACAAAAATATGAAAGCAAAAATCACTTTATTGTCCCTAGCCACAGCCCTAACACTTGCATCATGCGGTGGTGAGCAAGCCACTGAGGTTGTCACTGCACCAGCCGTTGTTGTTGTTCAAGATACAACCCCAGCAATGGTGGTGGATACTTTTAAGATTGCCAGCGAAGCCAGTGAAGTAAAATGGGTAGGAACCAAATTGGTAGGCGCATCACACAATGGCTACATCAAGCTTAAAGAAGGCTGGTTGGGTATGTCAGAAGGCAAATTGGTGAGCGGCGAATTCACCATTGACCTCAGTTCTATTGTTGATTTAGATGTGAAAAAAGCAAGCGACAATTCACGTTTGGTGGACCATTTGAAATCTGCAGACTTCTTTAATGTAGACTCTTTCCCAACAGCACATTTTTTAGTATCAAGTGCCACCGACTCAACAGTAACAGGAAACTTAACCCTTAGAAACATCACCAACGCAGTAACACTGCCCTTTGATGTGAAAATGATGGGCGACAGCGACATGATTGTACTTTCAAAAAAATTCTCTATCAACAGAACGAAGTGGGGCGTAATGCACGCGGCTGGAAGCATTGCAGGCATTGCGAAAGACAAGATTATTAGCGATATGATTGAACTTGAAATATCACTGAACGCTAGAAAATAACAACAATGAATTTTCATTTAAAATCCTCTGTCGCAAGGCAGGGGATTTTTTTATGCACTCTCGGGGATGCGCTCGCACTGGCTCTGTAACGGGGAGAAGACTGACGGAGAAAATAAAAATGATTATCCGGAATTGTACCAGTAGATTTATGTTTAGGGCAATTGGTCCTTCGGAGTACCTCAGGAGGACAAATGCGAACGATTTTCCACATAGTTTTTTTCGAAAATGGTTGTCCTCCTGAGATTTGAGATTAAGAGGAGAAAACAAGTTTCGGTCTTTAAAGGATCTATCGCCACTTCTGTCATAGGATTAGCACAATGGCGGATAATCATTAATAAAAACACCAGGCCATCAAATGCAAGTCATTACCTTTTAAATGCCTGTTCATTTAGTCGATAGAAGGCTTGTCCAAAATCACAAGCGCAATGCGCCAGAAGAACCATAGAGCCTTGGGCTTAGTTGAGAAAAAAATGCGGCGCATTACTCAAAACAGCTTTTCAAGAAAGGCTTTCTGATTTACTGCGAAGAATCTATCGCTCCTATCGTCCGTTTTAGGCACAAGAGAGCCCATCAATTCTTTAGCCCTTTGGGCAGCAAAAAAAAAGCCCCGACTTTCATCGGGGCTTTCTAAAAAATGAGTGTTTGCTTATTTCTTCACTGAATCAACAACCGCTTTGAAAGCAGCTGGGTGATGTGCAGCCAAGTCAGCAAGAGATTTTCTGTTCAACTCTAAACCTTTTGCATTGAATTTACCCATGAATTCAGAATATGACATTCCGTGCTCACGAACACCTGCATTGATACGTTGAATCCAGATTCCTCTGAAGCTTCTTTTCTTTTGTTTACGTCCAGAATAGGCGTACATCATACCTTTCTCCACTGCGTTTTTCGCAACGGTCCAAACGTTCTTTCTTCTTCCGAAGTAACCTTTGGCGTACTTTAATACTTTTTTCTTTCTGGCTTTACTCGCTACGGAGTTTGTTGCTCTAGGCATAATTTAAGTTTTTTGATGGTCAGCGCCTTTCGGACTTGATAAGCTGAACTATCGGGTTAACAATGAACCTGGAAATTATTTTCCAATGGCTAAAATTAATTTGATGTTTCCTTCATCACCAGAGTGAACCAGTGCAGAATGCGTCAAATTTCTTTTTCTTTTTTTAGACTTCTTAGTCAAGATGTGACTCTTGTAAGCCTGCTTTCTTTTGATTTTACCAGTGCCCGTGATGGAGAATCTCTTCTTCGCGCTGGATTTGGTTTTCATTTTTGGCATAACACTTATTTAAATAAAATTTTCAATCTCTTTTACAGATTACTTTTTGGGAGTAATCATTACAATCATTTTCTTTCCTTCCAATTGCGGCATGCTTTCCACTTTTCCGAATTCTTCAAGTTCTGTTGCAAATTTCAACAACAAGATCTCCCCTCTTTCTTTATATATGATCGCTCTACCTTTAAAAAACACGTAAGCTTTCACTTTCGCGCCATCCTGCAAGAAACCAATGGCATGTTTCAACTTAAAGTTAAAATCGTGCTCATCTGTATTCGGTCCGAAACGGATTTCTTTGATGACAACGTTTTGCGTTTTCTTCTTGATCTCTTTTTGTTTCTTTTTTTGCTGGTATAAGAACTTCTTGTAGTCAGTAATTTTACAAACTGGCGGCTCAGCACTTGGTGAAATTTCCACCAAATCCAACTCCATTGACTTTGCTAACTCAATAGCATCTCTCACCGACATTACTGACGACTCAAGTCCTTCTCCAACCACCCTTAACTCACGTCCGGTGATCTCTTCATTAATGCGATGTGGGTTTTTCTTAATGAAACGCCCACCTCTTCTTGGGAAGTTACCACCTCCAGCACCAGCTGGTTTTTTGAAGGTGTTGTTAAATCCTGGTCCGCCTACTTTTGCCATTAATATTCTAACGCTTTATTTATTTCTTCTTTCAATATGTTCGCAAACGCATCCAATGTCATCTTGCCTAAATCTTCTCCTCCGTGCTTTCTTACAGATACAACACTTTCAGCAATTTCTTTTTCACCAATCACAATCATATAAGGTACTTTTTGCATTTCGGCTTCCCTTATTTTCTTGCCCATGGTTTCATTACGATCGTCAACGAATCCGCGAATATCGGAATTATTTAGCAAACTTAAAAGGTTTTCTGCATCGGCATTGTATTTTTCACTCAATGGAAGAATCGCCACCTGATCAGGCGTTAACCACAGCGGGAAATTTCCAGCACAGTGCTCAATCAAAATCGCGATAAATCTTTCAAGCGAACCGAAGGGTGCGCGATGAATCATCACCGGACGATGGCGTTTGTCGTCACTACCCACATACTCCAACTCAAAGCGCTCAGGCAAGTTGTAGTCCACTTGAATGGTTCCGAGCTGCCATTTTCGACCAATCACATCTTTCACCATGAAATCGAGTTTCGGTCCGTAAAACGCAGCCTCGCCATATTCAGTCACCGTATTCAATCCTTTTTTAGCAGATGAATCAATGATGGCTTTTTCAGCCTGTTCCCAATTTTCATTGCTACCAATGTATTTACTTCTGTCTTCTTGATCGCGCAATGATATTTGGGCAGTGTATTCACTGAAACCAAAAACCTTAAACACATATTGGACAAGGTCGATCACTTTTTCAAATTCTTCATTCAACTGATCTTGTCTACAAAATATGTGCGCGTCGTCCTGTGTAAAACCACGCACACGAGTGAGTCCGTGCAACTCCCCACTTTGCTCATAGCGGTATACAGTGCCGAATTCAGCAAAACGCACCGGCATGTCTTTATAAGAGCGCGGTTTGCTTTTATAAATTTCACAGTGGTGTGGACAATTCATCGGTTTCAAGAAAAACTGCTCCCCTTCTTGAGGTGTTTGAATGGGTTGAAATGAATCTTTCCCATATTTCTCGTAGTGTCCTGAGGTTTTATACAATTCAACATTGCCAATATGCGGTGTAATCACCGGCAAATAGCCAGCCTTGGTTTGCGCTTTTTTCAAAAATCCTGTGAGGCGGTCACGCAAATCGGCGCCCTTCGGCAACCACAAAGGCAAACCTTGTCCCACCTTTTGAGAAAAAGTAAACAATTCCATCTCCTTACCCAACTTTCGGTGGTCGCGTTTTTTAGCTTCCTCCAACATGGTTAAGTAATCGGTCAATTCTTTTTGTTTCGGAAAAGTAATGGCGTACAAACGAGTGAGTTGCTTGCGCTTTTCATCACCGCGCCAGTACGCTCCGGCAACACTCATCAATTTCACCGCTTTGATAAAGCTGGTATCTGGAATGTGCGGACCGCGGCACAAGTCAGTGAAATTGCCCTGTTGGTAAAAAGTAATTTCGCCGTCGGGCAAACCTTCCAATAATTCTAATTTGTATTCGTCTCCTTTTTCAGCAAAGTAAGCAATGGCATCTGCCTTGCGCACCTCAGTGCGTTTGAACTCGCTTTTCAAGCGCGCCAATTCCAAAACTTTATCTTCTATCTGTTTGAAATCTGTTTCAGAAATTACTTTTCCACCCAAGTCGATATCGTAATAAAAACCATTTTCAATGGCCGGACCGATACCGAATTTTGTGCCCGGATACAGTGCTTCAATGGCTTCTGCCATCAAATGCGCCGATGAATGCCACATGGTTGCTTTGCCTTCTGTGTCGTTCCATGTATTCAACTTCACGGTTGAATCTTTTGTAATCAGGCGAGACATGTCCCACACTTCTCCATTTACAACAGCAGAAAGACAGTTTCTCGCCAATCCTTCAGAAATGCTTTTAGCGATATCCATGGCACTGAGTGCTTCAGGATATTCGCGTTGCGAACCATCGGGCAAAGTTATTTTAATCATTGCATTTTTTTAAGGGCGTAAAATTATACAAAAGCGAGCGAATTTCATTCTTTATTAAGCGCTTCTTTTTTTACAGCAATAAATTAAGTGAGATCTGCTATCTTCGTTTTCAAAATTAATGCGTCATGAGAATTATTTCCTTCAACGTTAATGGCATCAGAGCCATCGCCAGTAAAGGCTTTGCCGAAATCGTGCAAGATTTGAATTGCGACATTCTTTGCCTGCAAGAAACCAAGGCGCAAGACGACCAAGTGCGTGAAGCACTTGCACACATTCCCTACTATCACATTTACACCAACTCGGCGGTAAAAAAAGGATATTCAAGCACTGCTATTTTGACTAAAGAAAAACCTATTGCTGTTGTGAACGACATGGGAATTGCCGAGCACGATCAAGAAGGACGGGTGATTGCCGCCGAATATCCAAATTTTCACTTGGTTACAGTGTATGTTCCAAACTCAAAAAGCGAACTGGAAAGATTGCCCTATCGTAAACAATGGGACAAAGATTTTTTGGCCTACTTAAAAAAACTAGAAAGCACAAAACCAGTCATCGTTTGCGGCGACTTAAATGTGGCGCACAAGGCCATCGACCTCACGCATGCCAAAGCGAACTACAACAAATCGGCGGGTTACACGCAAATTGAAATCGACGGCATGAACAACTTTCATGAAGCAGGTATTGTCGACAGCTACCGCCATTTTTACCCCGATAAAATTGAATACAGCTGGTGGAGCTATCGCGCTGGAGCACGAGCCAAAAATGTTGGCTGGAGAATTGACTACTTCCTGGTTAGCACAGCATTGCTGCCGAAAATCAGTGATTCATTTATTCGTCCCGACGTGATGGGCTCTGACCATTGTCCGGTAGGTATCGACTTAAAACCATTTTAACCATCGTTCGTACAAGGCGCATAAATCAACAATGAAAAGCACTTTTTTTTTCGTCTTATTTGTCCTCTCTCTGCTGACGCAAACTAGCTTGGCGCAGAGTTCATACGGAAAACCTGTGCTTTATTTTTTTGGTGCGCAATACAGCAAAGACTACAACACATTTGATATTGTTGATGAAAAACACAATGTCATTGACACCAATTTGCACCTCGGCCTCAACGATTCAAACTACGTTCGTTTGCGCAAGCGCAATGACTTGCCAGCGTGGAGTGAGCATTTCGCCTTCAAGTTCGGCTACAGCCTCTCTCCTATTCTATTTTTTGAAACTGGACTTTCCTATTTTAAAGGCGGTGTTAAAGTGCGTCCCAACTATATGAACGACAGTATTCTCGGTAGCATTTTTTCAAACATACAAACCAAAAGCGAGTATATCGTCGACTACAATGTTTTAGAAGTGCCATTGACACTGCGTTTAAAGCCCAATCTGAGCGATAAAAAATCTAGATTTTTCCCCATCTTATCAGCTGGTGTGGGTATTGGTTATGGCACCCAAGAACTCTTCTATTACAACTACATTGAAAATTCAAAAATCGAAAGAAATTTCGGACTCACCGCCAATATCGGTTTGGGCCTGCGGCGAGAAATTGACAATGCGATGTATTTTGAAATCAATTCTTTTTACCGGCGCACCCTCATCAATCATTTCGCTTATGCCCCGGTTCAAACCAACTTTCAAAGCTTTGGTGTTGAAGCCACTTTAGGCTGGCTCATCAAAGGAAAGGCCTTGAAACGATCGAACTTAATTTTGTCGTGCAAAGATTTTTCAGAAAAATATTTTCGCCGTTTCAACATCGGCATGCATTACGGAGGCCTCTATACTTTTGCAATAAATAACGGCGCCAACAAAGAATTACTGAGTTTGTTCGGACACCCGCAAGACACTTCCACGATAAGATCCTACACCTCCAATGTAAGCGGACTGCCTGGCTACTCCATAGGCTTATACGTTGAATTTAAACTCAATCAAATTTTCTCTATTGGCTATATGCCCGCCTATACGCAACGTGGCTTTACATTCAGCGACCACTTCAGCTACAAAGACAGTACTTCTAAGCTGCTTGAAGGCACTTGCCGTTTCAATTATTTAGACATCCCGTTGGAATTCACTTACAGTCCCATCAACAAAATGAAGGTATTTGCCGGAGGAATGTTTGCGGTGTTTATGAAAGACCACATGTCCGAATTTATATACGCACCGAGCGGCTATGTGGGAGCGCCTCTTGACGTTGATGGCATCAGCGGTTATAGCAGAATACTTCGCTATTTTGGACAAAAACCGCGCGATGTGATTTGGGGCGCGCACATTGGCGCAAGCTACGACATCGACAACCGCTTGGCTTTGTTGCTCAAGGCGCAATACAGCAGCAATATGATGGGCTACAAACAAGACGAACTCAGCATAGGCAATATTGCATTGCAAGCATCCATTGTATTTTACTTGAACAAATACGGATTTCAATCTGGCAGCGCCAGTTCACGACGATGACCTTGCATAAAATACATAGCGCCCTTTTGTTTGCAGCACTTTGCTGTATCAATGTTTCTGCCCTTGCCGGCGGAACCCCCACCGCATCGCATTTTTTCTCTTTCAATGCCGGAGTCTCCAGCAGTTTTATCAGTGGTGCAACAGGTGATCAACACGTTCAGTTTTTACAACACTACGCCAGTGAATTGCAAGGCAAAAAATTCGACATTACTTCTTCTTTATTACCAGCAACCACCCCTAGTTTTGGCATCAAATACGGCATCCCTTTCAATGACAAGATGATGTTGTATACTGGTCTATTTTATACCCCAAGAGGCTTCACCGAAAAATTCAAAGTTTCATCCAATAACGTTGCAATTTCTGAATACCGTTTCAATTTAGCCAGCAACTACTGGGATTTGTACTTGGGCTTGAAATACAAAAACAACAGTGGAGTTACACTCACATTAGGCGCCATGGCCATGTACAACGTTAAAGACATCATTACCATCACACGCACAACAGTTGTGAACGGCAAAAACGTCGATAACACCACCACCAGTCTTGTTCAAGACTACTATCTCGCACAACGCGACATCTTTCCAATAGCCTCTTTTGTGGGAATTGGCTTTGAACAAAGGTATTGGTCGATCGACCTTGAATCCAGCTACAGCTCTAACCTCTTTTTGGCCACCGAGGTCGAAATGAATTTCATCAACGTAAACCTGCGCTCTACCTTTCTTTTGCTATGGGACTAAGAACCTTCCTCAGCCCCTTTTATTTTTGGCTAAGAAAAAGTATTTTTGCGGCTCAATATTATACAGATGCAAACATTAGTTGATTACAAAGAATACATCGCGGCGGTTGAAAGCCGTCCGGGCTACACCAAACCTACTGCCTTTGCTTTAGGGATACGTCGCCGCAAAAATGGAAAAACACTTGACGTTTCATTTCCGGTCATAAACTTCGACGAGTCTTTTGGCACTGCAGCGGTACTCATCGATATTTTAAATGTGTCGGATTTTAAAAACAACTTTTACACCACAACGCTTGAAAACTTAAGTGAAGCCTACTCACGCTTCTCTGCTTTTCACGACGACTTGGGCAAACACCCAAACATAGAAACCATCACAGCGCTAATCGACAATTACACCACGTCGAACGGTTATGCGGAAATTGACATCATCGTGTACTTTCTTTTCGACAAAGCATTGGCTGTTGAAAGTGCCGAAGAAGCCTACTTCAAATTGCATTGCTTGTCCACGAGAAAAGCAGAACCCCATTCTTTGAACCTCGATGGATTGTTTGGAAAACTGAACAACATCGCCTGGACCAACAAGGGTCCAATGCTACCTGAAGACACCACCATGCAGGCCATTCGTCATTACGGCTCGCACTCCCCAATGATAGTATCGCATGTAGATAAATTTCCTTACATGGTCAACTACCACATTCCATCAGGCGTGCGCATTGCTGCGGGCTCACAAGTACGTTTGGGCGCATACTTGGGCGAAGGCACCACTGTGATGCCGTCGGGCTATATCAACTTTAATGCTGGAACAAAAGGCAACACTATGGTTGAAGGCCGCGTATCAGCAGGTGTGGTTGTAGAAAAAAATTCAGATGTTGGCGGAGGCGCTTCCATTATGGGTACCCTGTCAGGTGGCAACAAAGCAGTAATTTCCATTGGAGAAAAATCATTGTTGGGCGCTAACTCGGGCACCGGTATTTCTTTAGGATTTGGCTGTACTATCGCCGCTGGTGTATATGTTACCGCAGGATCAAAAGTATGGTTGCTCAATGAAAAACTTGAACCCGTAAACATCAAAAATGAAGTTGTGAATGAAGGCGAAAACATTTTGAAAGCAGGTGAACTGAGTGGCAAAAACAACTTGTTATTTATACAGGATACACAAACCGGAAAACTCGTTTGCCGTCCGAATCCAAAAACAATTGAACTGAACAGCTCACTACATAAAAACGATTAATCACATAACTCTATCCCGATGAAAACACTATTTAAATCCACTTTTCTCTTCGCTCTATTGACTTTGGCCACACAACAGTTGTCAGCGCAAATCACTTCAGACACAGTGCGCTATGACGATGGCAGCATGTTCATTGGCAAAGGCTACCTCAACGGTGTCATCAATGGCTATGGCGTAATGGTATGGGCAACAGGTGAAAAATACGAAGGGGAATGGAAGGTTAACGAACAAAATGGTCCGGGCACGATGCGTTGGGCAAATGGCGATGTATTCACTGGCGAATGGAAAAAAAATGTACGTGTTGGCAGCGGCAAAATGACTTGGGCCAGTGGCGACATATATGAAGGCGAATGGAAAAACGACGTGCAGGATGGAAAAGGAAAAATGAAATGGGCCGAAGGAGATTACTACGAAGGTGAATTTAAAAACAACATGGTCCACGGCGAAGGCACCATGAAATACGCCACAGGTGTTGTCTATTCAGGAAAATGGAAAAACAATGAGTTTTTGAAATAAGCAACAACATTACAAACAAAAAAAGCCTTCCCGCGGGAAGGCTTTTTTTGTTTGTGCCAATTTCATTACTGTTTAATGAGATATTGCATGTGGCCATTTTGATCAAGCAATTGCAAGGTAGTCGCGGTGTGACTAGCAATTGATTCATACTCAATTGTATTGCTGCCATCAGGTTTTAACGAAAGCTTCACATCAGTAGAAACGGCATAAATACCACTCACAACGATACTAGTTCCATTGGAAATACTTGTGCGCGTGTAATTGCCATTGGTATTGTCTGTTTTGGTAAACACATAGGTGACACTTACGCCAACTGGAAGTTGAATACCATCTAGGGTTGATAAATCCCACGTGCCATTCAGCGTACCATTGAATGAATTAAAGGTACTGCAGCCCATCAGCAGTAGTGACAATAAAAAGCAAAACACAATATTTTTCATCTTGCAATTGTACTTAATTTACATTGACACCACAACTTAAAAAAACAAACAAAAAAAAAGCCCTCACAAAGGAGGGCTCTTTCATATTCAGTATTTTTTATTTCTTTATCAGCACCCAAATATGGGCATTTGCATCTTGTAAAGTCAAACTGCTTGAAGAATGTGCTACGACGGTATACACCTGAACATTGGCTGCTCCAGATGGTGTAAATGTAATTTTTGTATCCGACTCTAACACATAGCTACCTGACTCCGTAGTTGTTATACCAAAAACTGCAGTAGTGATCACGAGCGTTCCTTTCGTATCACTTGCTTTAGTAAAAGCGAGGGTTTTAAAACCGCTTGTAACTGCATTTGCATCGTACGTAGACAAATCCCAAGAACCGTTCAACTGATTATTCAAAGTATACTCCTTAGAGCAAGAAGCAAAAATCATAGCGATGGCAACAAAGCCTAAAAACAAATTTTTCATAGTAGTAAATTCTTTTAAAGTTTGTCCAAATTTATGTAAAGACAGGATCAATTAAAAATAAATATCAACTGAAAGACAGGTCAAAAAAAAAGCGGAGAGGTCTCCGCTTTTTTTGTTTTAATTGACGATCAATAAAGCACTCTAAAGCGAATGGTATGCTTGATACTTTTCAACTCCTCTATCAATTCTTTTTTATAGTTTTTGTCGACATCCGTAATGAGGTAACCTATTTTCTCATCGGTTTTCAAATACTGGCCCACAATGTTTAATCCTTGTTTAGACAGCACACTGTTCACCTTCGCCATAATGCCAGGTACATTCTCATGCACATGCAAAAAGCGGTGTGAACTTCCTTGCTCCTGCAAACTGATGTTTGGAAAGTTAACGCTTTTGTAGGTGATTCCTTTGTTGACGTAGTCAATGATGCGTTGCGGAACAAATTCAGCAATATTGGCTTGCGCCTCCAAAGTACTGCCACCAACGTGGGGCGTCAATATCACATTGGGTAAACCAATTAATTCAGACACAAAGGGCTCGTCATTGTTTTTTGGTTCTTTAGGAAAAACATCTATCCCTGCACCTGAAACTTTACCGCTCTTCAAATGCTTTACCAGCGCCGCAATGTCTACCACAAATCCGCGGCTCAAGTTCACAAATGCAGCGCCATCCTTCATTGCTTTAAATTCTTTATCCCCAAAGAAGTTTTTGTTTTCAGCACTGTCATCAATATGCAATGAAACCACATCGGCCTTTTTCAAAAGTTCATTCAACGTATTGCATTTTTGAGCATTGCCTAAAGCCAATTTCTCAACCGAATCGTAAAATACCACCTTCATTCCCAATGCTTCAGCAACCACTGAAAGCTGAGAACCAATGTTGCCATAACCTACGATACCAAGCGTTTTGTTTCTGATTTCGTAACTACCTGCTGCTGTTTTGTTCCAATTGCCCGCGTGCAACTCTGTGCTGCGCTCAAACACACGACGCATCAGCATGATGATTTCACCCAAAGCCAACTCCACAACAGAACGTGTGTTGCTAAAGGGTGCATTAAATGCCGCTACTCCTCTTTCTTTACAAGCATCTAAATCAATTTGTTTGGTTCCAATGCAAAAAGCACCTACCGACATTAATTTATTGGCGTGCTCCAATACTTTGGCGGTCACATTGGTTTTTGAACGGATACCCAAAATATGCACATCCTTAATTTTTTTACACAACTCAGCCTCATCTAAAGCACCTTTCAATGTTTCAACACTATAACCTTCTTCGGTAAAAATATTGAATGCATTGGCATGGATGTTCTCCAGCAACAACACTTTTATTCTGTTTTTAGGATATGAAATAGCCATGGGTAATTTATTTAAATATAAAAACTCTTCAAACGTTGGGGTAATGTGGTCAGCCACCTCCAAAATATTGGTACGACTCACATTTTCTGTGTAGGCAAAAAACTTATTGGCAATGCCTGCCTTGCGGGTAACATAGTCACTATAGCCATCTCCTATCATGTAAACGGTGCCTTTGAGCGCCATTTTTTTGAGGCAATCTATTTTACCATTGTGCTGCGACAGCGGATTTTTTCTGTCAAAGCCCACAATGTTGCCCTTTTCAAATTTAAAAGTATTGGCAAAAACACGTTCAGCAGGAATGTGGTAATCTTTAACAATGGGGATGATAAATTCTTTAAAGCCGGCAGAAATCACGTAGATATTGGCAGCATTCTCTTTAAAAAAAGTCTTATTGCGTGCGATTGACTTAGAGATTTCTTTTTTGAGGCGTTTCACCAACATAGGCAAATGCTCTTCTTTAGCCTTGAGCAGCGCCAAACGCTGCTCCAACCCTTCTGTAAAAGAAATAGTACCGTCGATTCCCAAGTCGGTAATGTGCTTGATCTGCTGAATTATTTCGGTTTGTTGAGGATTGCCCTTCAGTGAAATTTCAGCAAGCACATCCAGTGCTTCCACTTGCGTCAGTGTGCTATCGAAATCAAATACGTATTTACAATTTTGAGGCATAATTCAAATGAGGGGCGAAGATAGTAAAATAGAATTTTATACAATACAAAAATAGCTCAGGAAATCCCGAGCTATTTTAATGCAATGCAAGCAATGCTAATCCTTAACAACTTTAAAAGTTTGTTTGGTATTGGTGCCAACTTGTAAAAAATACAAACCCGATTGCAACTGAGATATATCAATACCCGTGCTCTCATTCATTATTTTACCAGCAACCACTTGTCGGCCTGTAAGATCATACATCGCATAGGCAGATCCCATAGCATATTTATTCGCCTTCATCACCACTAAATCGGCAGCAGGGTTAGGATAAACCGACAACGAATACGACGCATTTTCCAGCAATCCAGTGGCAGCCTGCACTATAATTTGCCCCTTCATTCCACCCCCAGCATGTGGCGTACAAACATAATAATGGGTACCAACACCAAGCTTCGCTGGCAATACCAAACCACCTGCTGCTGGCGTTTGAAAACCACCCGACAAAGCAGTACTTGCGTTGTTGTTCCATGTTGCCTGACTCACTTCACGCGCATCATGCGAGTTTTGCAAAACAAACAAAACAGAGTCGCCTTCTTCAATAGTGATGCTATTTAAGCTAAAGGACGATCCTGAGTTGATGACCGTCCATGTTTTACAAAAAGCTGCAATGCTGATGGTCAATAAAAGTAGGGTAAGTTTTAATTTCATAATGTTTATTTTGATCGTTCTAAAGCTTGTGTTATATCGCCAATAATGTCTATTGCATTTTCCAATCCAGTTGAAATGCGAATCATACCCGGTTCAACTCCCGCTAAAAGTTGTTCTGCAGGATTCAATTTTCCGTGTGTAGTAGATGCTGGATGAGACACAATTGTTTTCGCATCTCCCAGATTTGCAGTCATCGAACAAAAATCCAGTGAATCTAAAAATCTTTTTCCTCTTTCCAAGCCGCCCTTGATGTTGAAGGCAACAATGCCGCCCCCCATTTTCATTTGCTTTTTAGCAATGGCATACGAAGGATGCGAGGGCAGAAAAGGATAACGCACCTTCTCTACTTCGCTGCTTCCTTCAAGAAAAGTAGCCAGTTTCAAGGCATTTTCAGAGTGGCGCTCCATGCGCAACGACAATGTTTCCAAACTCTTAGAAAGCACCCATGCGTTGAAAGGGGAAATGGACGGACCCGTGCTTCGGCAAAAAGAATACACATCTTTAATCAATTCTTTTTTACCTAAAACTATGCCACCCAAAACACGGCCTTGACCATCTAAATATTTAGTGGCGCTGTGCACTACAATGTCGGCTCCAAATTCTATGGGCTTTTGCAGCATTGGCGTGGCAAAGCAATTGTCGACGTTCAATATCAATTTGTGTTGCTGCGCAAATTTACCCAGCCATTCCAAATCAATGATCTCCACACCGGGATTGGTAGGTGTTTCTACAAACAACATTTTTGTATTGGGTTTAATGTATTTTTCCCAATTCGCGGTATCGTGCAATTCCACATAAGTATGCGTTATACCAAAGCGTGTCATCACCTTATTCAGTAAAGTGTGTGTGGCACCAAAAATGGAGCGGCACACCAAAATATCGTCACCCGTTTTCAGCAAAGCGGCAAAGCTCGCGAAAATCGCCGCCATGCCCGATGCCGTTGGAAATCCCGCTTCGGCGCCCTCTAGCGCACACATCTTCGCCACAAACTCATCGGAATTCGGATTTGAAAAACGAGTGTAAATATTGATGTCAATTTCATCAGCAAAGGCCGCGCGCATTTGCTCGGCATCTTCATATATAAAGCTCGATGTTAAATACAAAGGTACGCTATGTTCTCTGTTGTGACTGCGCTCCGCTTGAATGCGAATTGCTTTTGTTTCGTCGTGTTTATCTTCTAATGACATCAGTGTACAATTTCGTTGTTAACAATAACTTGGTATTCAATTTCCGCAGATTGACGCAATATCTCTGATACTGAACAGTATTTTTCAATTGACAAGTCTACGGCCCTTTTGGCCTTCGCTGGATTCACCGCACCTTCAAAAATAAACTTAAGCACAATGTGCTCAAAAATTTTCGGTTCAGGTTCGCTGCGACGCGTGGCATCCACCTCTATCGTAAAACGGCTAAACTCCTGTTTTTGCTTTTTCAAGATATTGCAAACATCAATGCCACTGCATCCGCCCAAGCCCATGATGATCATTTGCATGGGGCGCACCCCTTTGTCAGTGCCGCCTATCTCAGGCGACGCATCCATGTGAACCGATTGCCCTTCTTCGTTAAAAGCGACAAAATGAAAAGGTTCCGACTGTTTAATTAATTTTATTTTCACAAAGCAAATATCACTATTTTTGCGCCATGAGCGAAGAAAAAAAAGAAAATAAATTTTTGCAGAACCTCCTGCAAAACCTAAAAGCTAAAAACAACGAACTCGTACTCAAGGCCCTGCAGGAAGCCAAACTCCGCGGCACCATTCACGTGCTGCCGGGCATCATTGAAGTGCTTTTGCAAAGTGACGATGAAGTGGTTTATGCCGAAGCGAAATCCATATTGTTTGAACTCAAAGCATCCAAGGCAGGCACTGTCATCGTTGACTATCTGCAAAAAGAAAGCTCTGCCGGGCACCGTGACGTTTTGGTGTCGGCGCTTTGGCAATCAAGCATTGCCAGTGAAGCTTATCTTCCTTTACTCATCGACTTGGCTTGCAAAGAAAACTACATGACCACTCTTGAAGTGCTTACCGTAATTGAAAATATGGAAGGCAAGGTAGACGACAACGCCATATTAAAAGGCATTGTGGCCGTGAACAAGTGCATTGCGAAAGGTGGCGACGAAAACAAAATGAAACTACTTGCCAGCTTAATTGAAGTATTGGAGCTGCTTCGACCTTAATCACCTCATTTTCAAGAAGAAATTGATGTAACTTTTACTATCTTCAAGGGTTAAAGCAATACAAAAGTATTTTCAAAGGTTTATGCGGCGTTTATACAAAGCCTCTTTTTTAATAATGATTTCGCTATTGCTGCACTTTTCAGCACAGGCACACAAAGAAATTGCCGCAACCACAGCATCGCGTTTCATTGAAAACAAAGGCCAATGGCCGAAAAATGTTTTTTTTGGTGCACGGCTTTCATCGGGAATGATCTTTATTGAACGCAACGGCATCACCTTCAAAATGTATGACGCCGCAGCCATTAACGCCATTTACAACAACATACACCTGCACCAACCCGGATCTCAAGAGGTCAGCGGCCATTCCTTCAAAATACACTGGATCAACAGTGAGCTTCCTAAAGCAGAAGGAAAAAACAAACAACCCGATTTTGTGAATTATTTTTTGGGGAACGATAGCTTGCAATGGGGCGTGCATGCCGCAGTATATAGTGACGTATTGCTGCACAACATTTACCCTGGTATTGATGTGCACTACTACGAAAAAGATGGCCATTTGAAATATGACTTCATCGTACACCCCAATGCTAACCCGTCGCTCATCCGTTTTGAGCACCAAGGCGTGAACAGCGAATTGAGCATGGGCAACATTGAATTGTCTACAGCTATTGGCACTGTTATAGAGCAGGCCCCCTATTCTTTTCAAGCCAAAAAAACCACTATTGCTTCACACTATCTCAAAAACGACGATGCTACTTTTGGCTTTTACCTAGCGACCTACGACAAAACACAATTATTGACCATCGATCCGGTGGTGGTATTTGCTTCCTTCTCTGGCTCTACTTCCGACAACTGGGGTTTCTCAGCCACCTACGACAACAGCGGAAAACTTTATGCAGGCGGCATTGTATTCGGCAACGGTTATCCTACCTCAATGGGAGCCTTTCAAACCAGCGCTCAGTCAATGATAGACATGGCAATAACAAAATTCACTGCTAGTGGTGGCGCGCTGCTGTACTCAACCTACATCGGCGGAAGCGACACCGAGTCGCCACACAGCTTGGTGGTTTCTGAGCAAAACGAATTGTTGATTTTTGGCAGCACCAGTTCGCTTGATTTTCCAATGAGCGCTAATGCCTACGACAACACCTTCAACGGTGGCACCCTCGTTGTTACCGACAACATTGTAAAATACAGCAATGGTTCTGATTTGTTTGTTAGCAAACTCGGCGTTAATGGTGATTTACTCATTGGCTCCACTTATATTGGCGGATCAAAAAACGACGGCCTCAACGATGAATTCAACTTGTCAGGACTCTACTTTAACTACGGAGATATTTTTAGGGGCGAAATTATTGTTGACCCCGCCGGAAATTCTATAATAGCTACCACCACTAGCTCTATCGACTTCCCTATCATTTCAGGATTCCAAAACAGCTACGCTGGTGGCAACCACGACGGCGTGGTACTGAAGTTAAACAACAATTTGTCGCAATTACTGTGGAGCACCTACATTGGTGGAACGACCGATGATGCCGTGTATTCGGTACAGTTCGACAACAATGCCGACCTCTATGTTACCGGAAGTACCACCAGCGCAAATTTCCCCACAACTCCAACAACACTTTATCCATCAGCCATCGGCAGTTGCGATGGATTCATTGCCCATATTGGCGCAAACGGCCAAACACTTTTGCAATCAACCTACATTGGCACAACTCTCTTCGACCAATCGTATTTTGTTCAGGTTGACAAAAGCAACAATGTTTTTGTGCTGGGCCAAAGCAAAGGAAACTACCCAGTAACTCCACTTGGCGTATACAACAATGCCAATAGCAAACAATTTGTGCACAAGCTCAACAGCACTTTGTCGAGCACCGTTTTCTCCACCGTTATTGGTTCAGGCTCTAGCAACATTGACCTCGTGCCCTCGGCCTTTTTGGTCAACAATTGCGAAGACATTTACATTTCGTCGTGGGGCGGAAAAATCAACTCCAGAGAAAAAAAAGTACCAGGCAGCACCATTAATATGCCTTTGACTGCCGACGCTTTTCAAAGCACTACCGACGGAAGTGATTTCTACCTCGCCGTTCTTTCGCCCAATGCAACATCTTTGAAATACGGCACCTATTTTGGCGGCGCAACCACTTGGGAGCATGTTGATGGAGGCACGAGTCGCTTCGACAAAAAAGGCAATGTATACCAAGCTGTTTGCGGCGGCTGCGGTGGCATCTCCGATTTCCCCACTACCGTAGGTGCTTGGTCAAAAACAAACCAATCCACCAATTGCAACATTGCCGTGATCAAAGCCGATGTTTCGTCGCTCACTGCCATTATTAACGGAACTGTTGACACGCTTGTCTGTAAAAATGAAGCCATTACTTTCATCAATGAAAGCAAAGGGGGGAAAACTTTTGAATGGGATTTTGGCAACGGCACTAAAAGCACTGAGCGGTCACCCACATATACGTATCCCGATACTGGATTTTACAATATCACTTTGGTGGTCACCGACCCCAACGACTGTCCACCTACCGACACCACCCTGATGCATTTGCGCGTCATTCCACAGGTTGAAGTAAGCGTAATGCCCAACGACACTATTTGTCCCGGAGGCAGCGCAACCCTTACCGCCAGTGGCGCGAGCGCATACACATGGACGCCAGCCGCAACCTTAAACCAATCCACAGGCACCATTGTGCAAGCAAAACCAACAACGCAAACAACCTACAAAGTCAGCGGTAATAGTGTTTGTAACAAGGATACGGCTGAAATCACCCTCCATCTTTTTTCGCTGAACCATCAGATTAGCACCATCGATTCTATTTGCCCCAACGTAGCAACCGCGGTTTCAGCGGGCCCCGGAAGTTCTTTTCAATGGTCCCCTGCCGAAGCCTTCACCTCTACCAATTCTGCTAATACACAAATCATCATCAGTAAAAGCGATACCGTATTTGTTGATTTCACAAGTAGTGATGGCTGCGCCATTCACGATTCTATCGTTGTAAAAACCATTGCCCCGCCATCCATCACTCTCACACAAGACACCATTCTTTGTTTAGGTGATTCTGTGCAGTTGAAACAAAATATCATTGGCAATTTCACCTATCGTTGGACACCTTCGGCAACACTTGTTGCTGCAAACGTAAAAGAGCCCATTGCCTTCCCAAGCCAAGAAACAAAATACACCTCTTTTGTCAGCAATATTTGTAATGCTGTTGACAGCAGCACCTACCTCGTGCGCATTTCCAAAGTGCAAGGATCTGTTTCGAACGACACCACGATCTGCAGCAGCGATTCACTGCAGCTGCTTGCCAGCGGAGGAACTGACTATTGGTGGACACCCAGTTCAACACTCAGTAACACCAACACATCCAATCCACTCGCTTTTCCAACAAACAAAACCACCTATACCGTGCACATTAGCAATGCACATCACTGTGTTGATTCAATGGCTATTCATATCAACACCATAGACAAACCATCCGCCACTTATCCCACTTCAAAAGTGTTGGAGTATGGGCAAGATTTTCAAATCAGTGACGAACAAAAATACAGTACTTCGTGGTGGCCTTCCACCTACCTTTCTTGCGACGATTGCGCTTCTCCCCTCGTTACACTGCCCGACCACAACATCACCTACCACTACACTTTATGGGACACCGAGGGCTGCTACCTCAAAGACTCTGTGCAAATTTTTGTGATCAACAAAATATACGTTCCCAACGCATTTACGCCCAATGGCGACAATATGAATGATGTATTTCTTTTCAAAAGTTTGAGTGTGGATGAATTTGAATTGCAAATTTTCAACCGCTGGGGAGAACTGCTGTTTACAAGCAACAGCATCGACCATGGTTGGGACGGCTACTACAAAGGCAATCTGGCACAAATTGATGTATACGTGTGGAAAGTGCGCTACAGTCGACAACACCAAAATACCCACCATGAGGAAATCGGTCGCGTTTCTTTGATTCGATAAAAAGTCAAAAGAAGAAATTCTTGTTTATATTTACCCCTAATGCCCAGCCCTAAAGACATACAAGTTGCCATTGTCATTCTCAATTGGAATGGAAAAAAATACCTCGAAAAATTTCTTCCGGTACTGCAAAACAACCTTCCTTCGTTTGCCAAAATAGTGATTGCCGACAATCAGTCTTCTGACGACTCAATAGCATTTATGACCGAGGTTTATCCAACGATTGAAACCATCATCAATCCCGGAAATGAAGGCTTTGCAAAGGGCTACAACTTGGCGCTCGAACAAATAAAAACACCCTACTATATTTTACTAAATTCAGACATTGAGGTAACCCCCAATTGGATTGAACCATTGTTCGACTTGATGCAAAGCGATCCGTCGATTGGTGTTTGTCAGCCCAAAATTTTGAGCTACGACAAAAAAACACATTTCGAATACGCTGGTGCCGCAGGTGGTTTTATTGACTATATGGGCTTTCCATTTTGCAGAGGACGTTTGTTTGCCGACTTGGAAGAAGACCTAGGGCAATACGACAGCGTGGAAGAAATATTTTGGGCCACAGGTGCTGCAATGATGGTGCGTTCAGAAATATACTGGGAAGCAGGCGGACTCGACGAAGACTTTTTTGCCCATCAGGAGGAAATAGATTTGTGTTGGAGAATAAAAAATCTGGGCTACAAAATAATGTACACACCGCTATCCAAAATATACCATATCGGCGGAGGAACTTTACCGAAACACAATCCGCTCAAACCCTACTTGAATTTCAGAAACAACCTCATTATGTTAGTGAAAAATCTGCCAACAAAAAATTTGTTTCCGAATTTGCTCTACAAAATGATTTTAGATGGAATGGCGGCAGTAAAATTTCTCACAGAAAAAGACCCCATACAAGCCTATGCCGTTTTTCGTGCGCACGTGAGATTTTACATCACCTTGCCCAAAACATTGAAAAAACGCCGACACATACAACGCACCATTAAAAATAAAGATCTGCCGCGCATCTACAAACGCAGTATTGTACGCCAGTACTTTTTAAATGGTAAGAAAAAGTTTAGTGAATTAGATCCGAATGAATTTGCGTGATGCTCAAATAAAAACAATTATTCGCTATTCTACTTGGGTTGTAATCATTTTATCAATGTGCATGTTTTTCATGACCATCTTTGCCTCAGTATTTGTAGGCGCTGCAGGTCATAGCTCAGGAAGTTCAGCAGAATTAAGTGTATTGTATTTTATTCTCTTGGCCATTTGTTTAATTAAAGTTCGATCTGAAAAGAACTCAAATAAACTATTTTCAATAAGCGCTGTGACACTTCTAATGATTGGCATTGTATTTTCGCTGTACGGCATCAATGAAAATACAATTGAAAAATTTGGAGCCGTAGAATACTTGATCACGGGACTTCCTATAGTATTACTTTCAATTGCTTTGATGGGGGCGATTCAGAAAATAAAGGAGTAAGAAGAATTGGGTTACCCATGTAAATCTCAAGTCATAATGATTTAGTAATGTTTTGTAATCTACCTACCTGTTTGATGTTGAGTACGATAGTTCCTTCAGAGTACCTCAGGATCACATAGAACTCCCGCCATTACTGTGGGTGTCATCCTGAGGTACTCTGAAGGAACTATTGCACTTAAGTTGTGAATTAAATAATTTGAGATTTAAATGGGTAACCCTAAAAAAGAATTTTACTTATCAGCATGGCGATAGATCCTTCCTTCGTCAGGAGGACATTACTGCCTTTTCAAAAAATACAATTCACATTTGTCCGCCTAACATTTGATATTAAGAGGAGAAAAGAAGTTTCGGTCTTTATAGGATCTATCGCACATATAAAAATCAACACTTCGAATAGCCGCAACTTGGGCATTTTTCGCAACCTTCTTCGTACACCAATCCTTTGCTATAAGCACAATTTTCGCAAGGTTTCACAATTTTAGTACCGGTAGCAACGAATTGTTTCAAAGCGCGCTTCACACCATTTTTCCAGGTGTTGATATTTTCATCGTAGAGATTTAGGTTTTCCACCAAGTGCAACACTTCTTCCAAAGGCATTCCTTGGCGCAACACACCAGAGATCAATTTCGCATAATTCCAAAACTCCTTATTAAAAGACTGCGACAAACCTATTACATCCACTTTAACTTTGTATTTCGATAGGTACTGAAAATCATAGGATGATTTTTCGCCCTCCACTTTTTTCTTGATCACAACACCTTCATCAACATAAGCGGGAATCACAAATGCATTTTGCTTGCCTGTAAATATTTCGTAAGGTCGATCACCCAACAATCCCACCACAGCAATCCAATCTTCGGCCTCGTTTTTAAAACGCAGCACTTTTGCTTTTAACTGCGAAGGACGCTCAGGCGCCTTGTGCACCGCTACTTCATTTTTATCATCGAGCACTCTGTCATCTTTCGCAATGAGCACACCTGAACGCGAACCTTCACGGTAAATTGTAATGCCCTTCAATCCCTTTTTCCACGACTGAAAATAAATCTCTCCTACTTTTTTTTCCGATGCGTCTTCCGACAAATTGATCGTTGAGCTGATGGAATGCGTAGTGTATTTTTGAACGATGGCTTGTATTTCAATGCGTTTTTGCCAATCAATGTCTCTCGCAGTAGATTTATGGTAGGGACTTTCAGCAATACTGCTTTTACCGCTCACCTGCATCCATTGCTGCAACTTAGGATGCAACACCTCAAATTCTTCCCATTCATCTCCCAAGGCATCTTTAAAATCAACCTTAGAACTCTTGTTTGTTTTTTTACGACGACGCATGTACTGCAATGCGAAAACCGGCTCAATACCCGATGAAGACTGTGCCAATAAACTTAACGTACCTGTGGGTGCAACGGTGCTAATAGAAACATTGCGGCGTCCGTATTTCAGCATGCGCTGGCATAAATCGGGAAATTCTTTTTGCAGCATTTTTACAAAATCAGAAGTCTTTTCGGTTGCCGCATTGAATCCATAAAACGCACCGCGTTCAATCGCCATGTCAATAGACGAATCAAATTCGGCACGGCACTTCACGCGCATCATTTCCTCAATGAAAGCGAGCGATTCAGGGCCATCAAATTTAAATCCAAGAGCTGCTACGGTGTCGGCCAAAGCAGTAAATCCAAGGCCAGTGCGCCGGCCTTTAACGCCGTTGTCGCGCAGCAATTTCCAAGTTTTCAATTCTACTTCCTTAACGTAATCAGGCTCCGGATCACGCTTTACCTTTTTCAATATGCGGTCAATTGCTTCTACTTCTAAATCAACCAAATCGTCCATCAGTCGCTGTCCCTCGTAAACCACTTCATAAAATTTATTGAAATCGAAAACGGCTTTTGCACTGAAAGGTTTTTTGACCAGCGAAAATAAATTCACCGCCATCAAGCGACAACTATCGCCACCCTGCATTGCAATTTCAGAGCAAGGATTGGTAGAAGTGTTTTTGTATTTTTTATACACCGAAGAGGTAGAATAATGGTGCTGCCTATCCCAAAAAATAATTCCCGGCTCGGCGGTATTGTGCGCGCACGCGATGACCTGCTCCCACAATTTTTTGGCTTTCACTTTTAACTTTAGCTGCGGCACTTTGGCATCTATGGGCCAATGCAACACAAAATCTTTATCTTTTTCTACCGCAAGCATAAATGCATCGCTGAGCAAAACAGAAATATTCGCACCGGTCACCTTGCGCAAATCCTGCTTCACAGCAATGAAATCTGCAATATCGGGATGTGCAATATGCATCGTAATCATCAATGCGCCGCGCCGTCCATTTTGAGCAACTTCGCGCGTAGTATTTGAAAAGCGATCCATAAAAGATACAGCACCACTGGTATAACGAGCAGCGTTCGACACCGTAACATCTTTAGGCCTTAAAGTTGAAATATCAATTCCAACGCCGCAACGCCGCTTGTACAATTGCGCCAACTGCTGATCGCTGTAAAAAATACCACCGTAGGAATCGTAAATCTCAGGCAACACCACGCAGTTGGAGAGTGAGGCAATGACAAATGGATTGCCCAAGGAGGCCATTACACTGCCCTGCGGAATGAGGTATTTAAAATCCTTGAAGTATTTGTAAATAGCGCTTTGTGTGAGCGCCTTTCTATTTATGCCGTAATCAGATTTGATTGCTTTTGATTTTCTGTTTTTCGCCTTCGTTTCTATCCTGTAAAACGCTTTAGCCATGCGCTGGTGCATCGCATCAGGACTTGCCTCTACAAACGCACCATCAGCATTTTGCAAAGCGTACTTGTGCATCCATGTGGTAGCAGCAAGTTCATCGCCCTTGAAATATTTTAAGCTCTCACTTTTGACTTTGGTCAGGGTGTAAATTTTCATAGCAGCGTTTTCGTGTGTATTAATTTAGCATACTGTTTCAACAATACCAATGTATTTCATAAATTTGAGACATGGCAAAAAATACGGACTACATCAATTTGATGAAAGAATGGGACTTGGAAGACATTGTTGACCACGTTAAAAGCACGCACCACGCTTACCTCAAGGCCAATTACCCTATCATTGTTGGTTTATTGGAGAAGTTGCTGGACAAATACCCAGGGAAATACCCCGAAGTAAAAGAGATACATGAAATATTTGTAGACTTTACCGACGATATGTCTCGGCACTTGGTAAAAGAAGAAGAAATACTTTTTCCCTATTTTAAAAAATTAGGCAAGTACCTCAACGACCCCAAAAGTTTTGAACCTGCATTTTTTGGTTCTCTACAAAAGCCAGTGAAATTGATGGAAGGCGAGCACAACGACGAGCACGAAATCATTGAAAAAATAAAACAACTCAGCAACAATTATACTCCACCTGATGACGCTGACCCCACACACAAAATGCTTTACTTTAAACTTAAAGAGTTTCAAGAAGACATTGATTTGCACCACACCATTGAAAACGACATTTTATTCGCTAAGGCAGAAGAAGCTGAAAAAAAATTGAAGGTTTAATATACTACCTCAATACAATTTTTTTAGTGCCGATCGTTTTCAATTCTTTGTTTTTTACAAGCAGTACATAAATGCCTTTCTCTATTTTATTCAATGGAATTAATACCTGTGAATCATTTAGATTAAGTACCGACAACACAGACTGGCCTTCCATATTGATCATCTCAATTGAAAATAGTGTTTCCTCAGAATTTACTTCCAGCGTGTCACGGTGCTGAATAATTTTGATGTCCACCTGTTGATTTTCATTGACTTTTTGAACAAACTCGATCACTATCGACTTTAAAATTTCATTGACAAAACCAGTGTACATTTTTGCCGATGGATGCAAACCATCATTCGCCACCAAATCCTTGTCGTTTAGGCCCTGCCTAGAAATAGCGGTAATATAGAAATATTTGATGCCGTATTCTTTTGCCACTGAATCCATTAAGTCATTGTATATATCGATTTCAGCAGAAATTTTCGTGGGATTAAAAGTCCCTTGTCCGAATGGTGTATAAGCATAATCAGGAATGGAAACCAAGAAAACTGCTGCAGTATCATTGCCGGCAAGCGCAATTGCTCGATCTACAATTTTCACTAAGTCAGGAACGTACTTGGATATACTGGCACCTTGGTATTGATTGTTCACTCCAATTAATATCGACACCAAATTGTAAGAACTATCCAGTTTGGCTGCATCCATGGCATTGATAAGATTGTCGGTTCGCCAACCTGTTGTCGCAATAATTTTTAGCAAATCAAACTTCGTCCCTCTTGCTACCAATGAATCTTTCAATTGCATTGGCCATCGGTCATTGAGCGCTACACTTTGACCAATGGTGTAAGAATCTCCCAAAGCCAAATAACGCAAAGACTGCCGCACCATTTGTTCTTGAGCACATAAAGCATTAAGACAAAGCAAAAGAGAAAGAGAAAGGACTAATTTCATAAGATGTATTTATTGTGATAGTCGTCAAAAGAATGACTTCCTTACAGAACATATTAAACAAAAAATCCGCAGCCTTTCGACTGCGGATTTTTAACCCAAAACTCAACACTCACATTATTCTGCGCTCAGGGATTCTCCGTGTTGAGAGATATCCAAGCCTATTTGTTCTGACTCTTCCGTAACACGAAGAGGAATAATTGCATTTGTTACTTTGTACAAAGCCAAGGCTCCAAAGAAAGTGAAAGCAGCAACGATGAGCAAGGCCACCATAGCCAAACCGAAGTCTTCATATCCACCGTACATCAAACCTTTGTCTTTAGCAAAAATAGCAGTGCAAATCATACCAACCATACCTCCCACACCGTGGCAAGCAAATACGTCTAAAGTATCGTCAACCTTTTTCAAAGCTTTCCAGTTCACCATCATGTTTGAAATGATAGCTGCGATGAAACCAATGAAGATTGCTTGTGGAATAGTCACAAAAGCACAAGCTGGTGTGATTGCAACCAATCCTACTACAGCGCCGATGCAAGCACCTAAAGCTGAAACTTTTCTACCGTTGATTCTGTCGAAGAAAATCCAAGTCAACATCGCAATAGCAGAAGCCGTATTAGTAGTTGCGAAAGCCATAGCTGCTGATCCATTTGCTGACAAAGCAGAACCTGCATTGAAACCAAACCATCCGAACCACAACAAACCAGTTCCCAACAATACAAAAGGAATGTTGGTAGCCACGTGTTCTTTCTTTTGTCTTTTTCCTAAAACGATTGCACCAGCCAATGCAGCAAAACCAGCCGACATATGCACTACAGTACCACCAGCAAAGTCCAATACATGGAATTCATTCAACAACCAACCTTGTGGATGCCAAATCATGTGACACAATGGAGCGTAAATAATTAAAGAGAACAAACACACAAACAACAAGTAAGCAATGAAACGAACTCTCTCTGCAAATGAACCTGTGATTAAGGCTGGTGTGATGATGGCAAATTTCAACTGAAACATTGCAAACAAAATAAATGGAATCGATGTTGCCATTACAGAATGTGGTGCAGCACCAACATTTTTAAACATAAAGAAAGTGCTTGGATCACCAATGATTCCCCAACCGTTAAGGTCGTCACCAAAAGCCAAACTAAATCCAACTACCACCCATAGAATACTGATTACGCCTAAGCAAATCATTGATTGCAACATGGTAGAAATTACACTTTTTGATCCCACCATTCCTCCGTAGAAGAAAGACAAACCAGGTGTCATCAACAACACCAAACAAGCGGCGGTCAACATCCAAGCCACGTCGGCTGGCACTATAGTGTCTGTAGCAGGAGCGGCAACCACTTCGGCGGCACCCATAAAATCCCAAGACAATGCGAATAAAGCCACAGCTACAATGAGCGTGAACGATACAATCCATCTTTTTTCAATCATAATTGTAAATTTAAGTTAATATGTAAATGTGAATTATTGGTTGCTTATTAAAATTTATACACTGCCGCTGCGCCTACAGTCAATTGAGATGTTTTTGTGAAGTTACCGTCAGCATCTTCAAATTGAGTGTTGCCAAACATATCGTATCTCACTTCTGGCTTAAACATCAAACGACCATCAGCCAAAGACACCTTTCCAGTCAATGTATACGATTGCACATTCGTTGTACCAATGTACTGCACACCAGCGGTGTTGTCAAAATACTCAGCACGCGCACCCAAAGTGAACATATCGCTAAAAATATAGTTGGTGTACAAAGCCACACCACCCCAATTCAAAGTAGTATCTTTTGAACTTAAACCACCTTCAACCGCATTTAAGCCCAGGTAAAATTTATCAGTTACTTGGTAGTTCACCACCAAATCAATCAATTGTTTAAAGGCACCAGTAGTGTCTTTAGTGTTAAATGCAGCCTGAGTAGATTCATTTCCGCCAACGTAGTTAAAATACATTGCCAACTTATCAGAAGCAGTAATTTTCAATTGAGCGATAGCGCTTTTGTATTGATTGTTATCGTACAGGTTGTCCCAGTTGTTCACAATACCTGCCATCAAACTTACTTTAGAAGACACAGCATAATCTGCTTTAACACCAATATGATAGAAAGGACCATTGTTGAAACAGTTTGACAAAGAGTAATTGAAATTCAATGGCGCATCAATTACTTCATACCCTACATGTGTTCCAAACTGACCAGCAGTAACAGAGAACTTATCCGAGAAACCATGCGTGATGTAAGCTTGTTTGATCGCCAATGCAGTAGTACTTCCTAAAGGACCAACCACGTTACCGTAGTTCCCTAAGTCACCATGCGGACCGAACACCAAGTCAGCAACCACTGTACTTCTTTTATAGGTGTATGTCATTTTGCCTTGTACCAAGCCCAATTGAAATTGATTTTCACGTTGATCAAAGGCGCGAGCCGCTTTGGAGGCACCATTGTTTAAACCCGATAAAGGATTGTTTAAATTTTTAAAATAGCTCACATCAGCATATCCGTTGAAAGCGAATGAACCTTTATCCACAATGCTGTCTGCTTGTGCACTTGCAGTTTGCATGGAGAGCGCTCCTACTAAAACGAAAAGCAATTCTCTGAATTTGATTTTTGTTGTCATATAAAACATTTTTTGGGTTTACTTATTTAGTTCTTTTTATAGTTGATTTTACAAATTTACAATAATTAACAAATAAAGCAAGTTTTTAAAACATTATTTTTAGACAAGCCTAAATTTAAAGGATAGGCATTCAAAAAAAAGCATATAAAAAATCTTAAAGAAATGTTAAAATATCTATAAAGCATTTTTTATTTAACTTCGCCCCCACCTGCAAATAAACAATGCAAACATGTTATTATAATTAGCAACATTACTACATGAAAAAAGTATACTTTGAAAATCTAGACGGACTGCGTTTCATTGCCTTTGTAGGCATTTTTTTAACACATGGCATTTTCACTTTTGACAAAACTGTAGAAAGCTCTACGTTCTTTCATGTGTTAAAAACAGTCATTCGCCCTTCTGAATTTGGTGTTCCTTTTTTCTTTTGCTTGAGCGGTTTTTTAATTACATATCTATTGCTTACCGAGATTAAAAAAAATGAGCGCATCAACATTGGCAATTTCTACATGAGAAGAATCTTGCGTATTTGGCCACTTTACTTAGCCGTTGTTGTTTTTGGTTTTTTTATTTTCCCATACTTACGCAGTTTCTTTATACATGAGCCCTACACAGAAGTAGCCTCATTGTGGAAATACCTTTGCTTCATGAGCAACTACGACCAAATGGCAGTTGGCCGTCCTTTTGGGGCTGGCCTTGGGGTGACCTGGTCGCTATCGGTTGAAGAACAATTCTACTTGGCTTGGCCACTATTACTCTCCATTGTTCCGCGAAAATACTTCATACAGCTTTGCCTATTTCTTTTTGTATTGGGTTACGTACTTATCGATTTTTTTGAATTGAATTACATCCACATAATGGGCAGCATGGTGGATCTATCAATAGGAGCATGCATCGCTGTAATTTCCTTTGACAAAAACAAAGTGTACAACTTTTTAAGCACACTTAATAAAGGAACGATTATGTTCATTTACATTTTGGGTTTTACGCATTTATACACCTACACATTATTGGGTTTCGGACACCGCATATTCATTTCACTTTTCATGGTCTTTGTGATTTTCGAACAATGTTTTGCCGAAAACTCTGTATTCAAAATGGGAAAACTTCAAAGAATTAGCTACCTAGGAACCTTAACCTATGGATTTTATTTGCTGCACACCATATCCAATTTTATTATTTACAATATCCTTAAATTGTTTCGCAGTAAAATCGACATGCCTATTTTCAGTGATTTGGTATTGCAACCCATATTGTGTTTTGCGCTCACTATAGCAGCTGGGTACTTGTCTTATAAGTACTTTGAAAAACCATTCTTAAACCTGAAATCAAAATTCGCTCAATAGCAATTGCGTTCACACTTCCATCTTCACTATGTCCCAACTCCAAGGAAATAGACAAAAATGGAATTAGCGCATCAACAAACCAGATCGTTTAAGCAATGCTTCCGCTTTTGGCTCCGCGCCTCTGAATCGTTTATAAAGTAACATAGGATGTTCTGTTCCACCCTTGCTCAAAACATTTTCAGCGAAAGAAGCTCCTGTTGTTCTGTTAAAAATACCCGTTTCTTTAAAGTATTCAAAAGCATCAGCATCGAGTACCTCAGCCCATTTATAACTGTAGTAACCCGACGAATAACCACCGGCAAAAATATGTGAAAAAGTGGCGCTGCTGCAGTTTTCAGCAACATCGGGATAGAATCGTGTTTTCTCAAGAACATTTATTTCATGCGCTTTAATGCCCGTGATCGCAGTGGGATCAACACCGTGCCAAGACATGTCTAACAAGCCCAACGAAATTTGGCGCACCGTTGCCATGCCTTCTAAAAAACTTGCCGACTCCTTAATTTTCTGAACGTACTCAATTGGCAACACCTCTCCCGTTTCGTAGTGGAAAGCAAACAAGTCGAGACATTCTTTTTCATAACACCAATTCTCTAAAACTTGACTCGGCAATTCCACAAAATCACAATACACACTGGTACCCGACAAACTAGGATAAGTTGTATTGGCCAACATACCATGCAAGCCATGACCAAACTCGTGAAACAACGTTGTCACTTCTCCAAAAGTCAGCAATGACGGTTTTGAGGCAGTGGGTTTAGTGAAATTACACACGTTTGAAATGTGCGGCCTGTCATTTACACCCTGTTGAATTTTTTGCGATTTGAATGGCGTCATCCACGCACCATTCCGCTTGCCTTCGCGGGGATGGAAGTCGGCATAAAAAACCGACACCAACTTTTGCTCTTGATTGTAAACCTCATAAGTCTTCACATCAGAATGGTATACATCTATAGTGTTGACCATTTTGAATTCCAATCCAAACAATTGCTTCGCCACTGCGAAAGCACCAGCAATCACATTTTCCAATTTAAAATATGGCTTCAATTTCTCGTCATCGAGGTTGAACAGTTTGCTTTTCAATTTTTCAGAATAGTAGGCAGCATCCCATTTTTCGAGACGATCAATAGCATCGAGATCTTTCGCGAAGGTCTCCAACTGCTTGAATTCATTGGCGGCAAAAGGTTTTGCTTTTTCAAGCAAATCGTTTAAAAAAGCATTTACCTTTTCTGGACTGCCCGCCATGCGCTCCTCCAGCACAAAATGCGCGTGCGTTGCATATCCCAACACATTCGCTCTCTTAAAACGCAATTGCGCTATCTTCAGCACAAGTTCTTCATTATTGAAAGCATCGGCTTTAAAACACTGCGATCCAGCAGCAATTGCCAATCGTTTGCGCAATTCTCTGTTGTCGGCATATTTCATAAAGGGCAAATAACTTGGATAAGCCAAGGTGATCATCCAACCCTCTTTTCCTTTTTGTTTGGCAAGCGCTGCAGCAGCCTCCTTCTCCCCTTCTGGCAATCCTTTGACATCTTCGGCATTGGTAAGTAGCATTTCAAAAGCATTGGTTTCAGCCAATACGTTTTCGCCAAACTTCAATGCTACAGCTGACAGTTCCTTGTCAATAGCACGTAAAACATCTTTTTGAGCATCAGATAAATTGGCGCCATTTCTAGAAAACCCTTTGTATTTCTTTTCGAGCAAAGTTTTTTGTTCTGCGTTCAACCCCAATGTATCTCTGACGTTGTATACCGACTTAATTCTCAAAAACAAATCGTTATTCAGCGTAATATCATTGCTTAGTTCTGAAAGCAATGGAGATACTTCTTGTGCGATTTTTTGTATTTCGGGATTCGTTTCTGCTGAATTTAAATTGAAAAACAAACTCGATACGCGATCAAGTTGCTCGCCACAAAACTCCAAAGCCTCCACCGTATTTTCAAAAGTTGGAGCAGCGCTAGTATTGGCAATGGTATTGATTTCACTTTTTGTTTGCGCAATCAATTCTACAAACGCAGGAAAAAAATCTTCGTTTTTCACTGCCGAAAAGGGCGCTAAATCAAAAGGCTCTAACAAAGGATTGTTTCTTGTATTCATATCACTGAGGACTTATTTATAGAATAAAATAGTTCATTGTCTTAATGCATAGCAAATATAGCAATAGCGTTCGCTAACTCAAGTTCACTAAAAAGATATCGTCAGTGCTGCGTTATATTTTTCATATTTTTACCGCAAAGCGCAACAATGATTAAATTGATATTGGCCGATGTTGACGGAACATTACTGAACAACAATAAATGCTTGGGACATAATTTCTGGGACATTGAAGCGCAACTCGCCGACAAAGGAATATTATTTTCAGTAGCCAGCGCTCGCCAATACTACAACCTGATTGAAAAATTTGAAAAAATAAAAGAACGCACGATATTCATCGCCGAAAACGGAACCTATGCTGTTTACCAAGGCAAACAATTGCACTTAGCACCCTTGCACCCAAACTTGGTTTCAAAATACCTCAATATCGCCCGAAAAATTGAGGGTACTCACCTCATTCTCTGTGGTAAAGAGACGGCATATGTCGAAAGCAGTAATTCTAAATTCCTAGCGCGCGCACAAAAGTTTTTTGCAAAACTTCAACCCGTCAATGACTTAATGTTAGTCAACGACGAAATACTCAAAATCAGTCTATGCCACTTCAAAGGCGCTGCAAGAAATACACTTCCGCATTTTCAGCAATTTGAAGGAGAATGCAAAATGGGGGTTGCCGGAAAAATATGGCTTGAACTTTCTGACATTACTGCTAATAAAGGAAATGCCATTCGAAAAATTCAGCAAGCACTCGGCATTACTTATGACGAAACAATGGTGTTTGGCGACTACCTCAACGACCTTGAAATGATGCGTGCCGGCAAGCACAGCTACGCCATGAAAAATGCTCATCCCGATATTATTGCAGCCGCGACTTTTGTGACACTGTACGACAACAACAACAATGGCGTAATGCGCACCATTCAAAAAGTGATCTTCAACGACTAGCTACTTCCCCAAGAAAAAAGCTACAGGCTACCTAACAGACAAATATAAAAAGGTCTGTTTTTTAAACAGACAAAACACTGACTTTAGCACAAAGTGCTATATTTCAGGACGATTCAGCGCTACCTTCAAATCAATAAAAGGAACTAACTGAATGAAAAAACTACACTTAATATTTACGCTTGTGTTCGCGGCACCTTCCATTTTTGGGCAAATTGGAATCACGCCAGCCGACGACGCTCCGATCAAACTCGACTGTCCACAATTTCCGATGTATGACAATTGGGACAGAAACTGCCTCATTAAAACCGCCGAACCTTACGGTGAAATTCGTCTGCCTCAGGCCGGTGTTGACGGACTCAATTTGCAAAGTCCAATGTGGCTCACCATGCCCATCAACAAACCCGGCTGGGCGCTTGGCATTGCCCACGCATGGAACCTTCACCGCAACTATATTAGAAAAATAAATTATCCGAAAATCTCCTACTACTCAGGAATACTCGGCATTGAAACCGGTCTCGCGTGCACCTGCACTGCCAAGTTTGATTCATTGACTTGGCCTTGGACCTCCTTGCGCCGCGACGATTGGGATACCAAATGTAAATTTTCCAATCCACACGAAGGTTGCTTTCAAATGGAAGAATGGAATGCTTGGGGCCAACTCAACATGATTTTTCCCGATCGCTTCCGCTGCGAAGGTTTCAACGAAAACATTCCTGAGCATCGCTTCGAAACACAAGCCATTGCCCTGACATACAGAAATATATACAACCACATGACGCTCGAGTATTCGTGGAATACCCGTTTGTGGGAAATTATTGAAAACCCGGCGTGCGACCCTTATGCCTACGAAAAATTGCTGGCTGTTGGCTGGAACAGCTGGATAGGCGGCATCTACCAAAACATCGCCGGACTTTATGATCCGAAAGTTAATTTTTACACCGGACGCGCTACTACCGCAACGCACAACTGTTGGGACTTAGCAGGACAAATGGGCTTTTATCCCGATGTATTGGGTTGGAACATGTCGGTACTCGATGGGAATACCTCCTACTGCCAATACCAATATCCGTTGCTCAGCGAGCAAAACAACAAGCCCGCTGGAACACAAAACCACAAGAAATTGCCTGACTTCGACGGTCTTTATCAATGGTCAGACGTGTCAGCTTATATAGATACCGTTTGTAATTTCTACTACGAATTTAGTCTCGCAGTGGATCCTGTAAAAAATGCAGCCGTCAAAAAAAGAGTCAAAGGAGTCTTCGATCAGTTGGGAGGTGGCGGCACCGTAAACTT
>CANFBW010000007.1 GCA_947444925.1 Flavobacteriales bacterium | reverse complement strand
GTGTTATAGCCTCCACTGCCTTGGTACAGCGTAACACCTCTGCCCATATCGTTGATGAGCATGGATCGTATTTCTTCGTGCTTTGGTGAAATGATGGTAACGCCCACATACTCTTCAACGCCCTCAACAATAAAGTCAACTGTTTTAGAAGCGATGAAGTAGGTGAGCATGGAATATAAAGCTGTTTCCACGGTTGGGAGCACATATGCCGCCACCATGAATATGAAAATATTGAAAACAATAATTACGTCGCCCACTGTAAAACCAACGGCCCTGCTAATGTATATCGCTAATATTTCAGTGCCGTCCAGTACCGCGCCACCTCTCATTGACAGGCCGATGCCCGCGCCTAAAAAAATGCCGCCAAAAGCCGAAACCAAGAGTTTGTCGTGTGTCACTTCCGGAAAATCAACCATTGCAATCACCAGAGCCAAGCCAACAATTGAGGTGATGCTGCGAATGGCAAAACGTTTGCCTACTTGTGTAAAGGCTAAAAATACAAAGGGAATGTTGAGCAATACAATCAACCACGACAGGTGAAAGTGGAAAACGTGATTCATCAGCAGCGAAATGCCGGTGACGCCGCCGTCCACAAATTCGTTGGGCAATAGAAAGCTTTTGAGGCCGAAAGCTGCAGAAAAAATACCCAGTGAAATCAGTAAAAATCCTTTGATGATGTAGGCGATCGAAACCACCCGATGCAGTGCTTTTTTCTTTAGCTCGCTATCCGCTTCAATGTGTTCTTTTCGCTTGTTCTTGCGAAAAAGACGAACGGTTTCTCGTACGATGATGCGTTGAAAAAAAGGAAGCATTTATTCGTGCACAGTTTAAAGTTCAATGTTCAAAGTTGAGAAGTCGAGGTGTTGTTGCTGAACCTTGAACAAATCACTTTGGTTTTTTTTAGTTCCCCACGACAAGAATTTCTACCCTCCGGTTGAATTTCATTTCGAGTTCGCTTTTGGCATTTGGAAATATCATTTGGGTATTGCCGAATCCTTTGTAGCCAAGGCGAGAAGGGGAAATCCCACTTTTTACCAAGTAATCGTATATTGTTTTGGCGCGGCCTTTCGACAGTTCTAAGTTGTAGTCTGAATTTTTTTCTTTGGGTGCATTGACATGCCCGTGCACTTCAATTTTTAATGTCGGGTTGTTTTTCAAGAGATATTGTAAACTGGTCAACTCTGATTTAGAGCGTGCGACCATGGCTGTTGAGTTGGCTTGAAAAAGAATATTGTTCAATACCAATTTGTCGCCCTGTTTGTACTTGCGCTGGTACCATTTTAATTTTTTTTCGCGTTGCAAGGCCAAAATATCATCGGTGATGCGTGTGTCGATGAACAAAGTATCACAGTCTGTTTGTAGCTCTACCACAAATTTTTTGCCGTGATCTAGGTGTATGCGGTGGTTTTGTGAGCAGGTGGCACAAAAACATTGGCCGTTCAATATTTCTTCTGTTTCCAGAGTGCGGTCAAAAGTGGTGTAGCCAATGCTTGGCAAAATAGTGTCATTACTGGCGTCGCAGTATTTCTTGTAGTCGTAAAAGTTGTATTGCAAGTGACAGGAGGTATCTACTAAAAATTTAATGTCGTAAAAAGAGCTGTCGACATCGAACCAAAATATTTGTGTTTTTTTGCTTTTAAATGAAAGTGGTTCTTCCGACAAGATGTTGAGATGAGCCACCTTATCGCACGGCACTTTTTTTTGCGCTGGAAGAATTTCAGCCAAGAGCAGTAAAAGTAAAAGTGCTTTGAAACGCATACCGATATTTGCAATTTAGGCTAAGATAAGGACTTCTTTCAATGTTTGTGGTATGAAAGGATGAAAGAAAGTGTAGGGCGCTGTGCCTGCATAAAAAAAGGGGATGGTTGCCCATCCCCCATGCTTGCCTCTGCGGCAATTTTATATTTGTCCGAAGATGTAAAAAAGTCCGTAAATCAAAGCAGCCAAATAGCCGAGTCCAAATCCTAAAAACGGCAGTCCGATGCCTGCAGCACTAACAATGCAGCCGAGTACGAATAAGATTAAATCGATGACTGTTGGGCGCAGTGCTTTCTTGTACAAATATACGCCCAGTGGCGGAATGAGTATGGTAACTAGCAACACAATTAAAAAGCGATCAGAAAGCTCTTCCTCACCTTTTATAGTGCTTTTGTTGGCACGTGCTTGCAGCACTGTTTTTACTTTTTGTATTTTTTTGGCAAGGGGTGCTGCCGTGTTGTTGCTTTTTTTAACAGCGATTTCAGCGCTGCTTGCTTTTGGCAAACTGGCTGTTGCGATAGGTGCTGTCGCCAAAGTTTGTACTTGTTGCTCTTCCTGTAACAAGGCTTTGCTGCTTGTTTTGATGGTTTTAATTGGCGCAACTGCAACTGCAGCTTCACTTGCTTGTTCTTGTTTAGAAACGCTCACGTAGTAGCCGTTGCTGTATCTTTTTTTGCTGATGGTCAGTGACGACGAGCAAGAAAAAAGAAATACAGATAGTGCGACAATGGCAATGGGTAATAATTTGGTTTTCATTGAATGTAGGTTTAGGTTTAAATAGTGTGTGCTAAAAATATCACAAAATCCGTAGTTGACCAATTATTTTTCGTTGAGTAAATTGAACAATTCATCCAGCTTAGGAGTGAGAATGATTTCGGTGCGACGGTTTTTCTTTTTTGCCGCCTCGCTGTTTGACGGATCAATGGGCAAATGCTCTCCGCGACCCGCTGCCGTTAGTCTTTTGGATTCAATGTTGGCCGATGCCAAAAGCAATTTTACTATTTGTGTGGCACGCATTACGCTCAAATCCCAGTTGTCTTTGAGTGTTCCGGTGCTGCCGTATTTGTCGGTGTCGGTGTGCCCTTCAACGGTGACGTTAATGTCGGGATTTTGCTCCAACACTTTTGCCAATTTTTTCAAGGCATCTTTTCCTTTGTCGTCAACGTCATAGCTGCCCGATTTGAACAAAAGTTGATTTTCAAGAGACACATATACTTTTCCGTCTTGTTGGCGAATGGTTAAGCCGTTGTTTTCAAAACCCAGCAAGGCTGCCGATAATTTGTTTTTCAATTCGCGCACGACGGAGTCTTTGCGGTTGAGTATGGATTGCATCTCGCGCATTTTTTTCTCGCGTTGTGCGATTTCACCTTCTAATGCAGCCAAGCTTTGTTCTTTGCGACTAAGCTCTGATTGCAGTTTATTGGCCGCATCTTCTTTCGCGTGCAATTGGTCGAGTGCTTCTTCGTATTTCTTGCGCAATTTTTCAGCATCGGCGCTATTGCCTTTGCTCACGCGTTCGTTCACGTCGAGTAATTCGCGGTAGGTTTTATCGAGTTGGTCGTAATTCCCTGTCAAACGGCGCAAAGCATTGCCCATCACCAAAGTGTCTACCTTCATGGCATCGGCTGTTTTTTTCAAAGTTGCCAAAGCTGCAGCGGCCTCTGTGTATTTGGCTTCGCTGTCCATGCTCTTTTCTTTGAGCTCTTTATTTTCAGCGACGGATTTGTTGTAGTTCGCTTCTAAATCTTGAAATTGACGTTGCGGAACGCAAGCTGCAAAGCTGCCTATCATTAGGCATGTAAGTATTTTTTTCATAAACTGAATTTTAGTCACTTTAAAAGTAAACGACACAACTCTTAACTTAATGTGTTCGTAGTCCATTTTATAAACAATGTGATGTGCGTAGGGTACGTTGACACTTCGTTTTTATGTGGAGATATTTTATATTATTGAAGCATATTTTCGTTTATGTAGTTTAGTGTATCCTGAATGACACAAGAATTGCGAACATATTTTGTAATGGCTTCACTGCTTGTCGTCACTTTGCTGCTGCCGCAGCGGGTGTTTGCACAGGCGTCACTGTCGAATATGCGCTTTAAAAAAGTGCTGCTCAACAAAGACACTTTGGTCATCGACAGCTTGAGTATTGTGCCCGGATCGCTGCACATATGGCAAAGTGATGGCGGCACTTTATTGTCTGAACAACTTTTTGTTTACGATGCGGTGAATGGCAAATTAATGCCGTCGGCAACAGCTTTTTCATTAGACAGCGTAACGGTGGCCTACCGCGTTTTCCCCTTTAAAATCAACGCGCCCATCTACCGCAAAGACCCTATGAAAATCACTGCTGCGCAAGTGACGATTAAGCAGCTCACAACGGGTAGCGCTGCTGCCGATGATTTGTTTAGTGGTGGTGGACTCAAAAAGGGCGGTAGTATTTCAAGGGGGATTTCGTTTGGAAACAATCAGGATTTAACGGTGAGTTCTAATTTAAATCTTCAGCTTTCCGGAAAAATTTACGACGATATAGAAGTGTTGGCTGCCATTAGCGACAACAATGTGCCCATTCAGGCTGATGGAAACACCCAGCAGTTGCAGGAGTTTGACAAGGTGTACATTCAGTTTAAAAAGAACAACACGCGCTTGCTCACAGGAGATTTTCAAATACAAGAGAGCCGAGATGCTTTTTTGCGTTTCAATAAAAAGGCGCAGGGACTTAGTTTTTCTACAGAGTATTTGTTGCCCGCCAACAGCAAAGGTTTTCGGGCCACGCATAAAATGGATGTCAACGCTGCGCTGTCGAAGGGAAAGTTTGCACGTTACCAATTGGCGGGGATAGAGGGCAACCAAGGTCCTTATAAATTGCACGGCGCCGAAAATGAAAATTTCATTGTTGTGTTGTCGGGAACCGAAAGGATTTATGTGGATGGAAAGCTCTTGCAGCGTGGGCAAGATTACGATTACATTGTCGACTACAACAATGCTGAGATTACTTTTACAGCCCAGCAATTGATCACCAAAGACAAGAGGATAATTGTTGAATTTCAATATTCTGACAAGAACTACACCCGCACGCTTTTTCACACGCATCAAGAGGTGAATTTTGAAAAATTGAAGTTGAACATCAATTTGTATTCTGAGCAAGATGTGCGTGATCAGCAGTTGCAGCAAAAGCTCAATCCGGCACAATTGAGTATTTTGCAAAACATTGGCGATAGTCTTGACCAAGCCTTGTCAGAGAACATTGACTCGGTGGTATACTCGCCAAATTACGTGCTGTACAGGCGCAGCGATACTTTGGTCAATGCCACTACTTACCCTATTTTTGTGTACTCTACCGATGCAACGCAAGCAAAGTACCGTTTGTCTTTTTCGGATCTCGGACAGGGTAAGGGCAATTATGTGTTGGGCACTACTTCTGTAAATGGGCGCACCTACCGCTGGGTGGCGCCAATTGCGGGAGTTCCGCAAGGACGCTACGAGGCAAAGACCTTGCTCATTACGCCAAAGGAAAGACAAATGGCCACCATTGGTGCGCAGTATCACTTGGGTAAAAACACCCTTTTTGAGGCCGAAGTTGCCGGTAGTAAGCGCAACCTCAATTCATTTTCAACCAAAGACAAGGTTGATGATCAAGGGGTAGCGGTACAATTGCATTTTGAAAACACCAAGAAAATAGATACTGCCACAAGTGCGTGGGTGTTAAAATCTACGGCCGACTACCAATTGGTCAACAAAAATTTCTCAGCTATCGAGCGTTTCAGAAGTACAGAGTTTGAGCGCGATTGGAACATTGCTTCCTTAAGCACAACGCCCGAAGACGAACACTTTGGCGCACTTAAATTCGACTTGCGTAAGTCGGCCGCGCAAATGCTCAATGTGTCATCGTCGTTTTTCAACAAAGGCGCATTTTATAAGGGTTATAAGATCGCCAGTGAAGTAAATGTTGCCAACCGCTTTGGCACCAAACTCTCGGGTAATGCAAGTTTTTTGCAGAGTTTTGGTGCGGTCACGAACAGTACTTTTTTGCGCTACAACACTACTTTGTCGCAAAAAGCGGGTTGGTTTGTTTTTGGACTCAAGGCCGAAGAAGACAACGACCAGTTTAAAAACAGCAGCAACGACACCTTGTTGAAGAGTAGTTTTATTTATACCGAACGTGGTGCCTTCCTCAGTTCTGCAGAAGATGTAAAAAACACTTTTTCGCTGTCCTACGACAGGCGCAATGATTTTGCGGCGCAAAGCAATGTTTTCAAAAGAAGTACGGAGGCTGACAATTTTCAGGGCAAAATTGCGCTGAATCAAAACAAAAATGTACAGCTGACCTTGTCGTCTATTTACCGATCGTTGAACATTGTTGATTCTAACCTCACTTCGGTGAAAACACCTGAAAACACCTTGCTCAATAAAATGGATTTAATGCTCAATGCCTTTAATGGTTTTGTAAACACACGTACCTATTATGAGTTCGGCAGTGGTTTAGAACTCAAAAGGGAGTTCTCATACATACAAGTGGTGGCGGGACAGGGAGTGTATGCTTGGATCGACTATAACAATGATGCTGTGCAGCAACTCAATGAATTTGAAATCGCCAAATTTCCCGATGCAGCTCGCTTTATCAAAGTGTACACGCCGACTAAAGATTATGTAAAAACATTTTCAACCCAATTCAATGAAGTATTGAATGTGCAGTTTTCTAAACTGTTTAAGGCCCAAAATTTAAAAGGGCTCCCACTTTTTTTGTCGAAATTCCACAATCAGTTGGCCTATCGAACAGTGATGAAAACCAACAAGAGTGCCGAAGCACAAGCGCTTGTGCCTTATGCGCGAAACGTGGCCGATACGAGTTTGGTGAGCACCAATTCGTCGTTGCGAAACACGGTGTTTTTTAACCGCGGAAATCCGCTGTACACCATTGATTTTACCTATGCCGACAATCAAAACAAAACCTTGCTGACCAGCGGTTTTGAGTCTCGCTCTCTGCTGAGTAAAGTGTTGAATATTCGCTGGAATTTCTCTTCGAGGTGGTCGATACTTTTGAATTCAGAGGAACAAACAAAATCAAAGTTTTCTCAGTTTTTCTCGGTCAGCGACTACAGTATTCGCGCGTATATCGCCAGTCCCAAATTGACTTATCAGCCCAACAATAATTTAAGGGCAACCGTGCTTTTTAATTATAAAGACAAGCAAAATGCGCCGGCTT
Organism: Flavobacteriales bacterium; assembly: GCA_947444925.1. Lineage (GTDB taxonomy): Bacteria > Bacteroidota > Bacteroidia > Flavobacteriales_C > JAHEZL01. The sequence goes on along the minus strand of CANFBW010000007.1, from coordinate 71,240 downwards.
ATGGCACTGAGAAAACCATTGTTAAGCAGTTGGGCACCGAGGTCACTTACAACTTTGTGGGCAAGGGTCGACTCGATTGCACTTTCAATTACATTGGCATCAACTACAACAAAAGCTCTGAGAATTCCTCTCCCTTGGAATTTGAAATGTTGGAGGGCTTGCACAATGGCACCAATTTTACGTGGACGCTGAGCATGCAAAACAAGTTTGCCGACAACATGCAAATAAGTTTGAATTATCAGGGCAGGGCCTCCAACAACAACGCCCCCGTTCATAGCGGAGGCGTTCAGGTTCAAATGTTGTTTTAAAGCTACTTCAATTCTGTCACAGCAGTACCCAAAAGGTAACCGTCTAAGTATACTTCCAATGTGTATTTACCAGCGACAAAGGCAGTAGCAAAAGGCGAGGCGTACATGATAACGTCTTTGTCTTGGTTTTGATAGTCGATTTCTTGTTTTTCACTGAAAGTGATGCTGCGTCCTTCAAAACTAAAAGTATTTCCGCCGTTGGTAAATACTTGTCCATCGGGAGATGTAGCGCGAAGGTACAATGTTTTGTTTCCCGGACGAGCAACCAAGTTGGCACTTAAAGTAAAGGCTACGCGAATTTTTTCAACGTTGCGCGGGCTGTGCGTCACTTTTTCTGAATTTCTTCTTTGGCGAATTCCTTCCGCGATGATGTCGCGCGCCAATATTTTAGCACCCAATCGAGCTTGTGCATCCAAAGCTTGGTTGCTTTGTTTAAGGTCTTTTGTTGCAGCAGAAAGTGAATTTATTTTTTCTTTCGCTTGGCCGTTTTCATCTGTCAACTGAGCGTTCATTGCCAACAACTCTTCGTTTTTCTTTTTCAAGTCGCGAATTTCACTTCTCAATTTCCAAAGTTCGGCTTTCAGTTTTCTAAAATATTCAATGTCACCTTCTGCTTCGTAGTTTTTGAGTTTCTCTCTCAGTTTTTCCAACTCCGCACTTTTCGCTTGTAATTCTTGGTCTTTAGCAGGATCTCCGGTTTTGGCTTGCTCTAACAAATCTTTTGTTTTGTTAAGGTCGGCCAATAATCTGTCGTGTTTTTGTTGGTTGTCTTCCCCTTTTTTCATTTCGGTTTTGACCTCATTTTGCGTATCGCTCAATTTCCAACCAAAAAATACAGATGTACCTAACAACAAAGCTATTGCTGCTATCAATGCCCCCATGATAAATCCGCCCTTCTTTTTTTTCTTTTCTTCTTCGTTGTTTTCCATAATAGTGCGCAGTTAAAAGTCGCCTTTGCACAAATATAGTTATTTTTGATATTCCCGCACACTTTTCTCGCGCTTGATTTATATGCCTATGCTAAAACACCTAGGCGCACTACTTTTTTCTACAGATTGTGTGCACTGTGCTGCGTCTTTGCTCGAAAATGAGCGTTTTGTGTGCTTGCTTTGTAGTGCGCAAATTCACCTGTTGCCGCAGCAAAAAACTGAAGGTGAAATGGATGCTTTATTTTACGGTAAAGTAGAGGTGCAAAGAGCGATAGCGCTGTTTGCCTTTGTGAAGGGAGGTGTGAGTCAATCCTTGATCCATCATTTGAAGTACAAAAACAAGGCCGAATTGGGTTTTTATTTTGGCCAACAATTGGCTGCTGCACTGCACTTGCTAGATCTTGATATTGACGCTGTTGTTCCCGTACCAATGAGCTGGGGCAAGCGCCGAAAGCGCGGCTACAACCAAAGCGAAAAAATCGCGCGAGGCATTGCCCAATATTTGCAGCTTCCGCTGCTGCCCAATTACCTTCGCCGCGTGAAGCAAAAAGAAAGTCAAACGCGTTACAACAAATACAGCCGCTGGCAAAATATTCAAGTGGCCTTTGAGCTCAATTCTAAAGTGCGACAGCACTACAAACACGTGCTGTTGGTTGACGATGTCATTACGACCGGCGCTACCATGGAGCATTGTGCTGCAGCAATAGTGGCGCAGGGAAGTACAAAAGTATCGATGGCCGCCTTGGCTTTTGCGCCGGCCTTGCGCTGATTTTAAAATCAAAAGGGAATGCCGTATGTTTGCATTGTGAAAATAATTGTTGCTTTTTTCTCTGTTTTACTACTTGCTGGCTGTGCGCAAGTGGGCACGCTCACTGGTGGCGACAAAGATGTGGTGCCTCCAAAATTACTCAAAAGTTTTCCTGCAAATGAGGCGCTTGACTTTAATCAACAGCGCATTGAATTGCAGTTCAACGAATTTGTACAACTGAAAAATATTCAGCAACAATTAGTCATTTCACCGCCTGTAAGCAGCTTTCCTAAGTTGACGGTAAAAGGCAAAAAAGTGATTTTGCTTTTTGATACTTTGTTTCGCGAAAACACCACCTATTCTTTGTTTTTTGGCGAAGGCATTGTTGACTATACCGAGGGAAATGCTTGGCCCAATGGCACACTGGTTTTTGCTACGGGTAGCCGTCTCGATTTTTTAAAAGTGGAGGGAACAGTTAAAAATAGTTATGATGGTTTGCCTGAGAGCGATATGCTGGTGCTGCTTTATCCTTCAGATGCGCCCGATTCATGCGTGGCCAAAAGCCTTCCTGCTTATTTTGGTAAAAGTGACAAGAGCGGGCATTTTGCTATTCACAATATTCACGAGGGAAACTACAAAACCTTTGCGCTCAAAGATCTAAACAACAATTACCGCTACGATCAGCCCAACGAAAAAATCGGCTTTTTATCAACACCGCTATCTGTGAAGGATACTTTGACCAAGGTGTCGATGGCCACTTTCAGTATGCCCAATAAACGTCAGTTTTTGTCAACACAAAAATTAATGAACGAAAAAACCTTGTTGTTGTCGTTCAATGCCAAAAGCAAAGACAAAATGCTTTCTTTTGAAAGCGAAGAACGCGTGCTGCATCACAAAGAAATGTACAACGATGGCGACAGTTTGGTGCTGTGGTTGCGCAAAGATTTGACCCCAGCTGATTCATTGGTGCTGCGTGTAAAATCTAGCGATTTCAGTGATACACTTACTTATTTTTTGAAAGACGCCAAGTCGATTAAAAATTTGCCCATCAAGTTGCTTAAGGAAAGTAAAGTGCCTTTGGTGGTGCCTGGCGATTCGCTTTATTTTGCTTTCAATTTTCCACTTGATAAGGTTGATCCGGCTTTCATACAAATCACCCAAGACAGCGCTACAATCCCCTTTGGCTGTGCGCTTAGCAGTCCCCGAAAATTGGCCATAAAATCAAAAGCATTGCCTGCAAAATCGTGCAAGGTGAAGTTTTTCCCTGGTGCTTTGAACGACATTTACGGGCGCAGCAACCTCGACACCATTGTCTCTTCGTTTACGCTGCCCGAAGAAAGTGCTTTCGGCTCATTGTTGCTGAAAGTAAATGTGAGCGAAGCAGCAAGTCCCTTTGTGCTGCAATTGCTTTCATCGCACCAAGAAGTAGTGAAAGAGGAAATGTTTAGTGCTGCTGCAATGACTTTTGATTACAAAAATTTAACGCCTGATGAATATACACTGAAGCTGATTTTTGATGGCAATCAAAACAAAAGTTGGGACAGTGGTAACTACTACCAGCAGGTACAGCCCGAAAAAATTGTGTTTTACGAAAAATCCCTTACCGTGCGTGCCAACTGGGAGATGGAGATAGAGTGGAATGTCATTGCGCGTTAAGTGTAAAGTCGTCGGCATCTAAATGCACTGGAAAAGCCGCTCGGCATTCTTGCAAATAAGTATCTTTCAAACACAGCTGAATAATTTCCTCGGCACCTTCTTTGGCCTGTGCCAAGTAGTTTCCACGCGGATCGATTACGGCGCTGTCGCCACTGTAATTCAACTGTTGGCCGTCATTCCCCACGCGGTTCAAGCCCAACACGTAAACTTGGTTTTCAATGGCGCGTGCCACTAGTAAACTTTTCCACGGATGCCTGCGCACTGCGGGCCAGTTGGCGATGTACAATAAAATATCGTATTGCAGCGCCACGTTTCTACTCCATACCGGAAAGCGCAGGTCGTAGCAAACGAGTGGACAAATTTTCCAGCCCTTCAGCGCTACAATTAATTTTTGATCGCCTTCGGTATACTGATTGTTTTCACCCGCCATGCGAAAGAGGTGGCGTTTGTTGTAACATTCGTAAGTGCCGTCAGCACGCATCCACACGAGGCGGTTGTAATATTTTCCTTTTTCTTCGGCGATGAAACTGCCTGTTATCACACAGTTTTTTTCTTTCGCTTTTTGCGTGAGCCACTGCATTGTAGCGCCTTGCATCGACTCGGAGAGACGTGCTGGGTCCATTGAAAATCCGGTAGAAAACATTTCGGGCAGCACGATCAGGTCGGCGTCGTTGATCGCGCGCAAGTGGGCATCAAAAATGTCAAAGTTGCCTTGTGCATTTTCCCATGCGAGCTGGCTTTGTACCAGTGCTATATTCAGATCTTTTCTCATTGTATTTTCATTAAGCCTTCCACTCCTTTTTCCAATGTTTCGTTCTTCTTTGCAAAGCAAAAACGCAGGATTTTGTCGTCTCTGAAATTGTGGTAAAAAACAGAAATCGGAATGGCAGCAATTTTATAATCTATCGTCAGGCGTTTGGCGTATTCGCGGTCGCCTTCTTCCGATAAATGAGCATAACTCAGCAATTGAAAGTAGGTGCCGGCGCAGGGCAGCGCTTTGAAGCGGGTTTGTTTTACGAGCGATAAAAAGTAATCTCTTTTTTCTTGAAAAAGGGCGTTCAGCTCCAGGTATTTTTCTTTGTGGTCGAGGTAGTCGGCCACTGCATATTGCACCGGTGTGTGAATGCAGTAGGTTTGAAACTGGTGGCATTTCACAATTTCTTTCATGATGTTTTCGGGCGCTATGCAATAGCCCAAACGCCAGCCTGTGACGTGGTAAGTTTTGCCAAAAGAAAAAAGCACCACGCTGCGCTCGGCCAGGGCGGGGTAGCGACAAACACTTTCGTGTCTTTCTCCGTCAAAAACAATGTGTTCGTATACCTCGTCGCTGATGACGATGATGTTGGTGTTGTGTACTATTTTTTCAAGGGTGCGCAGATCTTCGGCGCGCAGCACACTGCCCGTTGGGTTGTGCGGCGTGTTGATCATGATGGCGCGTGTTTTGGGTGATATTTTATTTTTAACATCGGTCCAATCTACTTTCATGTCTAAGGTCAATTGCGTGCGCACGGGCACACCGCCGTTGAGCTTGATGCCAGGCTCATAGCAGTCGTAAGCGGGTTCAATCACGATCACTTCGTCGCCCGGAAAAACAATGGCCGACAAAGTAGCGTAAATGGCTTGTGTAGCGCCTGCGGTGATGAGTACCTCGTTGATCGGGTGGTATATTGCGCCGTACTGTTCTTCAATTTTAGCGGCAATTTTTTCTTTCAAGGCCGGCAATCCGGGCATGGGCGCGTATTGGTTTTTGCCCTCCCGCGAATGCTGGTCAACCAGCGCGATCAACTTTGGATCAACATCAAGATTCGGAAAACCCTGCGCTAAATTCACCGCGCCGTGTTGGTTGGCGAGGCCCGTCATTACTGCGAAAATGGTGGTGCCAACGTCGGGTTGTTTGGAGCTTAAGTGGTGCTGAAAATTCATGGTAATAAAAATACTTATTTTTTTAACGCGGAGCAGCAAAGGCTGTGCAAAGTGACGTGCAGAAAAATTCACTATTTTAGACCCATGAAAATTTTAGGCATCATTCCTGCGCGCTACGCATCTACCCGTTTACCGGGGAAACCTTTGGTGGATATTCAAGGAAAATCAATGGTACAAAGGGTTTACGAGCAGGCGTCAAAATGCAAGAGTTTGAGTGCAGTGGTGGTGGCCACCGACGACAACCGCATTTTTACCCATGTCAAAAGCTTTGGTGGCGCGGTGGTGATGACCACGCCCGCCCATCCTTCGGGCAGCGACCGCTGCATGGAAGCCCTCGAAAAAGTGGGCGGAAACTACGATGTGGTGATCAATATTCAAGGCGACGAACCCTTTATTCAGCCCGAGCAATTGGAGCAGCTGATCGCCTGTTTCAACAGTGCCGATGCGCAAATTGGAACCCTCGCCAAAAAGATTGATACTGTTGCCGACCTGCTGAATGTAAATTTGCCGAAGATTGTTTTCAGTACCGATTTCAATGCCTTGTATTTTTCGCGATCGCCTATTCCCGGACAAAAATCGGGTAGCCCCCAAGAGTGGTTGAGCCGCCATACTTACTACCGCCACATTGGTTTGTACGGTTACCGAACAGAAGTGTTAAAGGCCATCACTCAATTGGCACCGTCGCACTTAGAGCGCATCGAATCGCTCGAACAATTGCGATGGCTGGAGGCAGGGTACACCATTAAAGTTGGCATTACCAGCTATGAAACGCTGGCGATTGACCATCCTGAAGATTTGGAGAAGATATAGGTTTTTGGGAGGTTTAAGTGAGAGTATGTTGATTTTAATCTTTCAATTTATTTTGTAGATCAATACGGTCGTGTAATATCCTTATTATTTCAATTGTAGAGGCATCAAATTTCCTGTAAAACACAATATGCTTTGAGGTGCGCTTTTTGCGCCACTGCTATTTTACACGCCGCCCCCTTGGTGCATCGCCTTCCTGAAGCACCGTTTCGGAATGCAGCAGGAGCACCGCCTCGGCTGAGTCTTTCACTTTGGATGCGCTGCGTTCTATCATTTCTGATTCAAAGGCGGTCAATACACTTTGTCGCAGTCCGCTTGTTCGCCAATGAGATGAGGGTTTGCACCCGGCGGCAATTGCGCGCGCGAGCGCCAGTGCATCGAGCAGCGCTTGGTTTGCGCCCTGTCCTTTGAAGGGACTCATAGGGTGTGCTGCGTCGCCAATCAGCGTTGCGCGTCCCGCATTTGCTAACAATTTTGCTTGCAGCAGTGCGCGGTCATACACAGGGTAACCTATAATTTGTGCTGTTGTGGTAGCCGATAAAATTTGCGGTATGGGCACATGCCATTGGGTGCGTCGACAGGCTTCTGCCTTGAGCGCACCAGCGCCTTGTGCAGCCAATTCTTTAGCATCTTTTTCGGGCAGCGGAAAACTGAATTGCCACATCACCGAGTGTGCGTCGTATGGCATAATGTAAATGCGGTCGTTGCCATTGACAGTTTGAAAAACCGTGGCCGAGTCAAGCAAAGAACTCTCAAGGCCTTTGAGCGCTGCCAGCGGACAAATTCCCAATATCACCATGCAGCCCAAGTAGCGCAAAGGACTCAGCTCATCGGCGATCAATAGCTTGCGCACCGAACTACGTATGCCATCGGCACCCACTACTAAGTCAGCTTTGGTGCTTTTTATTTCGCCATCCACTTGAAAGCGCAACTGAAGGCCATGTGCACTTTCCTTAAAATCTATGAGTTGATGGCCCCAGTGCACGGTCTTGTGTCCGCCCGCTTGCTCGAGCAGCGCTAGGCGCAAGGCCTGTCGCGCGATCAGCATATTGCTGCGCTTGGGAGGTTTTTGTTGCTGCGTGGGCAGCCATTTTCTCATTCCCCATTCCCCAATCACTTTTCCATCTGCACTGTGCACCACGTGTTTCGTAGAAATCAAAGCACCTTCTAGCGCAAGCACACCCAATCCTAGCAGTGCTTTGGCGCCTTGTTGCACGGTGAGTCCGTAGCCCTGTGCGCGAACATTAAAATTGTTGTCGCGCTCGTAAAGCGTAAACGGAATGCCGCGGTGCAAGCAAGCCACTGCAAGGGCCACACCGCCAATGCCTGCGCCAATAATGGCAAGGTGGGGATAGTTTTCTGTATTGGGAGCGGGCGCAGTGGCAGCAGCAAGCAAACCTGATCCGGCACAGGTGGCGCAGGTTTGTGGGTAAGCCTTGGGGCGCGCCGGCGGGTTGCCTTCGCTTTTGTTTTTTTCAAATTCAGCCAAGGCCTTTTGGTAGTGCAGGCGCACACTTTTGCGGAGCTGCTGACTTTTTTTGCCGCGCCCTTGGCATTTGTGACAAGCAGTCCAGCCAAGTTCTTTATTTTCTGCCTTTTTCACTTCTTCTTTTATTTAAGCTGCTACTTCTTTTAAAAGTAGTTGCTGCGTGCCATTCTAAAGTAACAATTGCGCATGTGATTAATGCTATGCTATTGAAGACGCTAAAATTATGTTTTTTTGGATGATGTTTTGCTTTTGCGATGTGCAGTCGCAATGCGCTTGTTTGTTTAAGCGCTGTTTTTGCGACGCAAAATCGTAGGCTGCCAGACTTTATTTTATTTATGCCGGGGCGCAGAAATTCAAACGGAAACAGTATCGAATGGTTAAATGCTTGCTGTCGCTGCCCATCTCGCGCTGTAGACCAGCTAAATATTTTTTTATATTTTCGCCTTCAAACTAACGACTATGTACTCTGCCGATTTGCCCCAAGAGCTTATTTCTGTGATAGGTTCAGAAAAAATTGAATTTGCCGCAAAAGCAAAAAGATTTCAAGCCAGAGGAACGACAATAATCATGTTTGCCTTTGCTATTTTCTGGTGTGGATTCATCAGTATTTTTGTGGTTGTTTTTTTTGGACCGCTATTGCGGGGTGAAGAAGTACATTTCACAAGTAATGGCGAAGAAGTTGTTGGTTCGGCAGAAAATTTGGCGCCCATGCTATTGCCCGGTGTCATTATAGGAGTTTTTGTTTTAGTAGGTATTGGGTTGATGATTTTTGCTATTAGAAATGCAGTACGAGAGGGAGGCTATTTTGTAGGAACTCCCACGCGCTTTTTAAGATACAGAAGCGGCGCTTTAAATGCTTACGATTGGGAGCAATTCACGGGAAATATTGCGGCAAACTTTGCAAAGGGCGACATCACTTTTGAGCTGAGAACAGGTAAAATGGTGAGCAAAAAAAACGGACCAGATAGATTTGTTGCTGATTCTATTGAACTTTCGGGAGTTGACAATGTTGTGGAGATAGAACGTTTGTGTCGCAAAAGAATAAAAGAAAACGATCCTACGCCCGCAAATGCAGCCAGTGTTCCTGACCATTTGTAAAACAAAAGGTACCTTTGCCCCGCTTAGCGTGCATTTTCTTTTCGCTAAGCGGGATCGCTATTTTAGAGGCTTCGCCTCTTGTAATTAAAAGGTAAGCCGAAGGCTTTGGGAGTGCTAAGATCGCTTAGCGAAAAGAACGCTAAGCGAGGCGGTGGTTTTGATCAATTTAAACGAATAAACTATTCTCGTAAGCTACATTTTTACTAAGTAAACTACTTTACCGAAAGAAGGATTTCCTCGAATAAATTTGTATGTATTACATGTACTTGTAAGCTCCGCAGGATCAATTCTGGAACCGTTTTCCCACACATAGGGATCAGTTCCAATGGTATATTTAACAACTACATCAAAACGGCCATCGTATTTTAGTTGAGATTCACTAATAACGTAAAAAGAATTACTGCTTGAACAATCAGGTGAAGTAACTCCTGAATTTAGTAAAGTAAATCCGCAACTTACTCCACCAATTAGAAGATCATTTACATTGATATCAGACATGTATGGGTCATTAGGATTATACCCAACAGCGATATTATATGTTTTATATGAAATTGGAATTTGCTTTGTATAAACTGCAGTTCCAATGTTAAAAGTTTTCTTATCACTTGCCATAACAAGGTTGACTAAAGTGCCGGAAGTTGACCATCCTGTTGAATAATATATGTGGTTTAAAGCCTCCCAATTACCACCACTTTGATATGTTACTTGGGTTAAGCTATTGCCCCCTATTGCTCCTGACGGAGCAGAACCAGCTTTATATATTCCATTACCACTTGCACTACTGATTTCTACAATAGTACCTGACGGTATGTGTTCCCAATTACCATTTATATCGGTTGCCATAAACCCACCATTACTGCCACCGCAAGGCCAGGTGTCGTATTTATGGTATTCAGTTTCCACATGATTAGGATTAGTACTAGTAGGTGGAACGTCTAATATTAGAAGTCCTTGTTCCATTCTCATTTTGAATTCATGCGTTGTCCCATTTACAACAAATGTTACAGAGGGTACTGAAGAATCAAAAGTTCCTACTGTTTCCGTTCCGTTATTACAAGTTGTTGCAACTGTTCCTTCTATTTTTAGATAGGTTGTTGCTTGCCCATCAGCCCGTTCCCAAATACCTAACATTTCATTTGCGGATAACTGTGGAAAAGGAGAACCATTGGGTCCATTTTGCTGCGGTTCTTTATTACAACTAACCAAAAATAAAACACATGTACTTATCATCATTATCGATGATAAAATAATTATTTTTCGTAATCGATTTTTCATTTTGATTTTTTTGTTAATTGTTTCTGTTTTTCAAAGTGGACGCTGGTCTTCACTTTTTTTGTCAGTGTAAAGTTAGTCAAAAACTATCCAAGCGTAATTTTTTTGTCGCACCTTTGCCCCGCTTGCGTGCATTTTCTTTTCGCTAAGCGGGATCGCTATTTTAGAGGCTTCGCCTCTTGTAATTAAATGGTAAGCCGAAGGCTTTGGGAGAAGTAAGATCGCTTAGCGAAAAGAACGCTAAGCGAGGCGGTGAATAGCGTTTTGCAGCGTAGCGTTCAGGCGGGATTTTAGCACTGCACTTGACGAAGCATGAAGTCATATTTTACAAGTGATCTGCCAATTTCTTGTAGCTGCTGTTAGCAGTAGTTGTTCTTTCAGTCAACTGTTTGTATACACCATCCCACAATTCAATTCTTTGTTTTAATGAATTTATAACTGCTTCTTCTGCTTCCTTCCAATATTGTTCGTTGTCTTTACACAGATTGGCTGTCATTTGTATCGCAAGATGGCTATGGTGGTCGCCATCAACTTCAATGTGTCTTTCGATATAGTATTTAAAAAAAGAAATGTCGTCAGGAAAGTTCTTGTGCATTTCATTTATTATCGAGATAAACATACCTGGAATGAGGTCTTCACGTCCAAAAGTAAAAATAGCTGATTGTAAATAGTCTTTACCGCTTTCAATGACTTTGAAAGTAAAGTCAACAAAATCTTTTGCTTCCTTTGGAGTTTCTGAAGCCAAATAAGCAGAATCAAAGTCGCCAGTATTTTTTAATACATCTGTAAAAACTTCAATTTTAGAAGTGTTTGCCCCGCATTGTTTCATAGCATCTAAGTACAATTCAAAATGACTTTTCCTTATGCCATTTAGGTCTATATCTGACTCTTCACCTGCAACAATTTCATTAATAAGATATCTTGTGTCTGCAGTTCCTTTAGGAAACCACGGAACAGATGTGCAAGTCAAGTTGCTTTGTAGAGTTTTCAATAAAGACATGAAGTCCCAAACAGCGTATACGTGAAATTGCATAAATACTTTTAAGTCGTCTATGTCTTTAATGGCTGAATAAACTTTATGATGAATGATCTCTTGTCTTAAGGGTTCAATTGTCTTTTTGATTTTTTCAATTTGAGTGATCATTACTGTCTTTTTTTTATTACAAGATTAACATTTTAAATGAACGAATGTTTGACTTTTTATGCTTTCATTGAGGTCTGCTACAATTACCGCTAACGGTTTCGGGCTTGGCGAAGAAGCGGATTTCGGAGCACAAAACTGTCAATACACCACAAAAGTTGATGCGAGGTAGAATGTTCAATTAACCACGTCACCCGCCATTGAACGTTATCGCAAGCGCCAACAAAAAGTTTACTTTGCCCCGCTTAGCGTGCATTTTCTTTTCGCTAAGCGGGATCGCTATTTTAGAGGCTTCGCCTCTTGTAATTAAATGGTAAGCCGAAGGCTTTGGGAGTGCTAAGATCGCTTAGCGTTGTTTTCGCTAAGCGAGGCGGGGGTCTTCATACAATTACTGGTAACGGTTTGTGGGTTTAAGAAGTTGGCGATTTCGGAGCACTAAACTGTCAAGCTACCACAAATGTTGATGCGAGGTAGAATGTTCAATTAACCACTGAACCCCCAATTTCTTTAAACCCAATGTTATGGGCAGGTTCTTTATTTCTAACATAGCTTTATTTTGTTACAACAAATTTGCCGGTTGATAATTTTTGATTGTCAGAATAGATAGAAAAAAAATAATTACCGGAAGCTAAGCTATTTGTTTCAATAATTACATTGTCAAAGGTATTGTCTATGCTATATTCTAAAATTATTTTCCCTGACAGGTCATTGATTATTAACTTGCCCTGTTTGTTAAGAGGAAGTTGATAAGCAATGGTAATATTGTTATTTGTCGGATTAGGGAAAGGTAATTGTTGTAAATTAATGTCATTGATTTGCTTGATAGACGCCACAAGGGTACCTGGTAAAGAATATACTTTAAATTCTTTGTCTGATGATTTATAAGAATACAAAATCATCTTGGTTCCATTTGTAGTATTATAGATAAAAGGACATTTGTCATCATAGCCATAATATGTGGTTGATCTTTGTTCAACCACTACCATAGAGTCCCCTGAAAAAATCACATTGCCATTTTCATTAATTACTTTAACCTCTCCACTAGTGGTTACGGTTGTCGGCAACCAATTTTTTTTAAAACATAATATTTCAATTAAGTTGTCAGAGTTAAATAAATTTTCAGAAATGTAACTAATACTTAACAATTGAGTTGAAGGTTGAAGTGTGGGTAGCGAAATAGTCTTGAAAATCGAATGGTCTAAATTATACAGTTTCACAATTTGATTAGTTAAATCGTATTGTAAATACTTTTGACCAGAATTTTCTAATTTAATTATTGATAATCCTTGGCCATCGGCATAAGATTGCTCTAATGTAATTTGTGCATTAGAATGATGTGTTATAAATGCGGTAAATAGAATGATGAGTAAATATTTCATTTTTTATATTTTTATTTCCTACTCGTTTGGCTTTTCGGTGTCGCCCCGTTTTTAATATGGTTGCTGATCTCCACTTTTTATTATTTGTTCTTCAGTCGTTAATGATTGTCAAGAAGTGACAAAGTTAAAATTTTCCATACTCTGTCCATGTGTCGTTTTTTAAACTTGCCCATAACGTTTTGCGTGCAGGCGATCGTAACCCTGTGTTGCGCCTGCGGCAGGGTTATGGCGCTTGCACGCTGTTAAGGGCTGGCTTATTCCTTAATCACTTTAAATGTCTGTTGCACATTTTCTCCTGCACTGAACAAATAAATACCTACCGATAAATTTCCCAACTCAACGCTTGTGTTTTCAGCATTTATTGTTCCTGATAAAACTACTTTACCTGTGTTGTCATAAATAGTGTAAACAGTGCCAATAAGTTTGGCATCAGCTTTTACATTGACTATACTTTGGGCAGGGTTAGGGTAAATTGAAAATAATTTATCATTTATAGTTTCATTAATACCCAAACTTATACCATTAAATTTTACTAAGAAAGCATCGCTGTAACCACTATTTCCATTAACGGTTTGATGCGCTCCTGTTGTGGCTATTCCCGAATTAGATTGTGTATACCCCGTCATGTATACATTGCCTGAAGCATCGGTAGTGCAGACATTTTTGATGCCACCGTAATAGGTGCCGCTTTGTCTTACTCCACTTGAGTTGAAACAAACTAAAAACGCGTCATCAAATGTAGTTTGATGTGCTCCTGATGTAGCTATACCGCTAGTAGATTGTGTGCCCCCCGACATGTAAACATTACCTGATGCATCGGTAGCGCACGAATATCCTATATCTTCATTTGGGCCGCCATAATATGTAGCCCATTGCCTTTGACCGTTATAATCAAACTTTACTAAGAATCCATCACTATAACCACCACCATAAGCACTTTGATGCGATCCTATTGTTGTCATGCCTGATGAAGTAAAGGATCCTTGTTGTGTATCACCAGCTAAATATACATTGCCAGATGCGTCGGTAGCGCACGAATATCCTATATCTTCATCTGGGCCGCCATAATATGTGCCCCATTGCCTTACTCCACTTGAATTAAACTTTACTAAAAAAGCATCACAAGAACTTCCGCCATAAATAGTTTGATGAGCCCCTGCTGTGGCTATGCCGGAAGTGGAAGGTGTTTGCCCAACCATATAGACATTACCTAAAGCATCTGTGGCACAGGATAATCCCTTTTCCATTCCGGAAGCACTAGAAGAAGCACCTCCAAAATAAGTACCCCATTGCTTTACTCCGCTTGAATTAAACTTTACTAAAAAAGCGTCATCACTGCCCGACATCACAGTTTGATGCGCCCCTGCTGTGGTGGCTATACCTGAAGTGGAATTTGTTAATCCAACTATGTATATATTACCGGAAGCATCTGTAGTGCAGGCATTACCATTGCCTTCGAAATAAGTGCCCCATTGCCTTACTCCACTTGAATTAAACTTTACTAAAAAGCCATCATTAACTGTAGCTTCATGGGCTCCTGCTGTGGCTATACCTGATGTAGAACTTGTAGAGCCAATCATGTAAACATTGCCTGAAGCGTCAAGAGCGCAAGAAATTCCTTTATCATTTTCGCTCCCTCCGTAATAAGTAGCCCATTGTCTTACGCCACTTGAATTAAACTTTACTAAAAACGCATCATAACCTCCCGTGCCAGAGCTGATAGGGCCCCCAGCATAAACAGTTTGATGTGCTCCAGCTGTGGCTATATCTGAATTTGAACTTGTGAACCCAACCATGTAAACATTGCCTGCGGCATCGGTAATACAGGAATTCCCTCTTTCTTCTCCGTTCGGCCATACTTGCCCAGTACCTGTGTAATAAGTACCCCAAGCTCGAACATTTTGAGCCTTGGTAATTGTTGCAAATCCGAAGATTGCAATTGCTGATATTAGTAAATTTTGTTTTTTCATTTTCTTTTAATTGTTTAAGCATTGAGCAATTTTGACTTAAGCTTGCCCTTAACGAGCGGCTATGAGCAATTGCTCATAGCCGCCATATATGTCTATTTTGTTTTATTTATATATCTAGCTCGTCGATTTGATACAGGCATATGTGATACAGTTCAAAGCTAGCGCTTATTTTATTCATTTGTGCTCTTATTTGTTGTCACTACACCATGAGCAGATGGGTGGTTTTGGTGCGCGTATTCGTTTATTTATCCGTATAAATACACGTTTAGCTAAACGTGTGTTTATGCGATAGAGAATAGATAAAAAAAGATTTGTATTTGATGTTCAAGGCGCACTGCGGCGATTTATTTTTCTTCTGTTTTCGCGCGGTTTTTTTTGTACATTTTAATACCCACCATCAGCAATGCGGCGAGTAAAATTAGGCCAACTACGCCATAGAGCCAGTCGGATACGCTTTTCAATACCACTACAAATACAATGGCGAAAAGCAGGAGGGTGGAGATTTCATTCCATATGCGCAGCTTCATCGACGAGAATTTAATTTCATCGTTTTTCAATTGCAAAAATATGCGGTGGCAGCCGAGGTGGTACAGCACCAGTAAAAAAACAAAAAGCAGTTTAACGTGCATCCAGCCCATTTGATAGTGGTTGCCAGCGATCATTAGGTAGGTGCCCACGCAAACAGTGATGATCATAGAGGGCCAAGTGATGATGTACCACAATCTTTTTTGCATGATTTTGTACTGCGTTTGCAAAATGCTTTTTGCGGGTTCGGGCTTGTCTTGGGCTTCGGCGTGGTAAATGAAGAGGCGAACGATGTAGAAGAGTCCAGCAAACCAAGTGACAACAAATATAATATGCAAGGCTTTGAGGTACTGGTATTCCATAAAACACTATTTTAGAGCAATAAATATAGAACAATGACAGGAATTAAAGCAAAAGATACGCTGGCAATTGCAACATACATTGTGTTGCCCAATGATACCAATACTTTGACAAATTTGATGGGTGGGCAGCTGCTCAACTGGATGGATATTATTGGTGCCGTTTGTGCCGGTCGCTTTTGCAAAAGAGTGGTGGTTACCGCCAGCGTGAGCAATGTTTCTTTTCAGCAACCCATTCAGTTGGGCAATGTGGTGACGCTAGAAGCCAAGGTGTCGCGCTCTTTCACCAAGTCGTGTGAAGTGTTTATTGAGGTGTACAAAGAAAGTCAGTTGACGGGCATTAAAATAAAGTGCAACGAGGCGATGTACACTTTTGTGGCCTTGAATGAAAAGGGCGAAACGGTGGCGATGCCAGCGTTGATACCTGAATCAGAGTTGGAACAAGCGCGATTTGACGCGGCTTTGCGACGCAAGCAATTGAGTTTGATTTTGGCCGGTAGAATGCAGCCCGATGAAGCAAAAGAATTGAAGGCTTTGTTTGTGAGCTAAGAGGAAGTTATGGGATTGAAAGGGCTGATCAAGCGGATAGTGCGACATACTCCAGTTCTTTAATGATTTATGGGCCGATGTATGGACTCATGGATGGAGGGGTCACCAAATCAATTTTTCTTTTGAAAAGATCTTCTAAAAAGAAACATAATTATCCGGAATCGTACCAGTAGATTTATGTTTAGGGCGATAGATCCTTCAAAGACCGAAACTTCGTTTCTCCTCTTAATCTCAAATCTCAGGAGGACAAATGCGAACGATTTTCCATATAGGTTTTTCGAGAATGATTGTCTTCCTGACGTACTCCGAAGGATCTAGCGCCACTTCTGTCACAAGTCTGGCGAAATTGCGGTGGTCTTAGGGGGGCTTAGGTCGATGTAATTGTCGTGGTTTTTTTTGCCGTCTTCAAATTCAACAAAGAAATCAATGTCAGAATTTTCGTTTTGTTCGTTGCGCACAAAGGAACCAAACACCGCAAGATTCTTCACTCCAAACATTTTGATGGATGCTTCATGCGCTTGTATTGTGCGAAATATTTTCTCCTTATTTAACAGCATAAACCAAATGTGCTTATCGGCATTGTACGTGATGTGCCAAAAGGGGCGATAGATCCTTCGGAGTACCTCAGGAGGACAAACTTACTCGAGAGTACTTGTTGCGCATTGCTAGTGTTTGTATTCCTGATATGGCCCGTATGATTCACCGATTTATTTTAAACCTAGCGGCACGGTGGCGAACAATTACAAACAAATATACAAAATGTAGCACAAGGGGCAATGCGGCATTTTTTTAGAGAAGGAGACAGAAATAAGTAGGAACGGTGCTATTGCAAAGCCTTAAATGTCCAGCCGATTTGCGTGAAATGGTTCAGCACGCGGGGCAGTGAAAACTGCAGGTTTGCTTCGGCTTTTTCGCTGTCGTGAAAAACAACGATGTTGCCTTTGTCGGCGTTTTGCACCACAATGTTGAGGCACTCTTCGGGCATTAGTTTTTTGTCGAAATCACCGCTGATCACCGACCACATTACTATTTTATAGTCTTTTTTGAGGCGCTTGATTTGCGTTGTTTTTATTTTGCCGTAGGGCGGACGAAAGAGTTTGCTTTGTACCGATTTGGCGCAGAGTGCCGTGTTTTCAGCGTATTCTTTAGTGGGTGTTTTCCAGCCGTTGAGGTGGTTTTGGGTGTGGTTGCCCACAGTGTGTCCGCGGCGCAAAATCTCCTCATAAACAGCAGGGTATTTCTCTACATTTTCGCCAACACAAAAGAAGGTAGCTTTGGCTTGGTATTGGTCGAGCACATCCAACACCCAAGGCGTAATGCGGGGGTGCGGTCCATCGTCAAAAGTAAGGTAGAGTTCCTTCTCCTTGGTTTTTACTTTCCAAAGCAAAGAGGGAAAAACTTTTTTGAGAAAGGATGGATTTTTAACCAAATACATTTTTTGCGGGCTCAAAATAAACGGTGAATGCGCATTGCACATTCACCGTTGTAGGCTTTATTGTTCAATTAATTTCGACTGTAAATCTTTGATCAGCTTTTCGTCGAATTTATACTGTGTTGCCAGTTCAAGCAAGCGGCTGATGCGGTATTGCGCGTATTTGATGCGCTGGTCACCGTTGTAGTAGCCGAAAGAATCTTTGCCGAATTTTGGCGCCATCGCCATGAAGTAGTAGTAATCTTCGTAGAAGTTTTTCTTCAGTATGTTGAAGATCGCCATTCCTTTTTGTTTTTGTCCGATGAACAAATAGTTGTTCGCCACGTCAATCATATAGCGCTCGTCGTAAGGGAAGTTTTTGTTTGGAAAAACACTTGCTATTTTGTCGAGTACCTTGATAGCGCTGTCTTTTTTGCCTTCGTTGATCAGCTGACCAGCGAGTGTTTGCATAAGCATTCCAAGGTGGGCGCTGAGGTTGGCGTTTTGCTCATCAATGTAGATGGTGGTGTCGCCTAGGTTACCCCAAGCAAACTTGTTCATGATGTTGTTGTACAGCGTGTCGGAGTTGGTGTAGCCAAAGTCGCCGCGTTGTTGGTTTTCGCTGTTGGCGCTGTTGATGGGCGTTAGGCGGTAAGCCAAACCTTCTTTGCGGAAATAGTTTTGCAGGCCGAAGAAATTTTCAGAGCCAACGGTAGCCGAGAAATAAATCGGACGCTTCCAGTCGTTGGTGGCGAGTAAATCGAGCACCATCATTTTGTTTTTGTAGATGTAGCCGCTGCCCAAGTTGAAAGTAATTTCTTTTGGTATGCGGTTGATCATGTCTTTGGTCACCGTTCCGTTGGCCACTACCGTAGCAGAGTCCACTTTAATGCGCACAATTTTAGTGGTGATGAATTCCATCGATTTGCTGCCGTCGCCGATAGGGAATTTGAATTCCTTGATGGTGTCGTTGGCAATGATTCTCATCAACACGTCGATGTCTTCGCCTTGCGTCCACATTTGTTTCCATTTGTTCATCAATGGTTCAGGGGTGAAAGTAGCGAGACGCGCTTCAATGTCTTTGTTGGTAGGGTCAAGCACCAGCACTGCGTTTCGGTTGCGTTCGCGGTACAAATCTTCGGTCAACGAAAAAGGCACTGGTTCACTGTTGTAAGCTTTGCGTTTCATTTGGTTGATGAACCAGTCGGTGTTGAGGAGACTCAAATTCACCACGCGCACGTCGGTACGGAAGCCTTCTACCTCTTGTACATACCACAATGGGAAAGTGTCGTTGTCGCCGTTGGTAAAGAGAATGGCGTTGGGCGCGCACGATTGCAAATAGCATTTTGCGATGTCGCGGGCGCTGGTTCTGTTGGATCTGTCGTGGTCATTCCAATTGTTGGCGGCCAACAAGTAAGGAATCCCCACCGTGGCAGCAAGCGCCAAAAAGGCTTTGCCTGTTTCGTTTTCAATGGCTTGTCCGAGGTAATGGCACAATACCGGCACGGCGGCCAGCATAGCGCCAATAAACATTAGCGAATAACCAAAGCCCTTGTTTTCCATCATGTAGGCGAGAAGGCCAAGCACAATGCCCGCCAAACCGGCGTAAACCACTTCTTTAGAACCTGCTTTTTCTAATTTTTGCACAAAGGTTAAATTCGCACTTTGTTTTTTGAAGCTCGTCATAAAGAAGATGAGCGCCTGCACGCCTAAACCTATCCAAATGGCGAAGGTGTAGAAGGAGCCAACATAGGCGTAATCTCTTTCGCGGGGCTGGTAAGGCGGTTGGTTCAAATAAATGATGATGCCGATACCTGTCATGAAAAACAAGAGGAGCACGATAAATCCATCTTTTACACTTTTGGTAAAGTGAAAGATGAGGCCAATCAATCCCAAGATCAAAGGAAGGAAGAAGTAATAGTTTCTGCCTTTGTTCTCTTTCAATGGTGTAGGCAATAAATCTTTTTTGCCCACTCTTTCACTGTCGATCATTTCAATGCCGCTGATCCAGTTGCCTTGCATTTTTTCGTTGATGTCGCTGGCTTGTAGGTCGTTTTGACGGCCGGCGAAATTCCACATAAAGTATCTCCAATACATGAAGTTGAATTGGTAGCGTGAGAAAAACTCAATGTCGTCGGCATGTGTAGGAATGTATACTACTTCGGTACCGAGGTCTACTTTTTTACCGCGTTGTCCGTCTTTAAAGCCCAACCAGGCTTCGTATGCTTTTTTGTGACGGTCTTCGCTGCTGTACATACGCGGCAAAACCTTCATCGTTTTAGGATTGTAGTTGTAGGTTTTGTCTTTGCCGTCGTCAGAGATCAAATAATTGCTTTTGTCTTTTACTTCATCTTTGTAGTAAGTAGGATTTTCATCGGCATAAGGGTCTTGCTCATCGAGCACAGAGTTGAAAGTTTGTCCGTACAACAGCGGACGGTCGCCGTACTGTTCACGGTTGAGGTAAGGCAAAAGACTGAATACATTTTCAGGATTGTTTTCATCCATTGGCGTATTGGCTGCCGAACGAATAACGATCAATAAGAAAGTAGAGTAACCGATTAAAATCACGGCAAAGCACATCATCAAGGTGTGCATCAAATACAATTTTTTCTTGCGGGCATAGATTGTGCCGGCAACAACACCGCCAATGATGAGCAAGGCAAAAGCGACAACGCCGCTGTTGAAAGGCATGTGCAATGAATTGACGAAAAATAATTCAAATTTAGCGGCAAATTTCACCAAGCTTTGAATAACGCCGTATTGCACCAAGGCCAATATTAACACACCAATGGCTCCTGCTTTTACAAAGCCAACAGGCGTAATGACTTTGTTTTTGCGGAAGTAGTAAACGTATACCAATGCAGGTATGGTCAATAAGTTTAACAAATGGACACCGATGGAAAGTCCCATCAAATAAGCGATGAGGATCAAATAGCGGTCGGCGTATTTTTCATCGGCAATAGCGTCCCATTTCAGGATGAGCCAAAAAACGATGGCGGTAAAAAACATAGAAGAGGCGTAAACTTCGCCTTCTACTGCTGAAAACCAAATGGTGTCGGTGAAGGTGTACGCCACAGCGCCAATGAAGCCACTGATGATGATGCCGGCGATTTTTCCTTTGGTAAGTTCACCACTTTGCAGCGCCACTTTTTTGGCAAGAGCGGTGATGGTCCAAAATAAAAATAGAATGGCGAAGGCCGTACTCAGTGCCGAGAAGATATTCACCCAGTAGGCCACTTGTGTAACGTCGTTGCCAGCCAGTAGGCCGAATACACGTGCCACCATCATCCACAATGGTGCTCCCGGAGGGTGACCCACTTCTAATTTAAAGGCAGAGGCGATGAACTCGCCGCAGTCCCAAAAACTTGCAGTGGGTTCAACTGTTAAGCAGTAGGTTGTTGCTGCGATGGCGAAGGTAATCCAGCCGAAAAGGTTGTTGTATTTTTTATACAGATTTTCCATTTTTCTTTTTGTTGTTGGTATGTTGACCTCGGTTTTGAGCCTTGGTTATTTTACACTTTTGTTTTTAACCATCGCGAATTTAGCAAAATAATAGGCTTATAAAAATTAGATTGAAAGGGAAAATTACCCTAGTGAATGGGGAATTGTGAGAAAATCTGCACGAAAGTTTGTGGATATTGACAAAAAACCTAAATTTGCGCTTCGCTAACAGTCCCATGGTGTAATGGTAGCACTGCACATTTTGGTTGTGTATGTCTAGGTTCGAGTCCTGGTGGGACTACAAAAACCATCCTGAGTAATCAGGATGGTTTTTTTGTTTTACAGATTTTGTGTTTTCAGCGCATGGGTGGACGATTGTTTTTTGTGCCCTCTAGTTTATCAATTAAATAACATACGCTACCGTAGGAGTGACAATTTATTGACCATAACTTAATAAAGTAAAAACACTGTGCTAACATAGTTTGAGGACTTTTGCATTAAAGCAATAACAATGCTTTTCATGCAATGAAACAAAAACTTTGTGCAAAATTTATATTTCTGTTGTTGCTTTTGGTTTTCTCCAAAATTGGCGCAGCACAAACTTCTCTTCCAAAAGATGAAGTGGTGTTTTTCATGTCGAAACCAACAGTAAAAAATGGTTTGGTAACTGTTGAAGTATCGGCAACAGCAAATTTTGATATCACTGCTTTGGATTTTTCTTTGCAATTCAATCAACCCAAATTGCGTTTTGATACCATTATTGATTTAACTAATTATTTAGAGGAGCTTTATTTTTACAATACAACAACAAAAATCTTGCGTTTCACCTCTAGCAGCTTGCAAAATGTTGAGCAGGGAAAAGCGCTGTTGGCGATTCGTTTTGCCAGCGATTCATTGAAAATTGACAGCACTGATTTGTTTACCATTCACAGTTATTTAAATGGTAATTCGAGTGGCTTCACCGTTCGTGACTCAAGCCTAACGGCGGCAGTGCACAATGCGCGTCCTGCGAATTGTATTGCCCATCATTTGACGTGTGGTGACGCACATACTTTGGCCCTTAAAACCAATGGAGAAGTATGGGCTTGGGGAGGCAACAGCAACGGACAATTGGGCAACAATTCAACAACACAAAGTAATGTGCCTGTTCAGGTGAAAGGTGTACTGAACAGTGGATTCTTAACAAATGCTACAGCCATTGCTGCAGGGGCGAACCATTCCTTAGCCATTCTTTGCGATGGCCGAATTGTAGCATGGGGAAGCAACAGCAATGGTCAATTGGGCAATGGTACGCGCACGCAAAGTTTGTTTCCGGTTTTGGTGCAAGGACTTCCATCGGGGCTTTCTGCTTTTTCAATCGCTGCTGGAGATGTACATTCTATTGCAGTGATGGAAAACGGCAGTGTTTGGACTTGGGGAGGAAATAGCAATGGACAATTGGGAAATAATTCTACAAGCGAAACGCTCACTGCTGTTCAAGTACATGGCATTGGCAACGTGGGATTTTTGGGTAAGGCCTTTGAAGCGGCTGCTGGCGCTACACATAGCTTGGTGTTGCTTCGAGACAGCACGCTGTGTGCATTTGGCAATGCGACCAACGGACAAACAGGGAGCGGTGTTTTTGGCGGAAAGGACTCCCTACCTCACTTGGTGTTAGACAATGCGAGCAATACTTTTTTAAATAAAGTCATAAGCATCGATGGCGGTGCCGATCATTCTATAGCAGTGCTTGCCACTGGCACTGTAAAAACTTGGGGAGGAAATGCCAGTGGTCAGTTGGGTGATGGCAGTGCCATCAGCAAAGCGAAAGCAATGACTGTGCAGGGCCTTGGCGCAGCAAAAAGTGTTGCTGCCGGATTTGGTTTCAGCGCTGTGGTGTTGAGCGACAGTAGTATTTGGACTTGGGGTGCCAATGCCAAAGGTCAGTTGGGCGACAATACAACAGGAAGCAATCGACTGAGTGCATTACAAATGCACGGCATACAAAACGTTGGGTTTTTGCAAAATGCACTTGCTGTTTCAGCAGGGAAAGATTTTTGTGCAGCCATACTCGATGACAATGTCAATGGTGTTTATTGCGGCAGCGGAAATAATTTGATTGGACAACTGGGCGACAATTCTTTCATTTCAAGTGCAGTACCTGTGAACATTTATGGCCTGTTGGTAGTGGGTTTGGTGAACGCAAATTTTAATCCGCTGAATGGCACCGCAGTTTGTTTTCCGTCGGGTACTGTCACTTTCAACAGTTTGGCGGGAGCAGGGGGAAATAAAAGTTTTGCATGGAATTTTGGCGCTACGGCAACGCCACAAACAAGTAGTGCGGCGGGTTCGATTGCGGTGACTTATGCTTCTGCCGGACTTAAATCAGTGCGCCTCATTGTCTCTGACGGACCTTCTTGTTATGGCTTGTGGACTGACACGGTGTTGCAAACAGTAAACGTAGTTGCGGGTGCCGATGCCACTTTTACTTTGTCGGGACCAGGTTGCGCAGGAAACGGAATCAATGTTTACAGTGCTGGCAGCAAAGGTACGGGTGTTACGCACCAATGGACTTTTGGATTGGGCAGTACTCCCAGTGTTTCAACAGATGAAAATCCTGCCGATTTTATTTATGCAAATGCGGGCGCCTATACCATCACGCACAAAGTTTTTGTACCGAGCTGTTCGGTGAACGATAGCAAGTCGCAAACCATTACTGTAAATCCTTCGCCGGTGGCGGCTTTCACATCGTCGGGCTCGGTATGTGCGAATGTGCCCGTAACTTTTTCTTTTAGTGGGACAAAGATAGTGGGCCAAACTTATTTTTGGGATTTTGGCGCTGATGCCACGGCAGAAACATCTAATGCGCAAACGCCCACCTCAGTGATTTACAAAACTTCGGGCACGAAAACAGTGTTGTTGGATGTGAAAAATAATTTTGGTTGTGTGACTTCTATATCGGATTCATTGCTGATCAAAGCTACGCCACGCATAGATTTGGCGAGTACTACACTGGGTCCCAAATGTGCAGGTGCTGCTTTGGCTTTCACTAATAGTGGTGATTCTACTGGAGTAAGTTTTAAATGGAATTTTGGTGCCGATGCAAAGCCTTTGATTTCAAATGTGAAAAATCCGAGTGCCATTGTTTACGCCAGTGGCGGTACAAAAACAATAACGCTTGCTGCTAAAAATTTTCTCAGCGGATGTTCGGCAAGCGCGCAAATGGAAGCCGTGGTTTCAGAACTTCAGGCGAATGCAGGAGCTGATGTTGCGCTGTGTCGAAAAGATGAAATTCAAATTGGAGCACCGTCGATAGCTGGACAAGCGTACCGATGGATGCCCTCAGCAGGATTGAGCGATTCAACGGCTGCAAATCCCGCTGCCAGTCCTGATTCAACAACAGAATATACGTTGACGGTTTCGGGTTATGGTTGTGCGCCGCTGTCTAAAAAAGTACAGGTGTTGGTACATACTTTGCCATCGGTTTTTGAAATAAAAAACGACACGATAGCGAAAGGAGAAAAATTGCAATTGCAGGCAGGTGGTGGTGTGCAGTATGTTTGGAGTCCTTCTGCCGGATTGAGTAATGCCGGTATTTCCAATCCTTTCGCGAGTCCCGATGCGACAACAACCTACACTGTAGTTGCCACCACAATTTTTGGTTGCAGTGCTTCAGGTGCAAAAACAGTGGTGGTGAAGACCCACGATTATTGGCTTCCCGCGGCATTTACGCCAAATGGCAATGGAAAAAACGATGTGCTCTTTGTGCGTGGCGAGGAGATTCAAGATTTTGAATTTGCGATTTTCAACAATATGGGAGAAGCCATCTTTTTGTCGAAAAATATTCAAACGGGCTGGGACGGAAAAAAACAAAATTCAGGAGAAGAGATGCCGCAAGGAGCCTATGTTTTTTTTGTACGAGGAAGTAAAATGGACGGCAGTATCATCAACGACAAGGGTCTTGTCAACTTAATTCGCTAAGCCATGAAAACGAACAACAAAATATTTAGAATAGTCTTGTTTCAATTGGTATTACTGTGTTTTGTTTGTAGTGGTGCATTTGCGCAAGACGCAAGTTTAACGCAGGCGTATGCGAATCCGATTTTATTGAACCCTGCGATTTTGGGCGCCAATGGCGATTTGCAAGTCATTGCCAATTACAAAAACCAATTGGCGGATATTCAAAAAGGATATACTTCGTCGTCGTTGGGTATTCTTTATCCTTTGTATGTGAACGACAACCATCGCAAATTTGACCTTGGATTGAATTTGCAAAACGATGTGGCGGGGGCTTTTCGCAATTTCAACGTGTCACTTTCTGTGGGTTATGATTTGCAATTGTCGGTAGCTGCACATTTGAGCGTTGCCCTGTTGGGGGAGTTTGGACAAAGGTCACTGACTATTGGCGACTTGTCTTTTGATGAGCAGTACATCAATGGAAGTTATTCTTCGACGAATGCAATCACTGAAAATTTACTAAATACTACACGATTGCATCAGGATTTTGGCTTTGGCGCCATGTGGTATTACAATCCTGTTAAAACGGAGACCGATGGAAAAATAAATTGTTTTGTGGGTGTGGCAGGATATCATTTGAACACGCCAAATGTTTCGGTGATTTCAAGCAAAGACGATTTAACGAAAAGATTTTCAATTCAAGCTGGAATTAAAATTATTGGCGACCATAAAATTGATGTGGCACCCAATGTGCGGATTAATTTGCAAGGCGGCATGCAGGAAGTAACGCCTGGCCTATATTTGGATTACCGTTTCAAAGAAAACTCAAAACTTACTTTGGCGACTTGGTTTCGACTCAATGGTACAATGGCTTTTTTACTCGGCCTAGAATACAAAAACTTAACATTTGGATACAGTTACGATGTTTATGCTGGCTCTGAAATGGGAAGATATTGGTCGTCGGCTTCTGCCAACCAAATATCGTTGATTTACAAATACCGGGTGTCTGAAAAAAAGGGACTCATACTGGACGCGTCACCTTTCAGCTCATTTTAAGCAAATGTCTTTTGTGCTTTTCACATTGCTTTTGTGAGGCAATTTTTGCGGTCAATTTTTTTTGATGCGCGCAACAACAATAAATTAATGTAAATTATTTTAACGCAATCTGCGTTCTGAATTAACACAAGCCTAACCAAATCATAATGCTTGCTAAAACTAAGCTACACCTTAGTTGTGGATCTTCGCTTCAATTAATAGAGCGATGAAGATGAAACGATTTTATTTATTTCCAGCACTGGTTTTTGGACTTTTGATTTCACAATATGCCATGGCGCAAAGTGAGGTCAAATTGACACACGATGATAAAAGTGCATTGGAGGGAATCATCGTAGAAAAATATTATGTAGCAGATTCTGCAGATTTTGCTGACACCCTCGGCGCTGCGCTGCCAAAGGGAAGTGTGACGTATAGGATTTACGTTGATTTGAAACCCAACTATTCTTTGCAAGTGGTTTATGGCGATGAAAAACATCCATTAAAAATAAAAACGACCACCGCTTTTTACAACAATGTTAACTGTGGTGCTTTGATAGGCTACAACGTCAGTTATTTGAAAGTAAACGAAAAGGCTTATGCCTTGGATTCATGGATCACCATTAGCTCTGCAGCCAGCAATTACGCTGGTGTTTTGAAATCGGAAGATCCTGATGGTTCCGTATTGAAACGCCGTAGCTTGAACAAAAGTGATGGTTTTATGAATGGAAATCTTCCGATGATTAAACCTTTTAATTTGGATGTGGGTTTCTTCAACAACGATAGCAACGCAGTAATGCTCAGCTCAAACAATGCAGCGTGGGCCGCTTTTACTGGTGTTTTAAGTGGATCAAAAGGACCAACGGCCAGCAATAAAGTTTTGATCGCGCAGCTGACCACAAACGGAAAATTATCTTTTGATTTAAATATTCAAGTGGGCACTCCATCAGGTGGCGCTGTTCGTTTTGTATGTGCCGATGCAGAAGGCGAAGAAGTGAAATTTGACGCTTTGCGCTTAAGTGATAATAAATGAGATATTAACTACTAACAATTTATAAAATCCAATTTTTATGCAAAAAATATTTATAGCACTAGGACTTTTTTTCCTAGCTGGAGTGGCGAAAGCCCAAAATGGTTTCGAACGAATGATCGTTGAAAAATATTACGTGTCTGATGCAGCCGATGCAGCTGCAAGTGTGGGCACTTTGCCCATTGGTTCGGTGACGTACCGCATTTTTATCGACATGCAAAAGGGCTATAACTTTCAAGCGGCCTTTGCCGAAACTGGTCATCAGCTAAAGATCGCTACGACCACTACCTTCTTTAACAATGAAGACAGAGGCGCTGCAACTCCTAATGGAATCAGCGTTGTTAACGTGAAAAAAAATACGGTGATGTTGGACAGCTGGTTGTCAGTTGGCGCAAGTGCCACCGGAAAAATGGCCGTTCCTAAAAGTGATGATACAGACGGTTCTATTTTTAGCACGAGTACTATTTTGGGCAGCACGAATTTGACTTATGGCGCTTCACTAAAAACAGCAGATGGTATGGTTGCCGGAAGTCCTCAAGCAGTTACAGTTGTTGGTTTTGATCCGCTGGGAGATTTGTTTGACGCGGCAAGTCAATTTGGTGGTTCTTTTGTTTTGGCCGATGGCGCATGGTCGGCATTGAGCGGTGCACAAGGTGCAAATGCCGACAGTAACAAAGTGTTGATTGGACAGTTTACCACAGATGGTATTTTTTCTTTCGAGTTGAATTTTCAATTGGGTGCTCCCGACTTAAGTGCACATAAATTTTACGCGAAAGCTCCTGCAGGAGATGGCACAGTGTTGTCGAATCTAAACTATTCTTCTGATGTAATTAGCGCTGTTGCTGAATTGGACAAAACAAGTTCATTCCGTGTTTTTCCAAATCCAGCGAATGATGTGTTGACCATTGACATTTTGAACACAAATAAAAGCATGGATTTCAATTGTGCTATTTACACGATTGACGGAAGAAAGGTGTATCAAAATACAATGAACAATGTTAGCGATCACTACAATGCGCAAATTGATATTTCAGCACTTTCAAGCGGACAATATTTATTGCAAATGACGAGCGGTGATTTAACGAGCACTCAGAAAATAATTAAAATCCAATAATTCAAAAAACCAGAAAATGTGAGCGAGGTGGAGCTTTGTATAAAATCGCAGAAATTGTTTGTCGAGAGCAATTAAAAACTGTACGCGATTTTTGCAATGCCCTTTGTTGATGCTTTTGAAGGAAAAATCACCACAATGAAAAAATGTTTTTTTGTAGTAGTCTTTAGTTTACTAGCAGGGTCATTTTTGTTCGCGCAAGGAACGATAAAAGGAAAGATAAGCGATGAAAACGGAATGCCCTTGTTGGGTGTAAACTTTATGCTGAATGCAAATGGATTGACGGATATTACCACCGACTTAAAGGGAAATTATTTAATTAATATTTCGGATTCATTGGGGCAAGAAATTTCTGTTTCCTTGAAAGGTTATCAAACGATGACGGATAGTTTTCAAGTAAAAAGTGGAGCGGTGCTTGTGAAGGATTTTGTACTGCCTTTGGCGGTAACCACTATCAATAAAATTGTAATTGGCGGAAAAAAAGCAAAAGCAAAGGATACCTACATGGAGGAGGTGAAGCAGAAGTCTGCTGTTACACTCGACTACATTTCTTCTGAGACATTGAAAAAAACGGGAGATGCAAATTTAACTGCTGCCGTGACGAGGGTTTCTGGTGTTTCATCCAGCGGTGGTTTAATTACGGTGCGGGGTATTGGTGACCGCTATGTAAAAACAACATTCAATGGTTCTCGAATTCCAACTTTAGATCCATTTACGAACAACATTAGATTGGATATGTTTCCTGCCGCGTTGATCGACAATGTGGTGATTGCGAAAACTGCGAGTCCCGATTTACCTGGTGATTGGGCGGGAGCTTATATTTCGGTGGAAACAAAAGAGTATCCAAAAAAATTGGCCATCACTGTTGAAAGTGCCATTGGTTACAATGCGCAAACCACATTTAAAGAGGTGGTGAGTTCGCAGCACAGCGCAACGGATTGGTTGGGCTATGACAATGGTTTTAGAGACCACAGCATGAAGGACTATCAATTGTTGAACAATCAGCCGAATAGATATCAAGAATTTGTTGCCTTGGGTTATGGCGATTTTTTAAAATCGGTAGGTGTTAGTACCTCTTCTATTTATAGTTCTAGCGGAGCATCGTCGCAGACTTACGACAAGTTGGTGTTTCAAAAAATGGGTTTACTTGGCGCAAGCAATTTCAATGATCCCAATGCTTATAATGCTGCTTTGGAAAAATACAACCAGGGCACTTACCAAGGTGATGCTTACAAAATAATGAATGCTGGCGCAGTGCAATTCAATCAAAGTTTGCCCAATAATTGGAGAACTACAAATAGGCAAGCGCCCTTAAATACCACACAAAGTATCACCTTTGGTAACCAGCTGAATTTTTTTGGAAGACCACTTGGTTTGCTTGCTGGCTTTAGGTATTCGAGTGCAACGCAATACGACCCTAATAGCACTTATGGCCGAGTTACTGGCGGTCCTACCAATGGAGTTTATATTGATACGATCAGTTTTCCACAAAAGATAACTAGAGAAACCAATGAGTGGAGCGCTTTGGTGAATGTGATGTACAAATACCACAAAAATCACAGCATCAATTTAATTTTTATGCCCAATGTGAATGGCACCAACAACGTTGGTGTGGCTTCAAGGGCGGGCGATGCGTTTGCCGATGTGCAAAGACAATTGTATGAGTCACGAAAGCAATTTATTTATCAGGCAAAATTAGAGCATTACATTCCGTGGCATAAAATTAAAATAGAAGGAAATGCGTCTTACACCGATGGAAAAAGTATTGTACCGGATTTCAAAAGAGCAGAAATCTCGCCAAATCCAGCATTGCAAAATTCGCAAATCAACAATTCAGCCCGCTACTTCAGATATTTGACAGAGAATGTTTTTGATTCGCGATTGGCTGTTGAACTTCCATTGAAAGGCAATGGAGTGGCCGATGCTGTGCGAAAAATAAAATTTGGCGCTGCTTTTCAGCGCATCGACAGGGCCTATGATCAAATAGGTTTAACCAACATCAACAGCGGCAATATGGGCAACTATGTTGTTAATTCAAGCAATGCTGGAAGTGATCCTTTGGGATTGGATTTTTTTGGTTTCATTCCTGTTCCCGAGGCAAATACCTACCGTGCTTTAAGAGGGTATTTGTTTAGTGACAATCAAGACAATCACGTGATGGGTTTTAGTAATGTGAGCGCCGCATACGCCATGGCCGATTACAGTATTGTACCCCGATTGCGTTTGTCGGGCGGACTGCGCGTGGAAAAAGCGTATCTCTACACAGACAGTAAGTTGGCTGATTCTTTGAATTTACCAGTGAATGATCCCCGTAGAGCTTCCAATCCAGGAAAACTCAATCAAGTGAGCTTTTTGCCAAGTATCTCTGCTATATACAAGTTGAGAAAAGATGCGCAGTCGCCCATTAATTTGCGCTTTAATTTTAGTCAAACTGTTGCGCGTCCCGGCTTGCGTGAGCTATCGACCAGCGACGTTTACGACTATGAATTGAACGATAGAGTAAGGGGAAATCCTAATTTAAAAATGGTGAACATCAACAATTATGATTTGCGTTTAGAATCGTATTTCAAATCTGGTGACAACGTATCGCTAAGTTTGTTTTACAAAGATTTCATGAACTACATTGAGTTGTACAACGCTACAGGATTTACCTGGGAAAACAATCCCAATCTAGCTTGGTTGCGCGGTATTGAATTGGAGGGCAAGAAAAAATTGACCAAATATTTTGAATTCAGAGCCAATGTTACTTTTGTTGATTCGCGTTCCACCTTTTCTGAAAAAAGAGCCGATGGTACTTTTGGTGCGGCACAAACACGTACTTTGTTTGGTCAGGCACCTTATTTAGTGAACAGCATCTTGACTTACACTTCTGATTCCATTGGATTACAAGTTACATTGAGTTACAATGTGCAGGGGCCAAAACTGGTGATTGCAGGAGATGTTACGAGTCAAATTCCTTCGGTGTACGAATTGCCAAGAAATCTTTTGGATTTGAAAATTTCAAAAAAAATCGGCAAGTCTTTCAGTGCTAGTTTTCGGGTTACCGACATACTTAATGCAGCGAGAATAAGGGCTTATCAGTACCAAGGCAATTATATTTGGAACTACGATAGATATCAATTCGGAACGAATTTCATTTTGAGTTTGTCGTATAAATTATAGCTGTTAATACAATCAACATCGATTCAAAAATAAGGAAGAAAGAAGTAGGTAGAGAGTTGATCTGCTGAGAAGAAAAAAACAAACGTGCATGAAAACCAAAAAAAATACCTTACTTTTTTTATTGCTTCTTTCTGTTTTTGTGTTGCCTGCGCAACTTGAAAATGTGAGGATAGAAACGTATTATGTGTCTGACGCTAACGATGCCACCGACACAACAGGATCAGTGCTTCCAGTGAATTCAACAACCTATCGGGTGTATATTGATATGGAGCCGGGATGCAAACTTTTGAAACTTTTTGGCGACGCTGAACACGAGTTGATGTTCTCAGGAGATTCTACCTTTTACAACCATACTTTAGAAGGACAAAGCCATGCTCGATTTTTTAATGTCGCGCGTTTTGGTGAAAGCACTTTGGCGCTCGACACCTGGCTCACGCTTGGTCAAACATCGCTTTCAAAACCAAGTGGCAAAACCTATTTTGGAACGCCAAAGTCTCTCGACAGAAATGGCTCTGTTGTTGGTGGCGTTAACAACGATGGCGGCAGCGTGCCCATTGATGGTGGCTTATTAAAGAACAGTGCGGCTGCGGCTGGAATTCCCTTGACCACAGCAGATGGACTGGATACGATGTCGCTTCTTCCGGTTTCTTCTTTTGAAGGTGGAATTGTGGATTTAGATGGAAATGATTCTACCATTTTTGGATCATTGGTTAAAAAAAACAGCTTCGTTAGCAAGAATGCGTATTTGCAAAGCAATGGAGTGATGGGTGTCAACCGCGATAGCAATTTGGTGTTGGTGGCGCAACTGACCACTAAAGGAAAAATTGCCTTTGCATTGAACGTTGAAATTTTGGATAAAAACGGCACAACGATCCATCGATACGTGGCAAAGAATGGCGCCGATTCAACGGCAGACTATGTGCACCAACGGCCATTTTTAAATTATCCTATTCCTTGTGGTTGCACTGATCCAAATTATGCCGAGTACGCTGCTTCATTTGGTTGCAAAGACAATAGCGCCTGCAAAACATATTTGGTGGTGGGTTGCGGCGATTCGCTGGCGTGTAATTATGATTCCAAGGTAAAAGTTCACGTGCCTAGTTTGTGCTGCTATCCTGGTTTGTGCAGCAACAGAGACATAGTGGAAGTTTGTCCAAAATTAGAGATCAGTGAATTAAATGAAAGTGTTCTTTTTGAGCTTTTTCCAAATCCGGTGGAAGAAGAATTGTTGGTTAAAGTAAAAGCAACTGCGGTAGCACCACTCAAATATTCGCTGTACAATAGTTTTGGTCAATTGTTGTTAGAAAGCAACAGCGGTGGCAGTTTAATTGACAAATCAGAAACAATCGATGTGTCAGATTTAACTGCTGGTTTGTATTTTTTACGCATCAGCGCAGGTAAATTGTACAGCACAAAAAAATTCGTAAAGCATTAAGTATAAAAGTAAAGTGATCATGCAGAAATTTATTTTAAGGTATTCATTTGTGAACAAAAGTAAGTTGATTTTGGCGTTGTCTTTTTGGACGGTGTTCATGATTTTTATGTTGCAATTCTCTGCTTGTGAAAAAGCGATTCCTGCTCCAAAGCCTGTCAATGAAACAAGTACGATGCGCGATCGCGATGGCAACGTTTACAAAACTGTAAAAATTGGGAATCAATGGTGGATGGCTGAAAATTTGCTGGTCAAAACTTATCGCAATGGTGATTCTATTCATTTTGTGCCTTCAGCTGTTGATTGGCAAAATACGACAGCGGCATGTTGCATCAACAGTTCAATTACATATGGATTGTTGTACAATGGATATGCGGTTGTTGATTCACGCAACATTGCGCCCGAAGGCTGGCACATTGCCAGTGATGAGGAATGGAAAACCTTGGAAATGAATTTGGGAATGGCAAAATTATCGGCCGATAGCATTACTTGGAGAGGTACCAGCGAAGCTGATAAAATGAAGAAGCCGAAATTGGTGGCAGGAAATGGAGGCTATGATTGGTACAATTCAGACGACCTATTTACAGTTTGGCCAAACAATGAAAGTGGATTCACAGCGCTTCCCGGCGGATGTAGAATTTTTAATGGTAATCCAGGTAGTCCCGGCGCTCAGTTTACTGCGTATTTTTGGTCGTCAACATTGAACAATAGTGAACTCTGGTATCGTAATTTGGATTATAGAAAATCTAAGGTATTTAGATTTTATGTGGAAAAACGCTATGGATTCAGCGTGCGTTGCGTCAAAGATTAAATAGGCGCAAGTGCTATAGCGCTGCGTTTGATTTGTTTTACAAATTAAGCTCGTTCGCCTTTAATTTCATTTCACCTTCTTTTTAGGTAATTTATTGGTGAATCCCTATTGCAGATTCATGCAATGCAAAGTACAATGCGCAAATTTTTGATGTGCTATCGTCGGGAATTAGTTCGTGGTGACTGCGTTTTTTTATGAATTGATAAATTCAGTATTGAATTGTTTGTGAGTGCCATTTTTTTTTGAAAGAAAAATGATTTTTGGCTTGCAGTGCTCAGCATTATTGAGGCCCTGCAGTGGTGGAGGAGCAGTTGTCAGATTAACTCATTGTTAAGCAATATGGTTTTTTGGTGCTTTGAACAATACCGTTGATCACATTTAACTTTACGGTGTTGCTTTTTACTTTTGTGAAATTGCTTTGTTATATTTTTCGTGTCTCCTTGTTTGGTGAGGAAGGCAAGTGTTTTTGTTTTAAATGTTGAAGTTGATTTTTTTCTCTCTGCTGCAATTGAACATTTAACATTCTGCCCAAATGTCCGATGTATTGTGAAGTTTGCATGTTGCTGGCAGATGCATTCTTAACATAAAACTATCTCCGAATTATACATTTGATAATTCAACTTTAATCAAGGAGTGAGGTTGTTGGCTGAAATTTGTCTCGTTCAGTAATTCGTTATGGAACTTAATTAAAAGCTAAAAAACTAAAAAATGAAAACAATGAAAAATTTTACAAAAATTGCAACAACTGCCCTACTAGCAGTTGGCGCTATGGCAACGGGCTTTGCTCAAGCCAATCAAAACACGGTGGGCGCTAAATGTGGCTGCCCTGCAGTGAATGCAAGACCACAGGCAAACATTTCAATTAAAGGTGTTACTAGTTCAGTAGTTGGTAGTGCAACTTTAAACGTGTTCAACGGCAATGTTCACCTCGGATGTGATACTTTGTGGCAATTGAATGGCCAGTTTTACATGCCAAGTCCTTACACCCTTACAATTGATCCGGGTGCTGTAATACAAGGTGTTTACAATGCAGATCCACTTGCTACTGGTTCTATCTTTATTGAAAGAGGTGCTAAAATCAATGCTGCAGGAACTAAAGATTGTAATATTGTTTTTACAAGTAATCTTGATCCAATGGATGGAACTTATAGTTTGACCAACGTTTCTAAATGGGGTGGACTTGCTATTGCCGGTACTGCTGCGAACAATTTAACGCTATTAGCGAACAGTGCTGCTGGTAAATTGAGTGCTACAACAGGTGTTGATGGTGTAGGTTGCGCAGAAGGTTTTGCAGTGAGCACGCACACACGTTTCGGCGCTGGTGATGCTGCTTTCCCAACTGTAAACAACGCTGATAACTCAGGTGTACTTTCTTACGTTTCTCTGAGACATACTGGCGCTTTGCTAGGTGGTGCATCTGCTGGAAATGAAATGAATGGTCTTTCACTTTACTCAGTGGGTTCAGGTACTAAAATTGACCACATTGAGATCATTGCTGCTGGTGATGATGAAGTGGAATACTTTGGTGGTACAGTAAACGTTAAATACATTTCACAATTTTTCGGTGACGATGACAAATTTGACTATGACTTGGGTTACAGAGGTAAAGCACAATTCTTATTTTCTGTTTCTGCTGACTCTTTGAATTCTGGTGATTTGCGTTCTTCTGACAATGGTATTGAAGGTGATTCTGACGATCAGTTTGGGGTTAATAAATCAACTTTCCCTTTTCAATCTAACCCACAAATATGGAATGCAACTTTCATTTCTAACGGTAAGGTGAATGCCGTTTACGACAACTGTGGACACGCAGGTTTGATGGCTAAAGAAATGACAGCTGGATCTTTCCGCAACTCTGTTTTTGCTAACTTCCGTTCAGGTGTTCACTTGTCTCAAGCGCGTTCTAACGCAGTTCAAAAAGGTGATGCTTATGACCAATGGACCAACGGTACACCTGCTTATGCTGCATCATGGACAACTGCTGGCGGAACTTTCCCAGTGCCACAATCTTTGATCATCAAAGACAACGTTATCATCAGAGCGAATGACGGAAAACACTTTGGTTTTACTAAAGGAAATTTGGTTAAAACAACAACTGCTACTTCTGGTACTTTCCAGAAAGATGCGGCTGGTACAGGTTTGCTTTTTAACGAGATTCCTACAGCGCCAAGCGTAGCTGACTCGCTTCAATTTTTAACAACTGACCGCAACCAAATCGTTACATCTGTTCCAGGTATCACTGTAGCATTGGCTTTCAACGGTACAAACTCAGCAATGACTACGGAAGTGCACGCAATTCCTTCCACTGAATTGGTTTCTGCAAGTTCAGCTCCTGCTGATGGATTTTTCACTGTAGTAAACTATAAAGGTGCTTTTAGCGCAAGTGAAGCGAACTCTAGCTGGTTGTCTGAGTATGGTACAGTAGCATTAAAAAGTTTGACGAATGCAAATCCAACTGACATCAACAAAGATGGTATCACTAACACATCTGACTTCTTGCTTTTGGTTGCAAAATTTGGTCAATCAAATAATTAATTGCCAATCCTAAATAATACTAATAACTAAAAAATGAAAACAAAATTTAAATTAACCCTGGGCGTATTGTTCGCCTCGTTTGGATTGATCCATGCGCAAAATGGGTTGGAGAAAATCAAGGTTGAAAAATACTACATTGCTACTGCCGCTGATACTGCCGCTAGTGTTGGTACTCTTCCTATTGGATCTGTTACATACCGCGTGTATGCGGACATGTTGCCCGGCTACAAATTTCAAGTAGCTTATGGTACTGCTGCACATCCATTGGAAATTACAACGAGTACTACCTTTTTCAACAATGAAGACAGAGGTTCTACAACGCCAAATGGTATCACTGTTAACAACACTAAATTAAACACAGTTGCTTTGGATTCATGGTTTTCTGTTGGCGCAACTGCCAGCGGAAAAGTTGGGGTTCTTAAATCTGACGACACCGATGGATCTATCTTTAGTACTTTAGGTGCTACTGTTCTTGCTGGTGGTGATGCTACGACTGGTATTCAAATTAAAGTTCAAGACGGTAGTGTTGCAGGAACTCCTGCTGCGGTAACTTTTCTTGGTTTTGATCCAACAGGAGGCGTATTTGATGTTGAAAGCCAATTTAGTGGTTCTTTTTCAACTTCTGATGGAGCATGGTCTTCATTGAGTGGTTCTATGGGCGCCAATGCTGATACCAACAGAGTATTGATTGGTCAGTTTACTACAGATGGTGTTTTTGGTTTTAAACTGAACATCCAAATCGGTACGCCAACAGGAGGTGCTCAAAATTATGTTGTGAGCAATCCAACTGGTGCTGAGATTTCTATTCCAAGTTTGAAATTGGCTCCGAATCTTAATCCTACTGTGAGCATTATTGCTCCATTGAATGGTGCAAATGTTGTGACTGGTGACGTTGTTGCCATCACTGCAACTGCTGCCGACGTTGATGGAACTGTGGCTTTAGTTGAGTTCTTTGTTGACGGTTTTTCTGTGGGTTTTGACGATGATGCTCCTTACACTGCAAACTACACGTCTGTTGCTGGATCTCATGTATTGACGGCTAAGGCTACCGACGATCAAGCTGCATTTGCAAATTCTTCTTCTGTAACGATTAATGTTGCAAACAATCAAGCTCCTTCAGTGAGCGTTAATGCTGCAGCTACAGCTGTTGTTGGTGATGTTGTTGTGATCACTGCAACTGCTGCCGATGTTGATGGTACTGTTGCTAGTGTGCAGTTTTTTGTAGATGGTTCATCTATTGGCACTGTTACTGCTCCAGCTGCATTCACAATGAACTGGACAGCAACTGCCGGCACACATTCTTTTACTGCTAAAGCGACTGACAACAGAGCTGCATTTACAACTTCTGCTGGTAAATCAATTGCTGTGAGCATTAATCTTCCTCCAACAGTGAGCCTTACTTCACCATTGAGCAGCGCATTTTTTACAGCTCCTGCAGTGGTGACGCTTACAGCTGCTGCAGCTGATGCTGATGGTTCAGTTACTTCTGTTGAGTTTTTTGTGAATGGAACTTCAATTGGTTCTGTTGCTTCTGCTCCTTTCACTACTACTTGGATTAGTACTATCGGTACTGCAAGTTTTACTGCAAAAGCGACTGACAACAAAAGTGCAGTTACAACTTCTGCTGCTGTAGTTCTTTCAATTCCAGATCCAAATGCGCTTCCTTACAAAGTGGTTACTACTACTGCTACTTGTATTCCTGCTGCTTTTTGTTTGCCTGTAGTTGCTGTTGATCCAGTTGCTGATGTAATTGGTTATGACTTAACAGTAAACTATGACAAAACAAAAATCACTCCAACTGGTACGGTAACAGTAGGTAATGCTTTGATTTCATCTAGCTATGTTGAAGTTGTAAACAACATTGACGCTGCAAATGGTGTGATCTATATTTCTGCATACTTCAATGGTACGGCTCCAGCAAACGCTACTTTCAGCGGAACAGGCGAATTGTTTTGCATTGGATTTACAAAAACAGCTAACTTTCAATCAGTGGATACAGCAATAGTTTCTGTATCTAGCTTAGAAGAAAGTTATTTTGTTGGCGTGAGCACTAAAAGGGTTCAAGCTGGTAAATACATTACTTACAAAGATGATGCTTTTCACGGTGCTTTGAAATTTTGGTCTAACAACAGTGTTATCAACTACAATGTTGCAAACCCGAATGAGCATTTGATTACCAACATTTATGGAAACAATGCTTCATGCAACGCTAAATCTGTAACGGCTGTTCAACCTGACCTTAATGGCTTATTCACTTA
Organism: Flavobacteriales bacterium; assembly: GCA_947444925.1. Taxonomy (GTDB): domain Bacteria; phylum Bacteroidota; class Bacteroidia; order Flavobacteriales_C; genus JAHEZL01. The sequence goes on along the minus strand of CANFBW010000007.1, from coordinate 32,928 downwards.
TAGCTTGAGCAACGGTTTGGATTTGAACATTGAAAAAGATGTAATCGGTACAACTGATGTTATGCCTGTTGTGAACGGTGCTGATGCTTTGCTTGCTAGAAAAGTGTTAGTGAAGGATGCTTCTTTCATTCCTTCTATTTACCAAATTGTTGCAATGGACGTAAATGGAGATGGATTGGTATCTGCTGGTGACGTTTCACAAATCAACCATAGAACAGTATTGAGGATCCCTGAATTTAAACAGGCTTGGAACTACACAAATGCTGGTGTATCAAACGGAAAACCGTCTAGAGACTGGTTGTTTGTTGATTCAACAAAAGTAGCGACAGACTTGTCTTACAAAATTTCATCTACTTACCCTGCAAGTGATTCAACAGGTTTCTCAAAATCAAGAGTTCCAGTTGTTCCATTCTGTTTGCCTATTCCGGTGTTGGATTTTGCTAACTGTCCTGTGATCGCTAGTGAAACTTACAGAGGTATCATGATTGGTGATGTTAACGGTAGTTATGCTACTACAACACCAAACAATGCTTTCAAACAAGACAACAATGACAGAGTAGTTTTTGATATTTCAAAAGCGGCGGTTGTTGACGGATATTTGGATGTTCCTGTAACTGTTTCAACTTCTAAATCAGTGAATGCTTTAGACTTCTCTATGCAATACAATGAAAACCTTACTTTCAGTTCAATTGTAAATCATACTGCAAATTCTGAAGCAATGTCATACGTAAATTCTGATGACCAAACTTTGAGATTTACTTCTAACAGCATGCAAAAATACAACGTTAACCAATCAGTGGTTACTGTGCGTTTTGCTGTAAACGCTGGACACCAAGTAAATGCATCTGATTTGCAATCTGTTTTAGCTTTTGTAAATGGTGATTCTACTACTGTAGCTTTCACTACTGCTGGCCTGGCTGTTGTAGAACAAGCAAACAATCAAATCATCAATGTTTATCCAAATCCTGCAACAAGCAATGTGTTGAACATTGTAGTATCTGAAAAAGCTACTGTTGAGTTGATGGATATATTTGGTAGAGTGGTTGTATCAAACACAGTTTATGCAAACGAGAAACAAGAAATGAACATCGAAAATCTTGCTAACGGAGTATATACTGTAACAATCAAAAACGACGAATTTGTTACAACCAGAGAAGTTGTAATTAATAAATAGTTCTTTAAATTACCTTTCTAAAAAAGCCCCAACCGAAAGGTTGGGGCTTTTTTATTTGTTAAGCCTTTATACAAGGGCTTTTTTGTTTTACATGCGCTTGAGGTAGGCCTCTAAATTTTCTTTGTTCAACAAACTTCCGCGTTCAATGTAAGGGAAGATTTCGCTGTACTTCATCACTGAGGCTTGACTGATACGGCGGTTGATGTGCTCACGGCGCAAATTTTCAGGATTTTCAATGCCTGTAGCAGTGGTAAGTTCAACAAAACTTTTGAGTGTAGCTTCGTGAAAATTGGCAACGCGTTCAGATTTATCACCAACGTCAAGACCCTTAATCAGGCGCTTGTCTTGCGTAGCAACGCCCACAGGACAAGTATTGGTGTTGCACTGCAAAGCCTGAATACAGCCGAGGGCCATCATCATGCCGCGTGCGCAGTTGACCATATCGGCGCCAATGGCGATGGCTCTGGCGATGTCGAAACCGGTGATGACTTTTCCGGAGGCGATCAGTTTAATGTCTTTCTTAAGATCGAGACCCACCAATATGTTTGATACAAAAGCAAGTGCATCGCGCATGGGCATTCCAATTGAATTTGAAAATTCCATGGGTGCAGCGCCGGTGCCGCCTTCGCCGCCATCAACGGTAATGAAGTCGGGCTTGATGCCTGTTTCTAACATGGCTTGACAAATGTCGGTGAATTCTTTTTTCTTGCCCACGCACAATTTAAAACCCACAGGTTTTCCGCCCGACAACGTGCGCAGTTTTTGCACAAAGAGCAGTAGTTCGTTGGGGTTGCTAAAGGCGCTGTGCGAAGAGGGAGAGTGCACGTCTTTGAAAGGCTCAACGCCTCTTATTTTGGCAATTTCAGGTGTGTTCTTTGCGGCTGGCAGGAGACCGCCGTGCCCTGGTTTTGCACCTTGTGAAATTTTAATTTCTATCATTTTCACTTGAGGCAAAGTGGCTCTTTTTTGAAATTCACTGTCGCTGAAATTGCCTTCTAAATCGCGTGCGCCAAAGTAGCCGGTACCAATTTGCCAAATCACATCGCCGCCTTGCAAGTGGTATTCACTCAATCCACCTTCGCCAGTGTTGTGCGCAAATTTATTTTTTTTAGCGCCGAGATTGAGTGCGGTAACAGCAGCGTTACTCAAAGCGCCATAGCTCATTGCTGAAACATTGAGTAAGCTTGCGAAATAGGGTTGCGTGCAATCAGGGCCGCCCACCAAAACACGCGGTTGTTTTTGGTAGTACTTAGAAGGCTTGGCGTAAATGGAGTGGTCCATCCATTCGTAGCCAGCGGCGTACACATTCATTTGTGTGCCGAAAGGGGTAGAGTCGTTTACTTTTTTTGCCCGACGGTAAACCATGCTGCGGTGCAAACGGTTGAAGGGTTTGCCTTCGGTATCGGTTTCTACAAAGTACTGCATCAATTCGGGACGAATGGCTTCGAGCATATAGCGGAAATTTCCGATGAGCGGAAAATTGCGTTTGATCGTATGTTTTTTTTGTAGCATGTCTCTTACGCCTACTAAGATCAATGGTGCGAAAACGATCATGCTGTACCATGCGTCGGGCCAGAAAGAGCCGAGAATGGCAACAAGGATGACAATGCTGACTGCTGAATAAATGAAGATTGCTCTGGCGCTCATAGTGGAATTGTTTAATCACGTTTTACTGCCTCTGTCGAGAAAGGTTTTGAAATTTCGCAATTGCTTTGAAAGGTTTTTCATTTAGCGCAAATATGACGACAAACAATTTTTTTTCACTGCTAAAGCTACAGTGAATGTAAATAAAATTGAGCAGAGCCAAATGTGCTTCTTGCGTTGCGTGACGCAACGTGCGGTAATTTATTTTTTGATCAAAAGCATTAACACAACTGCTGCTGCAACTACGACGAAGGTTCCAGTGATCCACTTTTTAATAATTTTGTTTTGAGCTTCTTGCTTGATGCTGATGAGTTTGTCGTCGATGGTTTTTTTTATTTCCACCAACACCTTGTCGCCTTTTTGAATGTACGAACGCGCACCGTTTTTTAATGTTGAAAAGACAGTTTGCAGATTTTGTTGCGAACTCACCATCACGACATCCAGTGCGCTGTTAATTGATTTTACTTCTTTCAATAGGTCTATGCCCGAGATGTTGTAATCCAAAATGTAATCGAGCAAATTTGGTCGGGCATTTGTTCAATCTTTTTCAACTCGGCGAGTAGGTCGTTCGGATTGAAAAAGTATTTGAAAACCACAGAAGTGTGATAGTGCTTGTCGAGACCCATCACCACCGTTTTGAGATAGAATACGTCGTCATCGACAACAAAGACCAACATTTTCCCATCTTTATTCATGGCTCATTTTTTAGTACGCGGTGCAAATTCTCAAAATTTTGTAGAAAAACATGGTAAGTGCTTGTTAACGCAGCGTCCATGTTTTTGGCAACAATACTTTCTTCAATAGCCAACGATTGGTCTTGTAATTCTTGCGAACCAATGAGCGAGAAAGAAAAGCGCATACGGTGCACCAGTTGTGCGATTTCGTTGGGATGTCTCTCAAGTTGCATTTGAGCAAAGGCTTGCGCAGCCTCCTGCACTGAGCTTTGAATGAGTACCAGCAGTTCTTTTGCCGATTCTTCGTCTCCGCTGCAGAAGGTGACAATGTTGTTGTATATTTTTTGTTTATCTGGCTGTTCCATACAAGTGGCTTTGGGCTAAGTGTTTTTTTTAAAAATGTGTTACGAGCTGTTGCGCATAAGGTTACTTTTTAGCTGAGACGCATTTGCACACAATGTTGAATCTTTTCATTCGCTATGTTCAAATCGCGCATTTTTTTGTAAAAATTTTTGATTGTATTCTTTTGGAATGCCCATCATTTTGACTTTGCATGACTGCAACGAAATAAGCACCCTTCTTTTGGCTTAATCACCAGGTCTTTTTTGTCTAAAAAATTTTTCAGCAAGTGGGGTGTGCTTTGTCGTCTTCAAGGAGTAGTATTTTCATAGGGGTGTAATTAAGATGATTATAGTGCTATATCAAGAGCACTAAGGATTTTCTCGTGTTGTAATCTCTCAAGTGTTAATTTTTTCCGACAAAGGGTAACCTATGTCGACAAAAGGTAGTTAAAGGGATGGGCTTGTTTGTCAAGCCCTGTTTATTTGTGTTTTAAATTCGTGCGCCAAATATAACCTTTCATCGAGTTCTCGAATACAAAAGATTGAATATGCTCGCACTCAGTTTAAATCGATTAATGTAGCTATGAAAGCCAAATTGCCAATGCCTGAAAACGAAGTGCAGCGCCTCAAAGCCTTGGATTCGTATCATATTATGGACTCTGAGATGGAGGTTGAATTTGATCGACTTACCGAGTTGGCTTCTTTGATTTGCGGCGTTCCTATAACATTGGTAAGTTTGATTGACGCCAACCGACAATGGTTTAAGTCGAGGGTTGGACTCGACGCTCCTGAAACGCCGCGCGATATTTCTTTTTGTCAGTATGCGATTACCGTCGCTGAATTGTTTGAAGTGGAAGACGCACTGAATGACGATCGTTTCAAAAACAATCCACTGGTGCAAGGTGATCCTAATATTCGTTTTTACGCTGGGCAGCCACTGATTGATCCTGAGGGTTATGCGCTGGGAACTTTGTGCGTGATTGACAGAGTGCCTCGAAAACTTGACGCAGCGCAGCGTAGGGCTTTGGAGATTTTGGCAATTGAAGTAACTGCACAAATTGTAGCACGAAAGCATACACAGGAAGCGCGCAAAATGGAGGAGCTGTTTGAACTCTCTATTGATATGATATGTATTGCTGGTACTGATGGGTTTTTTAAAAAAATTAATGGAGCATTTGCAGTGAATTTAGGATGGAAGAAGGAAGATCTTTTAGGTAAGCCTTTTGCCGACTTTATTCATCCTGACGATGTGGAAAGTACTTTTCAAGAAGTGAAAAAATTGTCTGAGGGATTCAAAACCATTAACTTTATCAACCGCTACCGCACGAGCTCAGGCGACTACAAAACATTGCAGTGGTTCACCAACCCCGATGTAAAAACGGGTGAGCTTTTTGCCATTGCGCGAGATGTTTCTGATCGTGTTGAAATGGAGCACATCATGCAACAAAATCAAGACCGACTCAATGAGGCACAACGCATGTCACAAGTGGGAAGTTGGGAGTACAACCTGTTAACAAGCGAGCAATGGTGGTCGAGTGAGCACTACCGCATATTTGAAATTGACGAACCACAGACGCAAGAAGTATTACATCAAAAATACAGAGCGCGCATTCATCCCGATGATTTAATGGAATTGGACAGGGTGATTCAAAACACACTGCAAACAGGCGAAGGCTTTACCTATCCGCACCGCGTGCTGTTGCCCGATGGGCGTATAAAGCATGTGTTGGGCATTGGCAAGCCTGTGCGCAACAGCAAAGGAGAATTGACATCGGTAGTAGGTACGGTGCAAGATGTAAGCAAACAAAGACAGGCCGAACTGGAGATCTTAGCCACAAAAAATTTGCTCGAAGAAACCAGTCAGGTGGCACGCGTAGGTGGGTGGGAGTACGATTTGATAACGGATAAATTAACATGGTCGAACATTACAAAAAAGATACTCGAGGTGAGCTATGATTTTGAGCCTAATCTTAGTTCAGCGATTAATTTTTATAAAGATGGCAAGAGCAGAGATGCTATCACACAAAAAATTCAAGAGGCGATAGAATGCGGAACTCCTTTTGATGTGGATTTACAACTGGAGACAGCCAAAGGAAACACAATTTGGGTGAAGACCATAGGAAAAGTGCAAGCGCAAGGAAGCAAGTGGGTGCGTGTTTACGGTACTTTTCAAGACATTAGTGAACAAGTGCAAAATCAAGAAACGATTCGCTTGTACGATGAGCGATGGAAATTTGCGTTGGAGGGATCTGGTGATGGCATTTGGGATTGGGATATCCATAAAAATACGGTTTTTACCTCCGAGCAATGGAAGATTATGTTGGGTTACAAGGGTGCAGAAGTGGGCAATGATGCCACTGTAGAATGGGTAGATCGTTTGCATCCTGAGGATAAGGAAAGAACTTTTTATGAGCTCAACCGCTGTTTGAAGGGGGAAATTCCTTTTTTTAGCGTTGAGTACCGCTTTCGTTGCAAGGATGGTTCATATAAATGGATTTTAGATAGGGGGAAGGTTATTGGTTGTGATGAAAATGGAAAAGCACTGCGTGTAGTGGGAACACATGCTGATATATCTGAGCAAAAGCGGATTGAGGCCGAAATTTTGAAAGCCAAAGAAATAGCAGTGAATGCCAGCAAATCAAAGTCGGAATTTTTGGCCAATATGAGTCATGAAATCCGAACACCGTTGAATGGGGTGATTGGATTTTCAGATTTGCTGATGAAGTCGCAACTCGACAGCACGCAGCAGATTTACATGTCAAATGTATACCGATCTGCAACTGCATTGCTCGATATCATCAATGATATTCTTGATTTCTCAAAAATTGAAGCAGGATTGTTGGAATTGTCAATTGATAAAACGCATTTGGGCGATCTCGCATCGGAGTCAACACAAATAATTTCCTATCAAACGCAAAGCAAAAAACTAGCGCTCAAAACCACTTTGGCTCCCGATGTAAATTGCTTGGCAATGTCTGATACATTGCGTTTACGGCAAATACTAATCAACCTATTGGGCAATGCAGTGAAGTTTACTGAAGCAGGGGAAATAGAGTTGAAAATAGAGTCTTTGAGTACAGATGCAAAGTCTAGCTTATATCGCTTTTCGGTGCGTGATACCGGTATTGGCATTGATCCTAAAAGTCAGCAAAAAATATTTGAAGCCTTTGCACAAGAAGACAGCTCTACTACCCGAAAGTATGGCGGTACTGGTTTGGGGTTAAGTATTTCAAACAAGTTGTTGGCTTTGATGAACAGTCGACTGCAATTGACGAGTAAGCCAGGCTTTGGCAGCACTTTTTTCTTTGAGTTGGAGTTGAAAAATTATACTGAAAAGACGAAGGGCATAGAAGTCAAGGATGAAGGGAAAGTGAATATTACGGTGGACGCACATCCTTTTCAAAATGCAGAGGAAATCCACATTTTGTTAGTTGATGACTATGAGGTAAATGTGTTTTTGGCAAAAACAATTTTGAAGAAAATACACCCGAAGGCTCGCATCACTACTGCTTTAAACGGGGAAGAGGCCGTTGCTGCGTTTAGCAGAGAAGTGGCGAAAATTATATTTATGGATGTGCAAATGCCTGTCATGAATGGCTACGAAGCTACCAAAGCGATTCGGGCAATGGCGCAGGGTAAAGATGTGCCAATTGTTGCCCTCACCGCCGGTACAGTGAAGGGTGAAATTGAACAATGTTTTGAAGTTGGCATGAGCGACTACGTGAGTAAACCCTATGTGAAAGATACCATTGAAAAAGTAATGACCAAATGGTTGGCTACAACACGCTGATCCACTGCATGAAATCACTGCGGTGACTTCTGCTTAATGGAATGTTTTTGTCTTGTACTACGATCACCTGTTCGTCTAACTCCAAAATTTTGTATTTGTTGACAATGAAGGAGCGGTGCACCCTTTTGAAGTTTTGCGGAAGTATGAATTCCATCGCTTTTAGCGACGATAGGATGGTGTATTTTTTATCGGCGGTATTGATTTGAACGTAATCGCTGAGCGCTTCTAAAAACACAATGTCGGTAATGAAAACCTGAATGAATCGACCTTTGTCTTTTACGAAAAATGAATCGTCGATGGTTTTGCGTTGTTCAGTAATTTTTTTGCGCTCGGCAAGCTCGTTTATTGAGGTGTTGAAACGTGCCTCAAGCACTGGTTTTACCAAGTAATCTGAAGCTTTGAAAGAGTAGGCGTCTGCTGCATAGTCTTTTTTGCTGGAGATGAATATGATGGCGGGTATGTCTTTGAGTTGTGCAATGAACTCGAAGCCGGTCATTTCTGGCATTTCCACGTCGAGAAATATAAGATCAACATCTAAATCTTCAAGGGCGGCTACTGCAGCAGAGGCCGAGGTAAATGAGCCCAGGTAGTGCAGCAATGGATTTTTTTTGATTAGCGTTTCTGTATACTTAATGGAAACCAGATCGTCATCGACAATTATGCAATTCATGTTTTTTTTCTTGCTTTACGCAGGAATCACAAAGAAGTTTGGGTGTGCTGCAAAAAAATAAGCACCCCATTGCAATAGGGTGCTTATTTTCGGGATTGAAAACTTCGGGAAAGAACGACTATTCTGTGTAAAAGGAAAGAACTTTGTTGAGTGAAAAGTTGTCGGTGCTGACGCTCGCAAAATGCATTCCGGTTTCCAATGCAAGCGCTGCGATGTCGATGCTGCTGTACCCGTTTCGCGGTGTTAATGTGCCTTGATAAGCGATGTTTCCGCTGACATCTCTGATTTCTACATTGATGCTGCTTTCGTTTTCGGGTACCTTGATGTTGAGTTGCGCATTGCAGGTGTTTGGAAAGAGCGACACTTCTGCTGCAAGCACTCGTTTACAATGGATAGCATTTCTGTCAACTATTTTATGGATACCTTCAAAATGTACTTGCACCACGCGGTGGTAATTGTTGTCGTAAATAGGATTGCTGTCTTCAACTTTGTAGCAGCTCATGCTGTTGAATGTTTCTTTTCCGTGAACGGTGGCAAGGGTATCAAAATGCAGGTCGTCGACTGATTTTTCTGCTGTAATATGGTCGTTGTTCAATTTGCTGTAAGTGTTCCAATTGAGTTCAACCACCGTGTTGTTGAAGCTGGCGTTCATTCGTCCAAATTTTACAGTAAGGGAAAGCGGTCTGCTTTGAATGGTAATGCGCATATGGTCAATGCTTGTTGTGAAGCTTCCGGCGCCGCGTGATTTTTCGACCGAAAATCCTACGCCAAAGTCGCTCGAGATGAGTTTCACAGCGGTCAGTGTGGTCCCCCAAATATCGCTTGAAGAACCGAATGTAGTGAAAGTGTTGGTGCTCGCCCATGACGCGTTGTTGGCTTTGTCGCTGCGGATGGGCAATCGATTTTTGAAAAGAGCAATGCAATGGTCTTTTGTTGTGGGTGTTGAATTGGTCATTCTGTTTTCTTCTATACTAATACCTAATATGGTCGATTGTGGATCAAGTGCTAAATTGAAATTGTTCACCACTAAATAAGAAGAATATGCGCCTGCCGTTGAAATTGCAGCAGAGGAGGTGGCTTGCAAGCGATCATTTAAATTGGTGACATAAGAGGAGTTATTCCATTTTACTGATGAATCAGAAAGTGCAACATTGGCAAACGAATTGCCTCCATAGGGACCAAAGGTTTGGGCTGTGATAGTGAATGTAAATAGGGCCAAAACTGACGCCAATACTGTGTTTTGTTTTATGTGTGTTGGATTTTTCATGATGCTTGTCTTCCTACGTTGTACAGGTATTTTGAGGCTTTCGCATTGAATATTCTATTAGTGGTTGAAATAGCATTGCGAGTGGTAGTTATTGTCGGTAATGGTGAACGCAGATTCAGTGCAAATTCGCATTTTTAATATAATGCAGTGCCTTTTCGTAAGGGCTCACATGTAAATCACGCAACACTGCATTTATTTTGTGTAGGTTGGCTTCCGATTTTTTCATAATGTACGAAGCACCGCTGCGCATAAGACGCGCCGCCATTGAGAGGTCGCATAATGTTGAGATGATGACTACTTCTGTTTTTGCTGAAAGGGCTTTAAGTTCAAGTACAATATCGGGTCCGCTTTTGCAGTCGTAACCTGCGCAGTCGAGCAGCACGACGTCAGCAACGTCTTTGTTGCATTGTGAAAATAGAGCGTTTGAATTGTTGAACAATTGCACCTTATATTGTGGCGATTTTTTAAGCGCGTTTTTTAAACTGAATGCGAAGTTGATGTTGTTGTCGAGAATGTAGAGGGGGCGCTGTGGTCGGCCTTCATCATAGTTGCTGAGCAAGTTTCGGTGCAGCAAACGCTGGTCTCTATTTTCGCCAGTAGAGACTATTTCTTGAAAAGCTTCGGCTAGTGAAAAACGGTCTTTTAGCAGACACAAATCGGCACCTCTGCTAAGTGCGAGTTCAAAAATGGATACGTCGTGTTGCTTCGACATCAAGAAAATTTTAGCGCTAGGCAGCGTTCGTCTGAAGTAGGGCAGGTATTTCATGCCCTTGCGCTGATTTACAGAGTAGTCGATAAAAACAAAATCAGGCTTTACACAGCAACTCAAAAGCGCTTCTTCTGCCCTGCTAAAATACATGGTCTTTGCAGAGGGAATCTGCTGCATCATTTTCGAAAACAGCATTTTTGTCTTACTGTCTTCGTCGATAAAGTGTACGATTTTGCTGGCTCTGTTTTTCATAGCGCTTTGGTTTAAAAGTGAATATTGTGTTTGTTGAATTGTTGCTTTGTGCGCTAAATACTCAATACCATCATGCACAGCATGCCAAGATGTATAAGCACTATGAGAAAGAATGCGAAGTGTCGATTTTTTTTGCTGATGTTTTCAATTATGATGTTGAAAATGAGTTGGTCGGCGTACGTATCCAGCGTACTTCCTGGCTGATCACCCTTCGCAATGTACACTGGGGATCTGTCGTGATTCAGTACCACTTCATTTTTCTTTTGCGGCGACAGCATGATGACTCTCGCGTCAGGCATGTCTGCTTTGATGCGTTTGAGCACTTCTGCGCTTTTCATTGCACTTTTGGATTCACTTGTAAGGTGGGGATCTAAAATAATGAGGTCGGGTTCTTTTTCTAGCTCTGCGAGGCAGTCTTCACCGCAGCGAAAGGAATGTATTTTTATTTTGTGGCTGCCGAGTTTCAAAATGCTTTTGCGTAAACAGTGCACAAATTCTTGGTCGTTGTCTACTAAAAATATGTCTATTGTATTTTTCATAAGTGCGCCTTTAAATGTACTTGTGTTCCATCGGTGGTGGACACTTGTTCTTGTAAAATTATTTACGATTAAAAAGGGCTGCCCCTTGCTCGTTTTCGAGCACGGGTTTAAGTCAAAAGGTCAATGGTTGTTTTTGTCGGATCAGTGAAAGTGGTGTTTTACTATACTGCCTTTCCTTTGAAGAAGAGAATCAGAGTGGTCAACAGCAGTACGGAGGCGGTGATCCATGCCAAAGTACCTAAGAATCTGGGAAAGCGACTGAATACACTCAGTTCGGTATTTGCATTCAATGTAGACGATAGTGCAGCATCTGTCCAGTATTCGCTGGCGTCAACAATGTCGCCACGCTGGTTGATGAAACCTGAGATGCCGGTATTGGCAGAACGAGCTATGCTGCGGCGGTTTTCAATGGCGCGCAAACGCGCAAACGCGAAGTGCTGTTGATAGCCCGGCGAGTTGTCCCACCAGCCGTCGTTGGTCATGATGAAGAGCAGCTGCGCTCCTTTTTGCACATAGTCGGCGACGTAATCGCTGTAAATGGATTCGTAACAAATAATGGGAGCAATCGCCATAGATGAGTCGGGCGCATAAAGTAAACTGCGTTCGCTTTGCACACCGAGCGATCCTGTGGTGCCGCCAAAATCAATGATGAGGGAACTGAGCGGTTTCAGTAAATTTGCGAAAGGCATTTTTTCGGCACCAATGACCAACAGCGATTTGTGGTAGATTTGAAAATTGAAAGTGGTGTCTATTTGCACTGCGGCATTGTACGATTCATACCATCCTTGGTCGTCTTTGCGAAAGGATACGGGAAGATCAATTAAGTTTTTTGGAAATACTTCAGCATAAGAAGACAAGCCGCTGATGATTTTTGTTTTCGGATGTGCATTGAACAGCGTGGACAGGCTGTCGATATTGGCGGATTCCGACAACAGTTCTTCCCACTCCCCATTGGGTATGGCGGTTTCGGGCAGTAAAACATATTGCGTACTGTCTGTTATTTTTGTCTTCGCTAAGCTTAAGATTTTGTGCATCTGTTGGGCGGATGTCATCGATGTAAACTTTTCGTTGTAGGGATCAATGTTGGGTTGCACCACCACCACTGAAACAGGTTTTACGGTTTCCTCATAGGACAGGTAGAGAGCCACAGAAATCACCATTGGCGCCAGAATCCATAAGTCGGTGCGAATTAAAATTCGAAATGCATCTTGATTGAATTTCTTATGTTCGCGCCATACAATCACAGCTTGTAGCAACATCCAATTGATAGTGAGCACCCACAAACTGCCACCTAAAACGCCTGTGACTGAATACCACTGCACGAGGTAGGGCATGTTGGAAAATGCATTGCCAAGCACCAACCAAGGCCACGACAATTCCCAATCTTGAAAGTGAATGTATTCCAGTGAGAGCCACATTGCAATAAATAGAAAGGGCCACAGTGTTTTGTTTAATTTCTTTTTGCAGACGTGAAAAAGCAAAAACATCAATGCGTAAAGCAAACTGTTGACCAGCACTTCAAAGGCAACGCCAATCAAAACATAGTCTCCAGTAGAAAAATCTTTTGCAAAATAGATCCAGTAGCAGCAAGTTAAATTCCACGTAAAAAAAGCGAGATAGGACAGTCCAAATACTTTCAATTTTCCGGCTGAAACGGCGCTTATTTTGTGCTCCATATAGAGCAGTGGGATTAAGCCAACAAAAGCAAAAAGGGTGAAGTTGTAGGGCGGAAATGAAAGCGCAGTAAGTAAGCCCGAAAGCACTGCGAGTAGTGGAAATTTTATTTTTTGAAACATGAGGGCAAAAGTATCATTTTAGTGGCACTGCGTTTAATTTTGGTCGCTTATTTTACTTAGCGCATGATGTACATTTTGCCTAATCCTTTTGCGAAGAACTTGCTTTGCAAAGTGCTTTCTCCTTGGTTAGTGTGGAGTTGCACTTCTCTTGTATCGATGTCTTGTCCGTTGATTTTAGCAATAACTTCATAGAGGTAAACACCGTTTGCAAGTATATCACCAAATTCATCGGTGCCATTCCATTTGTACTGCGTGATGTTTTTACCTATGTTGATTGGGCCGAGTTCATCGAGTCCTATTTCTTTGACTACTTTGCCAGTGATGTTCATGATTTTGATACGGAAATCAGTAGGAATTTCTGAGCCCGTTAAAGTAAACACAAATTGCGTGCTGGTGGTAAACGGATTCGGCCAGTTGATGACATTGGTGATGCTGGATTTCAATATGATTTCAAATTCAATACGGTAGTCGTAAGCACCATCTCCTAGTCCAGATTTATTGTTTGAACGGTCGCTGGCGCGCACCATTAATTCATATTTTCCATCAAGAGTATAGTTGCCTTTGATTTCAATTCTGCTTTTATTTTCGGGCAGTGAGGCAGGATAGAAAGTAAAATCTTTTGGCGTCAGCATGGTAATAACACCGTTTGGATCGCGGATGTAAATTTTGAAAAGCGCTGGATCATCGAGGGCGAGAAATTTATTTTCGTCCTTCAACTGAATAGTGATCAAAGTAGTTGGTGACACAATGTCTCCATTGATGATGTGCACACCATCAAAAACAACGTCGAGCAAAGGATTTGTTCTGTCGCGAAACACCGAGAATTGCGCCTCGAGACTGTTGTTGAAGTGGTGTTGTTCTAGTTGCCAAGGTCTTGGACCGGTGTATGGATTGACCTCATACCATAAGCGGTTGTCGCCCATGATGTTCATGGTGCTGAGCTGTACGGTGTCGATATACGTGGCGCCCGCTTTTAGCGGTGGCAACAAGCGGTACTGTTTTGTTGAAATGTTGTTTGACGCGTCGGTAAACCAATACGTGACTTGGAGGCTGTCGGCATCGGTTTCAGAAATATTTACCAGGGCCACTGTCATTTTAAAGTTGTTGCCCTGTTGCAACGAATCGCTCGTGATGGAGAAAGTCGCGTTAGGGTTTACGGCAACTTCCATTACCTCGTCGTACACCACTTGCCATCTTTTGAGTTGCACAGGTGTATGCATTGAATCATCGGCCAGGTATGCTTCCAAGCGAACGAACGGATATGTTTTTGCATCTACCAGTGTGTCGAGTTGCAGCACATCTGCCGACGGCGCAAGGATTTTTGTTAAGAGCGTTTCATTGTTGTTGAGGTTAACGCCAAATACACTGATGCTAAGGGTGTCTTTTAAGTTTAAAGGTTCAGTGCTTGTGCTTTGCCAGTGAAGGGAAGTCCATTTTAGAGCTGGACCTATAAGCGGAGACGTGATGTTGCCGTTGATCCAGTTGTTGCTCATGCTGCTTGTGAGTGTTACTCCGCCACAATTGTTCGAAAAGGCTTCTTTGGTGTACGATGGATTTCCCTTTTGTGCTATTAAAATATAGGGAAATGGGCAACTTCCAACTGCACCAATATAATTGTTCAATGAATCGGTGTTAGCGCCCAAATCGTGCAAAGCTGTTTTAAATGCTGCGCCATTGGCACCATGGTTGTTGAAGTTTTCTTTGAAGTAAGGGTAGCGCTGATTGTACATTACAATGTAGTCACCATCTTTTGCAGCGCTAAGCACACTGTTCATTCCAATAACAGAATTGTCGGTGCCGTCGTTGGCCTTGAACCAAAAAATTTTGTCGCCAAAAGTAGGGATGCTGTATGCATTGTTGTAGTTGATTTGGTTGTGGTAGCTGATGGAATTTACATCCCAAGGCTCTAAGCTGTATTGATCAATTACACTGATCATGATGAGGTTGGTAACACTAAGGGTATAGTAAGCTTTTAAGGCCCCATCGATGCGCAATTGATTGCAGTCGTTTAGCCAGCTGCAGGCACTTGCTTTAATTTCTTTAATGTGTTGTAAAAAGGAGAAGGAACGGGTTGTTTCATTGAGGTCGATGAAATTAAATTCATCTTCGTCAATTTGTTGAAAATGCGCTTGTCCCCAACCCACCTTATTTTGCACGTACTGAAAACTGCTGTAATTCCATGTGAATTTATGGGCATAACTTGAGTCAGGACTAACTCTCCAAAAGAACACAGTAGGTGTTGCCAATGTGGTATTGCTTGGCAATGAGTTGAAAATATTCGCTAAACCGGGATCATTGGCAGGATCCCACACTACCACACCTCCGCTTTTGGTAATTGCGGCTTCATAAAACATTGGCGAAGCCGACGAGAAATTTTTGTTGGTGTCAATTTGAAAAATGTACTTTCTTTCTCCCGCAAAAGGATCTACCGTATTTGCTTTAAGTACGATTGATTTTTTTGGCACAATGGCGTATTTGTAAGGATACACCGGCACAATACCACTTGAGCGAATGGTGAGGTCAAATTCATAAATGTTGTTGTCTTCATCGAGCTCGTCGATGGCATTTTCGCTGTCGACGGATATTTTAAAATGATTGAGTCCAACGCCATTGATAAGTTCTACTGGCAGGGTAAATTGCACGGTGGATTTGAATTTCGGACTGAGTATTCGCTTGAGATACGCTGTATCTGGAGCATTAGTAGAGAAGGATCGAATGATTCGTATTTGTATGGAATCAGTGACAGCTCTGCCGAGATTGGCGATGTCCATGGTAATGGTGAAAGTGTTTAATTCCGAGGTTACTTCCACCGGATTTACGGTCACCATAGGCTGTGTTTTACCTTTTGTGCCGTAAAGCGTATAATCAGGTTTTGCATGTGCATTGAGCACGATGGCTGGATCACAATGCAAGGTCATCATCATACAAACATCTTGCACTAAGTCGTCGTCGGTCAATAAAATGCCTTGTGGTTTTTGCACGCTGCGAATGGCGGCTTGTTGAATTTTACCCAAACCTTTTCCGTAATTTTTTTGACCCAAATTGGTGTAAAATGCTTTCGAATATTCATTGAGTGGACTCGGAATTCCCAAAGAAACCGAAGCTAAAAAGCCAATAGAGCCCCTGTTTGGTGGGAGGACCCAGGTTTCGCTGCCACTGCTGAAGGACGGTAAATGTATGTTTCCAATTAAGCATGAGTTGGCTATGATTAACGGATATTTCCCTTGATTTGTGTAGCTGTCAGGCGCATCAATGTTTTGGTCGAAACCTTCGCCGTAGGCATGTCCAAAAAAGGTCATTAAAGAACAGCCGTCATTGATATTTGTGCGGATGGAGTCAGATACGTTTAATTGTAAGGGATTCGTTGTGTTTTTTAAGTAAGTATTTACAGTTCCACCAAAGCAGGTGTCTTGTATGATGTTTTTGTATCCGTTAAGATAGGCAGCGAATGTAGCGCCTTGGCTTTCTTCTGTTCCACCGCCAAAGTGCAAAACACGTTTCATCCAATAATCTTGTTGGTTGTTTTCGAATTCTTGAACCTTATTTAAATAATCAGTGATGGAGCTTGCTTTGACAGCCGATAAGCGACCGATGGCGATGTCTGGATCGAAAAGAGAAGAATCGCTGATTTGCGCTGTTAAAAATACGTCAGATCCGGGGTGGCCAAATGTGGGGATTTTGTTGTTTGCGTAGTTGATGGCGTTGCGGCGTGAGCTATTGAGTACAGTATTACTTTCCGTTTTTGAATCGGGTGTGCCGGGTTGAATCGACTTTCCAATAAGGAAAAAGTACTGTGGCGTGGTGCCCCAGTTTTTAATGATATCCCTTGCAAAATTGCGAATCGACATAGGGTGTTTTCTAATGCCGTCGGCGTATTGCATGTAAAGTTCTTCCATGTCAATGACTACCGCTTTATAGCCAGCACTGTTGCGGTAATTTTTGTAAAGTTCAGCTTCAGCTTTGAATTCTTTTACTGTTAAGATGAAGTAGTCGTATCCGCCATTGCTTTGCGACAAAGTTTTGTAATCTGTAAATGAGCTTACACCATAAATGGCCGGTTCAAGTTGTGCTACATTAATGAAGTTGGCTTCCGTGGTCAACAAGCATTTTTTTGTTGGCGCAAGGCTGTTCGGTACCAGTGTTTTAAACACGGCTCCCACTTTGCTGACGATGGTTCTTTTGTGGTTGCTGATGTCAAAGAGCCACGCTGTGCTGTTTTGGTTGTTGAAGTTGGACATGGAGAGAAAGGCCTTGCCTGTTCCGTTCAGCACCTCCAGGTATTGGCTGGTAGCATTGCCTAAGTCAAAAGTGCGCGGATATTTCATTTTTACATAACCCACGGCACTGCGGTCGGCAGTATTTGTTGTGTCGCTTGAATTGCTCTCAAATTTAAGTACTGATGAACTGGCCCACTCGGCTGCAGGAAAGGTGTAATTCAATTTCAAAAAATTGTGTCCTTCGTAAAAGGTGTCGGTTTTCAATTTGCCGTTGAACGAGACTTCTAAATGGTGGTCTTTGTAGATGAATGAATTGGTGAGTCCCATGATTGTAGCCTCCACCGTACCGCTTCCGCCTGGAACGTAATATGACGGGGTAGCAATGGTGTGTGATTGAATGCCCCCCATAAAAATAGTTGGTCCCATCCATCCTTCCCCTGGCATATAGAATGGAAGATGGGTGTCAATAATACTAGTAAGACCAGCGCCGTATTGGTTGCTGAGCGATATTACTTGTTCGCAATTAAAATAGGGCGCCGCGGTGTATGCGCCAAAGTTCACATCGTTGTCTTGTTCAATCCTGCGGTTGTTGATCGAGGTGTTGGTGGTTACAAAAAAGTACGAAGTGTCGTTGATAAGGCTGTAATACGGATTGGAATTCGTACCAGGATCTTTATACATCTGCGCATCAAAATAACCGTCGTTTTTTTCGGCATATAGCAAGATATAATCCAGTGGATCAAAGGTGCCATCATCGCCACCTTCAATGTGCAGATACTGTTCTTCACCGCGCCCAAAAATTTGCAAGTTGTCGGGGTTTAAACTCGCCATGTTGATACCGGCATCAGCCAATGCTTGGTAGCCAATTTTGTGCATCCCTGTGTTCGCAACAGGAAACTTGAAATAGCTTTGAGAATAGTTGATCCATGTGTTGTTGCCCAGTTGTGCAGAAACACTCAACGTTAGAAAGGAAAATAGAAGATATAAAAAGCGCAATTTCATTGTAGTGATTTAATTTCTTTTGTTGATGCCGAATCTTACCGAAAATACGTTGGAATAGGCTGCTGAAGACTGATCTCCCAAATTGGTGAGCGCGTAGTCAAAGTAAAATTTCTTGTACATAAAACCTGCGCCGATGTTGGGTTGAAAAGTAGTGACTTTTTTTCCGCTGAAATCACTTTCGTGCTGAAAGTTGCCCAAGCCTGTGCGCAAGAACAAAAAGTTTTTGTAGCTCATCAACAAGCCCACATGTGGATCAATACTGGTAAAGGTTGATGACACAAGGGTGTTTCTTTTGCCGTCAAAAGTGAGATCCAAATCGATTTCGGGATATACACCAAAATCTTTTTGGATGGTGAATTGGTAGCCTGTAGCTAGAATCAATCGTGGTAAGGCCATTTCAACGCTGTTGCTCGGCAGTGCATTGCCTGTTTGTGCAAATACTTCTTTGAACTGATCAAGATTAAAACTCCAAGCACTGAAAGTTGACGTGACGTCTCTTGCCACAGCGGCGAAATGCCAATTGTCTTTTTTGTACTGTGCACCAAAGTCAAGACCGAAGCCCCAAGCCGAGGCAAAATCACCCACTTGACGGTAAATCACTTTTGCACTTCCACCCATGCTCAAGCCTTCTATTCCTAGTTGGCGTGCATACGAAAACAAAAATGCGTTGTCAGCTGCTGAGAAGGAAGTTATTCTGTCGTAGTCAATAACTCCATTGCTGATCAAATCAGTGGTATTGGGTATGTTATCAGTGCCATAACGCAGGTAACTAATGCTGCCTGTAGATACTTCGTCA
Source organism: Flavobacteriales bacterium (assembly GCA_947444925.1). Lineage (GTDB taxonomy): Bacteria > Bacteroidota > Bacteroidia > Flavobacteriales_C > JAHEZL01. The sequence continues at coordinate 14,057 of CANFBW010000007.1, read as the reverse complement.
ATTTTGAAAGCTGCCGCTGCATATTCGTATTTTGATGCGCTGGCAAAATATTCTGCATGCATCCCCGCCACTTCTAAATTATTTTCAAGTCGGGTCAATCCAGCCGGATTCCAATAGCCCGCAGTAGCATCTTTTACCAAGGCAATGTTGGCATTTGACATTCCAAGGGCGCTTGCGCCTGCGCCAATGTTTAAAAATTCGTTGCTGTATTTTCGAACCGATTGTGCCGTCCCCAATTTGAAGGATGCCGCAAAAAATAGTGCGAGTAGTATGTGAAGTCGATAGATCGTCATGTGTAATTTTAAGCAGTCAAACGGGCCAAAAGTAAATATATTTTCTTTAATTTGCTCACTCAACATTTTGCGGAGTGAGCATAAACACTATATAAATCGCGTAATCGTGTTCAATTTACCCAATATATTAACGCTGTGCAATTTAATTTGTGGTTGCATGGCCATTGTTAGTGCCTTTGCGCTGGATTTTAGCACTTCTTTTTGGTTGATGATGGCTGCAGCAGTATTCGATTTTTTTGATGGTTTTGCTGCGCGCATGCTGAAGGTTAGTTCTGGCCTCGGCAAGCAGCTTGATTCCTTGGCCGATATGGTGACCTTTGGCGTTGTGCCGGGCATGCTGGTTTTTTTTATGCTGAAAGACATCACGGACAGCGCTTCGTATTTGCCCTACATTGCTTTTATGATTCCTGTATTTTCGGCTTTGCGCTTGGCAAAATTCAATATTGATGAGCGTCAAAACCAGGGCTTTCTGGGTTTGCCAACGCCTGCCAACGCCCTGTTTTTTGCATCGTTGTCTGTTTTCAATGAAGCCGATGGAGCACTGCAGTTTCATTTTTTGAACAATGCCTTCGTGCTGACTGCTATTGTGGTGGCTTTTTGCTTTTTAATGGTCTCTGAACTTCCTTTGATGGCATTGAAGTTTAAAGGATTTGGCTGGCAGGGCAATCAAATAAAATACATATTTCTGCTTGCTTGTGCACTTTTAATTTCCGCTTTTTTCATTCAAGCGATGCCTTTTATTATACTTTTGTACCTCGCAATCAGTATTGCGCAAAACATACAGTCGAACAAAAAAACAGTGAAAAAATAATATTACCATGAAATTTAAAGCAGAAATTGACATCATGCCCTTGAAGGCATTGCTTGATCCACAGGGAAAAGCGGTAGGACACAGCATGAAAAACATAGGCTTGTCAGAAATTGGAAATGTTCGCATTGGCAAACACATCTCTTTAGAATTGGAGGCGACCAGCAAAAATGAAGCAGAGGCGAAAGTGGAGACGGCGTGCAAAAAATTATTGGCCAACCAAATCATGGAAAGCTTCGAGTTTTCGTTGATTGAACTTTAGTAATCACTACGTATAGTTTTACGTTCGCGGGTAAAAAGCATTCATTCATCGAATAATGTCGTCCTTCGATATTAAATAGTGTTTTTGCTCTTTACAAGTGGGTTTTTCCTCCGTATCATTGCACCGGGGAATAACTAACATTGTAAAGATGAAGATTAACGCAGCGAGTGCAATTGTCACAATTGTATGCTTAGGACTGACGGGAATTGTTGCAGCGCAAACGTATGCGACCTTACCTTTTTCAGACGATTTCACAAGCCTTGGTGCTTCGTGGTCAACCTCCATGTCAAATGCAGCAGGTAGAATTGAGGCAAGAGCCGAATCGGGCAATTGGCCTTATTTCAGCCCTTCTGTGCAGGGAACAGCCTACAACAGTGCTATTTCTGCGCCAACGGGAAATGGCTTGGCGGTATACAATACTTCCGATTTAGGATCCGACAATAAGTTGAATGCCATGATGTATATGAATTTGGCGGCAAAGGTTGGTGTAAATCTTACGTTTCATATTATCGATTGGGGTACGGGATACAGCGGTTGTATGGATTCGCTGAAAATCTACCTTTCGGTCAACGGGGGTTCTACGTATGGTTCTTCATTTATACTTGTAAACATCAATCAGGCTCCTTATTCTGATGGATTTTGGAATAGCGTAACTGCTGATATTTCAGGATTGGCAAACACAAACAGCATGACCCTCTCTACAACTTCCGTTATAAAAATGACTTTTAATTTACGTGGTTCTGGAAATGTCACAGGGCCTAAGAATGGACATCAATTTGTGTACATGGACAATCTGACGGTGGCTACAGCGGTTTCTTTACCTGTTGAAATGCTTTCTTTTGAGGGTTTGCAGGAGAAAAGCGGCAACTTACTCACGTGGGCAACGGCAAGTGAAATCAACAACGATCATTTTGAATTGCAGCGTTCTTATGACGGCATATCTTTTGAAACGATAGACCAACAAAATGGAAAAGGCATGCAATATGGGGGTGCAGAGTACAATTATTTAGACAGAACTGCTAAGGGCGCAGTGAGCTATTATCGATTGAAACAAGTCGACTTTGATGGTGCTACCACTTATTCGCAAATGCTTGTGTTGCGCGAAAAGCAAAACATTAGTATTAGTTCCTTCGGTGGTGGACAATTGTCGATCAATGGCAGTAATTTACAGAGTGCCCAATGTTTTGATGTTAATGGAAAGCTGATCGCTGTGCTTTTGTTGAACAGCGCTGCTTCATCGCAAAGCATATTTATTGATCCTTCACAGCTGGCTGCTGGGGTGTATTTTGTTCGAATACTCAGCGGAAGTGACGCCATCACTCAAAAGTTTGTGCTTTAGCGAATTTATTGAATGAGGGTTCCCGATGTTGAATCACCCACCTTTAAAGCATTGCAAATGCGCACTGCTTTTACACCCGATTGAATCGCTTTGAATGCGTTTTCTAACTTTGGAATCATGCCATCGCTAATCGTTCCATCTGCTTTGTAATTTTCAAAATCTTCCGTGTTGATGCTGGCGATCACAGTGCTGGCATCTTTCGGATTTTTCATTACACCATCCAATTCAAAACCTAAAATCAACTGTGTTTCTTCGAGTTTTGCCAACGCTTTTGCTACTTCAGAAGCAATGGTATCGGCATTGGTGTTGAGAATATGTCCTTTTCCATCGTGTGAAAGAGGTGCAATCACTGGCACCAATCCTTGGTTCAGCAATGAAATGATCAGAGAGGAATTAACATGGTCTACATCACCCACCCATCCGAAATCCTGTTCCCAATCTGTGCGTTTGTGCGCTTGAATAAGATTGCCGTCGGCGCCAGTGAGTCCGAGAGCGTTCAAGCCCAAAGCTTGCAAACCAGCAACAATGGTTTTGTTTGCCAGTCCGCCGTAAACCATGGTCACCACTTCTAAAGTGGCATCGTCGGTAATGCGTCGCCCGTCGACCATTTTGCTTTCAATGCCCAGCTTTTTGGCGAGCGTTGTCGCCATGCGTCCGCCGCCGTGGATAAGTATTTTTTTTCCTTCAACTTTCGCGAACGACGCCAAAAATTGGGTCAAAGCATTTTGGTCTTCAATAATGCCGCCGCCTATCTTGATTACATGTATCATAACGCAAAAATAGTAAATTTAAATAATGCGTACTTTTCAATCACGGTCCTATAGTTAAATTGGATAGAACAATAACCTCCTAATTTGTGGATCCCAGTTCGATGCTAGATCTGCTGCCAAAATTTGAGTGGGAGCGGGACGCCACGAATACCCTGATTTTCTCGAGCCATGCTCTCCAGCTCACGCACACATGGTTGAATGAATTGGGTTTTATGGTCGAACTAAATTTAATTAGCCTCTCGCTTAATTGCTATTTCAATTATTGTAATAAAAGTTTTTTGGAAAGAGATGTTTTTGAATTGAATGCTTGTACGAAATATAAACCTTTGGTAAGGTTGTGTTTCTCGACGAAAAGTACCGAATCCTCCATGCTGTTGTTCAAAGATGTTTGGTAAACCAAAGCGCCATTTACATCAAAAATCTGCACATCAAAAATTCCAGCTTGTTGCACATCAACAACAATATGTTCGCCATTGTCGTACGTATGGAGTTCATTTATTTTGCTCGCGTCAAAATGGATTGCACGTAATTTAGAGTATGCTTGTGTGCCGTCGAAATCAACCTGCTTTAAACGGTAGTATTTTACGTCATAATTCTTAACGTCATAATCTACTGTGTTGTAATATAAAATGTTATTTGAATTACCCGCACCTTCAATATGGGAAAGAGTTTTCCAAGTTATGCCGTCAATGGAATGTTGAACTTCAAAATAATCGTTGTTGATTTCAGAGGCTGTTGACCAAGAAACATCAACTCTGTGGTCTTCTTTAATGGCATCAAAATTCAGCAATTGAACAGGCAACTCTACGGCTCCATAGCAACTCGCATTGGTGTATTTTGTGAGTGGGAAAGATGGGTTTACACTGTAATCGGCGTTTATTGAACCATTGCCTGTTGTTTGATTGGTCCATGATCCATTGTAGCAATACTCGCCTCCGACTGGGATTCTAAGACTGTTGGTGTACGCTCCCTTAACTACGATAGAACCAAGATTGGTCAATCGCGAGATTTCGTTGCTCGCGGCGGTAGTGCTAGTATTGGCAAAAGAAATAGCTCCATCATGCCCAAATTGACCATTGGTATTTGGTAGAGACAATTGAAATCCAGCAGTAAAATTACCACCAGTCATGTAAACCCGGCCACCATTGCTAACGATTAAACGATAGGGTCTTGCGGTCATGAAAGTTGCTGTACCGCATTCTACATTTGCATTGGTTAAACCCCCTACCGGTCCCCAATCATGGCGCATATAGCATATACTGGTTGATGTTGGCACGTCTACTGGAGAGCCGCAATTGATGTCGGTATCCCAGGTGTTTGCGGCAGTACATGAATAATAAACGGCACATGCAGCAGTGGTTGAAAATGTTTTAACAGCGCCATATGTTGTTCCTTGAGAATTGGTGTTATAGCCCTTAGCATAATATGTTGTGCTGGGTGATAAACCTGTTACTTCTTGGTAATTGTAAATACCATTTGCTAAAACTGCAGCGGTATTTTTAATACTAACGTCTTTAATGGATGCGCCAGCTAAACTGCTTACGGTAGAATTGGTAACATCGGCATTTGAAACACCATAAATAAATCCAAATTCAGTTACTTGCGACAAGTTATCACCAAGAGCATCTGAACCACAGCAACTTCTTTTATCTCGGCCAATAGCACCAGATAAAAAACCAAATGTGGCAGATTCACAATGTATTTTGATGGGGTCATAGGCAGTAGTAATTACTGGGGCTGAACCCGTATAAAACCATGTGACAGCACCATAAGCCGTTTGACACCCAATGGCATAAGCGCGCACGTAATATTTGGTTTCTGGCGTTAACCCGGTAATAGATAAGGACGAATAAGCGCCCGTAGTTCCAGAAGTGGTTGTTTTACTGTCTGCCGTTGTAGGAGTAGCGCCTGTACTCCAACAAATACCGCGCTCAGTCACTGATGCACTTCCTTCCGCAGTAACATTTCCGCCAGATAGGGCAGACGTAGCTAAAATCGATGTTGCTGCATCTGTAGCATTTAATGAAGGAGCGGTACAATTGCTACATGGATCAGCAGTAACGGTCCACATGGCAGCCCCAACTGAAGGATCCCAGACATCACATTGCCATGTGCCATCACATCTATAATTTCTAGTCACCCCACTAATTGTGAATGAGCAGGTAGAACCGTTTACGTATCCACTGCTTGCACCAGTGTAATATGTGGCGCATGCTTGAGAATAAGCATTGTTTGTTGTTACAAATAGCTGGACCAACAGCACTAAAAAACAGCAAATAGACTTTAAACCCCCCATATCATTTCAATTTTATTTACAGTTTTCTTTGTCGCAACAGCCCTCAGTAAATGCTCTGTATTACCAATGGCAATATTAAATTTTACGCACACGGAACTTTGTTCGAAACAAGGCTACGCAGGCTTACTCGTTGCAAATAATAATTTTAAAAAAATAGATAGGGGGGTAAATGTAGGGTCTTAAAGAACGCCGATAGATAGTTGGTGTAGTAGCAAACAACTTTCAAAAGTGAAGGTAGTCTATAATTGGATAATTACAATGTGTTTTGCTTACCAAAACAACAATTTTTAGGTTGTAGAACATAGTTCGATGCTGAGTAGGAGTTCACAGTAAATCTTTGAATCGCAGTAGATTCAAGGTTTTCATTTTTTTAAGTTTTGCGTTCAATGCCCGGCATTTGGGCCAGTGTAGTCGAGATGCGTGCGCGGCCGTGGATATTAATTTTTTTCCTTCAACTTTTGCAATCGACACCAAAAATTGGTTCAAAGCATTTTGGTTTTCAATAATGCCGCCGCCCATCTTGAATACATTTATTTTAAAGCGAAAATGGCAAATTAAAATAATGCGTACTTTTGAATCACGGCCCCATAGTTAAATTGGATAGAACAATAACCTCCTAAGTTGTGGATCCCAGTTCGATTCTGGGTGGGGCCACTTAATGAAAGCAAAGAAAGCCTTGGTAAAACAAGGCTTTCTTTGTTTGTAAGGCTTTAGACAATAGCATCAAAATTTGCAGGTGCTTCAGGGAAATCAGGAACAATAAATTTCTTTTACAGAAGCAATTCAGGAAGGTGAAATGGCATTGTTGCGTAGCGGATAAAAAAACAGTAGCCCCGTTCTTTGGCGGGGCTACCTAGTAAACTTTATTTCTCTTCCTTCTCAGCATTACCTGAATAAGTGCAATGGGTATTTTCTCAGCCGTAAAACAGCACCCCTTTCGAAATTTGATTTACACACCTTTCTTATTACAAATGCATACCGCCATCGATGGTGTGTTTTTATGGCAAAAGCGTTCACAGGTCGGGCATTTATTTACTTGCGAGCCTTGCATTGTTGCGCCGTATTCTCAAATATTCGCCGATGGTAGAAATTTGCTTTTAAGATTTCTGAGGGCTTATCTAATTTTTATATCTTTACGCCTTCCATAAAAAACGATGAAAGACAAAGTAAAAGGATTGGCCAAAGATTACCTGAAAGAAATAACTCAGGTGCGTCGGCATTTGCACGCCCATCCGGAACTGTCATTCAAAGAATACAAAACATCAAAATACATTTGTGCTTTTTTAGATCAAATTGGTGTGCCATATACTGCTGGTTACGTTGAAACGGGCATAGTTGCGCACATTGAAGGTCGCAATCCGAGCAAAAAAGTCATCGCTTTGCGCGGTGATATGGATGCTTTGCCTATCATGGAAGAAAACGAAGCTTCGTATTGCTCTCAAAACCCTGGCGTGATGCACGCCTGTGGTCATGATGTGCATACTTCATCACTGATGGGTGTGGCCAAAATTTTAAATTCTTTAAGGGGTGAGTTTGAAGGCACAGTAAAATTGATTTTTCAACCGGGAGAAGAAGTGTTGCCAGGCGGCGCTTCATTGATGATTAAAGAAGGAGCGTTGAAAAACCCAGATGCTGAATTGATTATTGGTCAGCACGTTTTTCCTGAGATGGAAGCTGGAAAGGTTGGATTCCGCCGAGGAATGTACATGGCGAGTTGCGATGAAATATACGTTACTGTAAAAGGCAAAGGCGGTCACGCTGCCATGCCACAAAATATTATTGATCCTATTTTAATCGCTTCGCACATGATTGTGGCGATGCAGCAAGTAGTGAGTAGACACGGTTCACCAACCTTGCCTTCTGTTTTGTCTTTTGGCAGAATTGAAGGTTTGGGCGTTACCAACGTGATTCCCGATATTGTTAGAATGGAGGGAACATTTAGAACCATGGACGAAGAGTGGCGTGTTAAGGCCCACGAAATAATGTTGAAACTCGCCAACAGCATAGCTGAGGGAATGGGTGGAAGCGTTGATTTTGATATTCAAAAAGGCTATCCTTTTTTGGTCAATGAAGAAAACACTACCGTAAAGTCGTGGAAATTAGCGGAAGAATTTTTAGGAAAAGAAAATGTGGAGGAATTGGCTTTGCGCATGACTTCTGAAGATTTCGCTTTTTATTCTCAAGTATTGCCTTCGTGTTTTTACCGTTTGGGAGTAAAAAATGCCAACAAGGGCATTACCTCGCGATTGCACACATCTACGTTCGATATTGATGAAACGGCTTTAGAGACCAGCATGGGATTGATGTCGTGGATTGCTTTGGGCATGCTTAAAGATTAGTGCTTGTAAGGCGATAGGTACTTCCTGCGTCAGGAGGACAAATGTCATCCATACTCTTGATAATGCTTAAGTAATGTCCTCCTGACGCAGGACGGATCTACCGCTCTGCAGGGTCCTCACTAATGTTGATTTTATAACATTTGGTTTCAATGCTGTACAGAAATACCAGCGTAAATTAGGGTTGTTTGCAAGCCTGTATCAAATGCTGAAAACAATGCTATTATTTACATTGTAAATTGCTTAGGAGGGATTAGACAGTCTAACAGCCTGCCCTTCGGAAACAGTTGATGTGTCAAATGTTTCAAGCCTGATTTATTTTGTTCAACTAATTGAAAGTGCACAGCAACGTTTACAAAAACTAATGGGTTTAAAGTAAAAGATAAAACTCACTTTGTTTGCGCCGGTATAATACAACAACAAATTTCCTCAGAATTTAATTCGCCACGTCGCTCAAAAACTTCACGCGCATTAAACGCATGTCTTCTTCCGATAGGTTTTCACCGTCGAATTCTTCCATTGCATTTTCAATAGAGTCGTTGTCGGCATCGTTGAAATAGTCAAATATTTCATCTTGCAAATCTTCTTCTACGATGTCGGAAATGTAGTAGTCTAAATTAATTTTCGTGCCCGATGCGACAATGGCTTCTATCTCGGCGAGTATGTCGTTGTAGGTTTTGCCTTTGGCTTTGGCAATGTCTTCGAGCGGCACTTTTCGGTCGATGTTTTGAATGATGTATACTTTCAATCCGCTTTTGTTCACCGCTGATTTGATGACCATGTCTTGCGGACGGTCAATTTCATTTTCTTTCACATAGGCTGCAATGGCGTCAACAAAAGGGTTGCCGAATTTTGCTGCTTTGCCGCTGCCCACGCCTGCGATTTGCTGTAGCTCATCCATTGTGCATGGGTACTGAATGGACATGTCGTGCAACGACGGGTCTTGAAAAACAACAAAAGGCGGTACGTTTTTGTCCTTGCCTATTTTTTTGCGCAAATCTTTCAAAATCACCAACAATGCTTCATCAGCCGAATGTGTTTTTTGATTGTTTTCGCTTTCTTCAATGCGGATTTGATCGTAGTCGTGGTTTTGCGTGAGCAGCACGGAATACGGTGCTTCTAAAAACTTTTCACCTTCTGCGGTGAGTTTCAGTGTGCCATACGTTTCAACGTCTTTGTCGATGAAGCCATGAACTACCGATTGGCGGATGACGGCATTCCAAAATTTGATGTCTTTGCCTTGACCCGCTGCAAAAAGTGGATGCGTATGGTGGCGATGGTCCTTGATGTCTTGGTGCGCCATGCCGCTAATGAAATCGGCGATGTATTTGGCCTTGAATTTTTGATTGAGTTCTTTAATGGTTTCCAGAAGGGTGCTGACAAACAAGGTTCCTTCAAATTTCTCTTTCGGATGGCGGCAATTGTCGCAGCCCTTGTCGCATTTCCCATCGTCGTACGTTTCGCCAAAATAGCGCAGCAGCAATTTGCGGCGGCACATGGCCGACTCTGCAAAACTCACCATTTCGTGCAAAAGTTGTTTGCCTATTTCTTGTTCGGCAATGGGTTTGCCAACCAGAAATTTTTCTAATTTTTCAATGTCTTTGTAAGCGTAATAGGTCACGCAAATGCCTTCTCCGCCATCGCGTCCGGCGCGACCAGTTTCCTGGTAGTAGCCTTCTAAACTTTTTGGAATGTCATAGTGAATCACAAAACGCACGTCGGGTTTGTCAATGCCCATTCCAAAGGCGATGGTGGCAACGATAACGTTTACATCTTCCATCAAAAATGCATCTTGATGTGCTGCTCTGGTGTTGGCTTCTAAGCCGGCGTGGTAGGGTAAAGCCTTAATTCCATTGAGTTGTAGGAGTTCGGCGGTTTCTTCCACTTTTTTTCTACTGAGGCAATAAATGATTCCCGACTTCCCTTCGTGTCCCTTGATGAAGCGCACAATGTCTTTGTTGATGTCGTGTTTCGCGCGTACCTCATAATATAAATTCGGACGATTGAAGGAGTCTTTGTACAACTTGGCGTCCATCATGCCCAAGTTTTTTTGAATGTCTTGCTGCACCTTTGGTGTTGCTGTGGCGGTAAGCGCGATGATGGGTCTGCGGGTGATGTCTTCGATGATGGTTTTTAACTTGCGGTATTCGGGACGGAAATCGTGCCCCCATTCTGAAATGCAATGCGCCTCGTCGATGGCGAAAAAAGAGACGTTGATGTTTTTTAAAAACTCAATATTTTCACTTTTTGTGAGCGACTCCGGTGCAACGTAAAGTAATTTTGTTTTTCCAGCCTTGATGTCGTCTTTCACTACGGCTATCTGCGTTTTGGTAAGCGATGAGTTGAGGTAGTGGGCGATGTTATTTTCTTCAGAGTGCCCGCGAATGGCGTCAACCTGATTTTTCATCAGGGCGATGAGTGGCGATACGATGATGGCTGTTCCCTCTGACATGAGGGCGGGCAATTGGTAGCACAATGATTTTCCGCCGCCGGTGGGCATGATGACGAAACTGTCGTTGCCCGCAAGTAAATTACTGATGATTTCTTCCTGTCTTCCTTTGAATTTATTGAATCCAAAATATTTTTTCAGCGCACCCGTCAAGGCATTTTCAACAACATCGATCTCCATTTGCAATTGTAATAAGTTCCGTAAAGTTTGATATTTTTGTGATATTCTATTTAAAATTACAATATAAAGCGCAACCACGCCACTATAAAATCAGTTTTCTAAAAAAAATAAGAATTTGTTAAAGCAGGAAAAGATCATCGAGAGAGCTCACGCGACTATTGAAATAGAAGCTCAGGCCTTATTGGCATTGAAGAGTAGGATTGGCAGTAGCTTCGCCGCAGCGGTGACGCTGTTGCTTGAATGTAAAGGCCGTGTGATTGTAAGTGGAGTGGGTAAAAGCGCCAATATCGCCAGTAAAATAGTAGCGACCCTAAATTCTACTGGCACGCCTGCTGTGTTTATGCACGCTGCCGATGCCATTCACGGTGACTTGGGCGTGGTGCAGAAAGGCGATGCAGTCATTTGTATTTCGAACAGTGGCAACAGCGCCGAAATTCGCGCTTTGGTGCCTTTGTTGAAACAACTCGGCAATCCTTTGATAGCCCTGTGTGGCAACGACAATTCGCTGTTGGCCAAAGAAGCCGATTTTTACATTTACACCGGCGTTGCACAGGAAGCGTGTACCATCAACCTTGCGCCAACGGCCAGTACCACCGCGCAATTGGCGATGGGCGATGCCATTGCTGTTTGCTTACTGGAGTTGAAGGGATTTAGTGCTGAGGATTTCGCAAAGTACCATCCCGGCGGAACGCTGGGCAAGCAACTTTCATTGAAATTGGAAGATTTTTGCAAGTCGGGCGTCGCACCCAAGGTACTTGAAAATGCCAGTATTAAAGAAGTCATATACGAGCTATCGTCAAAGCGACTTGGAGCGGTTGTAGTGCTCAATAGCAGCGCTGAGATCTCGGGTGTAATTACCGATGGTGATATTCGTCGAATGCTTGAAAATACTAATGACATCAATGCTTTGCAGGCGAAAGACATCATGGGGCACCAGCCTAAAACGATTTTGAAAGACGAATTGGCAATAAAGGGTTTGGCAATGCTTGAGCAAAAGAACATTACGCAATTGATTGTGGTGGATGCGGAAGGAAAATATTTTGGCATGGTACATTTTCACGATTTGATCAGAGAAGGATTAAAATAAAATATAAATTAGCGCACTTAAAAAATGTATCATGAGCAAATTTGACGTAGTAGTTATTGGATCAGGACCTGGTGGATATGTTGCCGCCATTCGTTGTGCACAGTTGGGATTGAAAACCGCTATCATTGAAAAGTACAGCACTTTGGGCGGTACTTGTTTAAACGTGGGCTGCATTCCTTCAAAGGCTTTGTTAGATTCTTCTGAGCACTACCACAACGCTACACATACTTTTAAGGAGCACGGCATCGATGTGCAAAGTGTGTCGGTGAACATCGGTCAAATGATCAAAAGAAAAGCGGAAGTGGTGTCGCAAACCTGTGCAGGCATCGACTTCCTGATGAAGAAAAATAAAATCACTGTGTTTAAAGGCACGGGTTCTTTCGTGAATAAAAATACTATTGAGATCACTTCCGACAAAGGGAAAGAGCAAATTGAAACCGATAAAACGATTTTGGCTACAGGCTCAAAACCTGCTGCTTTTCCAGGAATGGAAATCGATAAAAAACGTGTGATCACTTCTACCGAAGCTTTGAGCTTAACCGAAGTTCCAAAAAACTTAATTGTGATTGGTGGCGGTGTGATTGGTTTGGAGTTGGGTTCGGTTTACGCTCGTTTGGGCGCTAAAGTACAAGTGGTGGAATTTGCATCGGGCATTATTCCTACAATGGATAAGGCTTTAGGTAAAGAATTGCAAAAAGCATTGACCAAATTAGGTTTCGAATTTTTCTTCGGACACAAAGTGCTTTCTGCTAAAGGATCAGCTAAAGATGCCGTTGTTGTAGCAGAAAACGCTAAAGGTGAAAAAGTAGAATTTAAAGGCGACTACTGTTTGATTTCAGTAGGAAGAAAGCCCTATACAGACGGTTTAGGTTTAGACAAAGCGGGAGTGAAGTTAGACGATAGAGGAAGAATCGATGTGAACCATAAACTAGAAACTAGCGTTCCTGGCATCTACGCGATCGGCGATGTTATCAAAGGTGCAATGTTGGCGCACAAAGCAGAAGAAGAAGGTGTTTTTGTTGCCGAAAGTATTGCGGGACAAAAACCACACATCGACTATAATTTAATTCCAGGTGTTGTTTATACCTGGCCTGAAGTTGCGGCTGTTGGTCAAACAGAAGAGCAATTGAAGGAAAGCAAAGTTCCCTACAAAGTGGGTTCATTTCCTTTCAAAGCAAGTGGTCGCGCTCGCGCAAGTATGGATGCTGAATTCGGCTTTGTAAAAGTATTGGCGCACGCCGATACCGACGAAGTTTTAGGTGTTCACATGATAGGTCCACGCGTTGCCGACATCATCGCTGAAGCAGTAGTGGCTATGGAATTCCGTGCTTCTGCCGAAGATATATCTCGTATTTGCCATGCACACCCTACTTTCACGGAATCGTTGAAAGAGGCTGCGTTGGATGCGACAGGGAAAAGAGCGTTGCATATTTAATGAGGATATGCGCCTTTCGCACATCCGATGGTCATAACTCACCATACAAAGGCAAAAATAGTTGATGAAAATAGTTACTTGGAATTGTAATGGTGCGTTAAGGAATAAGTTCGAACATCTTTCAGAGTTTAATGCTGACCTTTACATAATACAAGAATGTGAAAATCCGGAATTGGCAAAGCACGAGCAGTACATTGCTTGGGCAGGAAATTACCTATGGAAAGGCGACAATAAAAACAAAGGACTTGGAGTTTTTGTAAAGCACAAAACAACAATTGAATTACTTGAATGGAGTGCTTTGTACAAAGATCATGATGTTAAGCACTTCTTGCCTTGCTTAATAAATAATGATTTTCAATTAGTCAATATTTGGACGAGCCAAAACAAATCACCAAACTTTGGCTACATCGGTCAATTGTGGAAATACTTAGAAATAAACAAAACAAAATTCGAGAAGATAATTCTTGCTGGGGATTTCAATAGTAATGCGATTTGGGATGAATGGGATAGATGGTGGAATCATTCCGACGTAGTGAACGATTTAGCGAAAAGTAAGATCAACAGTTTATATCATCTCCATTTTAATGAGGAACAAGGAAAAGAATCAAAACCAACTTTTTTTCTGCAAAGAAATCGCGCAAAACCATACCATATAGATTATATTTTTGCATCAAATGAAATTCAAAAAAGCATCACGAATTTTGAAGTAGCAGATATCGAAAAATGGTTGAGCTACAGCGATCATGTTCCTGTAATTTGTGAACTCAATAATTTGTAGATTTTGAAATTTCCCACGCCTCGC
>CANFBW010000006.1 GCA_947444925.1 Flavobacteriales bacterium | reverse complement strand
TTCCAACTTTGTTTTGCACTTCAATTTCAATAAATATCCAAAGTGGTTTCACCAGTAAATTGAGGAAAACCAATAGTGCTATATTTAATAGAAATTTTTTTTTCATGCTTCGGGCTAAGGTAAAGTATCTTTTGATTTGTTAGAAAAAATATAGAAATTAGTTCGATATTCCCACCTGTAATGATTGCCGTAATTATTCCTGCCTTTAACGAAGAAGCAAATATCGCTGAGGTGGTGAAAAAAATCAATTTGTTTAGTCAGGAGAAGGGACTGCAATTGTGTCCTGTGGTGGTGAACGATGGATCTTCAGATGCTACTGCTGAAATTTTGGAGGAGCTCGATTGCGTTTCTTTGCATTTGCCGATTAACCAGGGTATTGGCGCGGCGGTGCAAACAGGATTGCTTTATGCTTTGCGCAGCAACTGCAGTCACGCTGTGCAGGTAGATGGAGATGGTCAGCATCCCATTGAAAATATCTTGTTGATGATTAGCGCGATGAAAGAACAAGGAGCTGACGTGGTGATTGGGTCGCGTTACATTGAAAACAAAGGTTTTCGTTCCACTTTTTCGAGAAGGGTTGGTATAAAGTATTTTGAATACTTGAATTACTTATTGGTGGGCGTTAGAATCACTGATAATACTTCCGGTTTAAGGCTGTTCAATCAAAAGGCAATTGCAGCTATTGTGGAGCAATATCCCGATGACTATCCTGAGCCTGAAGCTATAGTGCTGTTTAAAAAGGCTGGATTAAAATTTATAGAAATTCCGGTTGTGATGCACGAGCGCACAGGTGGGACTTCTTCTATTACATTTTCGCGATCGATCTATTATATGGTAAAAGTTACATTGGCACTTATCTTCGCTACAATTCGTAAAAAATAATCTTATGACCCGTATTCAACTCATTACCTTAATTGTTAGTTTTATTTTGTTGGCTTACGTTTCTCGATTGGTGCTCAAAGGGAAATTGAGGGTTGAATATTCTATTTTTTGGATTGGCATTTCTTTGTTGTTGGTCGTTTTTACTTTTTGGACCTCAGGCTTTGAACTCTTGGCCAAAACGATGGAAGTTTATGAAGCGCCCAATTTAATATTCACCGTTGCCATCTTTACCATTTTTATATATTTACTACATTTGTCGATTGTAAATTCGAAACTTCAGCAATCGAGTAAAAAGCTTGTTCAGGAAATTGCGTTGTTAAATCAGAAGTTAAAGGAAAAAGAGCACGATGAAAAAAATATTTAAAAGTCCCTCCGCCATTGTGTTGATGGTGATTTTACTCTTCTCTTCAACGAATTATAATACTTGGAAGGATTTTAAGGGAGGGCATCCTTTTTTCTCTGATGCTGATCAGTACTATAGTTATTTGGTGGCGACAGTGATCGAACAAGACCTTACTTTTCATTTCCCAAATGGCTATTGGCTGTTTCAACCAAATGGAATCCCAGTTCCAAAAGTGTCAATGGGAATGGCTTATATGTATGCACCTTTTTTTGGTATTGGCCATTTGGTGGCTAGTAACAGTGATAAATATTTGGCTGATGGCTATTCAAAACCATACGCCTACAGTGTTTATTGGGGAAGCATTATTTACTGTTTGTTGGGACTTTTTTTTCTGAGGAAATTGCTTTTAATTTTCTTTGCCGAATGGCCAACAGCACTTACTTTGTTTTCTATTTTTTGCGCCACTAATTTATTTTACTACACTTTAGCATGGCCGCTGTTGTCGCATGGATATTTGTTTTTCTTGTTTTCGCTTCTGCTTTTATTGGTGGTGAAGTGGCATCAAAACCAAAAAGCAACAACAATGTTGGGCATTGGTTTTTTAATTGGACTCATTGCGGTGATCAGACCTTTAGATGTGTTGATTGCGCTCATTCCGCTATTGTACGGCATTTCGTCAAAAGAAACTTTCTTGCATAAAATGCATTTGATCAAATCGAATTATCTTCAACTTATTGGTGCATTTTGTTTTTTTTGGCTTCCTATCATTCCGCAATTGATCTATTGGAAGTGGGCTACAGGGCAGTATTTGTATTTTTCATATGGTGACAGTGAACGATTCTTTTTTGATGATCCTCAGATTATGAATCTGCTTTTTAGCTACAGAAAAGGGTGGTTGCTGTATACTCCTGTTATGATTTTTGCTTTGATTGGTTTTTTTCAGATGAAAAAGATCAAGCAATTTTCCTTGGGTATGATTACTTACACGGTGCTGATAATTTATTTGCTGTCATGCTGGTGGTGCTGGTGGTATGGCGGTTGTTTTGGTATGCGCGCCCTCATACAAAGTTATCCTCTTTTTGCCTTGCCTATGGCAGCTTTTTATACAATGATGTGGCAAAAAAAGGTGTTGCGATTTATATTGGTGCCCTTTGTTTTGTTTTTTGCCTATCTCAATATTTGCCAATGTTGGCAGTATAAGAGCAATATTTTACATTGGGATGGAGTAACAGAAGAAGTGTATTGGGGTGTGTTTGGCGAATGGAACAGAGGAAATGTACCGGCGAGTGTTTTTGAACATGTGGAGACTGTAGATTATGAAAAAGCACGCAATGGTGAGAGAGATTGATTTGTGTTTCACTTTCGATTGTTTGCGGTTTGCCTTCCCTATCACGAATTAAACCAATAGTCAGCAATGCTTTTTAATTCAATTGAGTTTTTGTTTTTCTTTCCCATCGTTACGCTGTTGTATTTTATGCTTCCGCACCGCTACCGATGGATGCTGCTTTTGCTGGCGAGTTGCATCTTTTACATGTTTTTTATACCGGTTTACATCGCCATCCTTTTTGTGACGATCATCGTTGATTTCTTTGCGGGAATAATGATAGAGAAAACGCTGGCTGCAAAAACAAGGAAAGCCGTTTTGATTCTGAGTATTGTAGTGAATGTGGGTTTTCTTTGTGTGTTTAAGTACTACAATTTCTTTATTGAAAATGTAAACGATTTGTTGGGTTTTGAAGTGAATGATGTATCGCGCTTGCCTTTGCTCAGTATTCTATTGCCCGTTGGTTTGTCTTTTCACACTTTTCAAGCGATGAGCTATACTATTGAGGTTTACCGCGGAAATCAAAAAGCGGAAAAGCATTTTGGGATCTATGCTTTATACGTAATGTTTTATCCGCAACTGGTGGCAGGACCAATTGAGCGTCCTCAGAATATATTGCCGCAATTTCGAGAAGAAAAAAAGTTTAACTACGAAAATTTAAGGAGCGGACTTTTGCTAATGTTGTGGGGGGTTTTTAAAAAAATCGTGATTGCTGATCGGCTTTCTATTTTTGTAAACAGTGTTTATGGTGACTTAGGTGATCTCGCGGGAGTGCCTTTGATTGTTGCTACATTGTTTTTTGCGGTACAAATATATTGTGATTTCTCGGGCTACTCTGATATTGCAATTGGATCTGCCAAAGTGATGGGGTTTGATTTGATGACAAATTTTAATCGACCTTATTTTTCAAAATCGATAGGCGAGTTTTGGCGCCGGTGGCACATTTCATTAAGTACCTGGTTTCGAGATTATGTATACATTCCATTAGGGGGGAATCGTGTTTTAGCATGGAGAAAGAACAGCAATGTTTTGCTTGTTTTTTTATTAAGTGGTTTGTGGCATGGAGCAAGTTGGAATTTTTTGTTTTGGGGGTTGCTGCATGGTGTATTTCAACTTGTAGAAAGTGTCATCCGTCCTTTTAAAAATTCAGTGTTTGCATTTTTTAAAATTGACGCAAGTTCTTTTTTCCTTCGAATGTCTGGCGCTTTTCTTACCCTAGGTCTGGTGTCGTTCGCATGGATATTTTTCAGAGCCAAAACTTTTGCGGACGCGCTATATGTAGCAGGTAATTTGGGCTACATTGATTATATGGATTTCAGTAATGGATCTTTGTATTCTCATGGATTGGATAAGGCAGATTTTTCAGTTGCCCTACTTTCGATTTTGGTGTTGGCGTTGATTGAGTTTTTTCAGCGAAAACATGCATTGAAACGTAAGATTTTGCAGGCTCCGGCAGTACTGCGTTGGACTGTTTATTTTGCCTTTTTAGTGCTGATTGTTTATTTTGGGAAGTACCAAAATTACAGTGATGGTAAATTCATTTATTTTCAATTTTGATGGGGAAAGCAATTGCAAAAATAGTGCTGCTTGGACTTCTTTTTGTTGCTTTGGTGTTGGTCATGGGGCCTACATTAACGCCGCAATATTCACCATACAACCGATGGGAAGAGTTTAATGAATTGAAAGAAAATTCAGTAGACATTCTTTTTATTGGTAATTCACATTCGTATGCTTGTTTCGATCCCGCGATTATTGACAATAAGTTGGGAACCAATAGTTTTAATCTCTCTTTTGATGCCAATAATTTAGAGTTGTGCTACTATAATTTAAAGGAAGCATTAAAAACTCAAAAGCCAAAAATTGTGGTACTGGAACTCTTTGCTTTGTTGCCTTCTTTTTATTCGGACACCAGCAGTATATGGGTTTATGCTACTTTGGATGGTTATTCTTTTTCTTTGAATAAAATGCAAGCCATTGCAAGTTGTCGCCCTCCTTCTGATTATATCCATTGTCTTTTTCCATCGATTAGAAATCATGACAATTGGAAAATTAGAGACTCACTTCTAAATGATAAAAATTATTATAAAAGTCAACATTCAAATACCAGGGGATTTCAACCTGTGTTAAGTGCCATGGACGATAATTGTGTGAAGGAGTACGATGCTGGCGCTGTTACCGATACTTTAGATTATGTGCACTACAAAATTGATTATTTAAACGAAGTGTATTTAAAACTATTTGTGGAGTTAGCAAAGGAAAACAATTTTTCTTTGGTCTATACTCTGGCACCGACCTACTATGATTTGTTGAGTAAGGAGTACAAATACAAACACGCCGCATTACTCGCAAATGCCGATAGGAATAGTATTCCTTTTGTTGATTTCAATTTACTCAACAACCAATTGCATTACAGTAGTAATTGCTTTGAAAACGTAGTTCACAAAAATCAACACATTAGTATTGATGGTGCGCTCATGTCAAGTGCGTATTTGGCCGAATTTATTGGCGAAAAATACGGTGCTGTGCTGCCAAACAGAAGGGCAGAAAAAGAGTGGATTGCGCGGATGAGTGATGTCATTGAAGTACAGTTGCTTCATTTGAACGAACTTGGTAATAGTAGAAAGCTGCTTGGAAGCAAAGTTCTTACGTCAAAAATGACAATTGAGTCGGTGTATTTAATTTCACTTAAAGAACCTTTTAAGTACCGTTTGGTGATTGCAATCGCTGATTCTTTTGAGAGTAAATACTTAAAGGAAAAGTCTATTTATATGCACCTGTATCCTGATTTTGCAGGTGGAAAAGCTTGCGTGGGATTGGATTTTTCACCTGTTTTAAAAGAATTCAATAAACACAAATACATCATTCAGGATTTTACGGCTCCTGAAAATAAAATCGATTCGCTCCACCTTGGTTTATGCAAAGCGGTTGCGAATTATGATGCGATAGGAAAAGGATTTGTTTTGTATAACACGGCTAAGTAGTAACGAACCGTTGATGGCTCTTTTGGTGCAAAAAAAAAGATGCTTTTCAGCATCTTTTTTAAATGTTATTCAAATTTGATTTTGACATCGTCTATATCAATTCTGTCTTTGCTTGTGTTTATGAAAACAACAGTGATTTTATTGCTTGGATTGTTTAAATCTTTTTTGGTAAGATCGGAAAAGGCTTCAATGTTTGTCCATTCATGCGTGCTGTTCGCAACGCCTTTTGTCAAAGAAGAAATATAGGCCAAACTTTTTTTGTCCTTATTAGATATTTCAATAACGAGCACGCCTTCCGCAGCATCAGTGCTTTTTAGCATCCAAACGCTAGCCGACACTTTTTTCAACGGCTTGTCGCTGCTCTTATTCAATTCAAGAGTGAAGGTGTTTCCATAAGGTCCAAGCGTGTCGGTTTTGCATAAAAAGTTTCCTGAATGTGCTTCTCCGCGAACTACGCCATTTACATTTTCAATCCATCCCAGAGTGGCTTCAAAATCATTGTTGAAAATCACGCCTTCTTCTTTGCTTTCCTTTTTTCCGCAACCGGCAAGAAGGAGCGAGCCAATAGTTAACATTATGAGTGTCTTATTGATTTTTTTCTTTTTAATGTCGATCTGCATGGTATTTTGTTTTTAAAATTTGAGTGTGGGAAATTAGCACATATTTTTGAGCACAGCAATAATTTGTTAAACCTATCCTAGAATGTTGTTTTTATTGAGTTTTTCAATAACAAATTGCTAAAAATATATAGTTTTGTTGAATGCTAAAGTCCTATTTTAAAAAGGGTATTGTTGAAGCCGGTTGTGATGAAGCCGGTCGCGGATGTTTGGCCGGACCAGTATTCGCGGCTGCAGTAATACTTCCGCCCAAGTATAAAAACAAAATGCTCGACGACTCCAAAAAACTAAACGAAAAAAAGCGTTTGATTTTGCGTGACGAAGTACTGAAAGATGCAGTGGCATGGCATATCGCTTCGGTGAGCCACAGTGAGATTGATGAGATCAATATACTTAATGCTTCGTTTTTGGCCATGCACAGAGCTGTAGATCAATTGACGTTAAAGCCGGAATTGTTGCTCATTGATGGAAATCGTTTTAAAAAATACCCTGAAATAGAGCATCAATGCATTGTTCAGGGTGACGGAAAATACCTCAGCATAGCTGCAGCTTCTATTTTGGCGAAAACAGAGCGTGACGCTTTTATGGAAAACCTTTCGCTTGACTATCCTGCTTATGGATGGGCTGTAAACAAAGGATATCCTACCAAGCAGCACCGCGAGGCAATTCGCTGTTTTGGTGCAACGCCTTTTCACCGAATGTCGTTTGCGCTGTTGCCTCAAGGAGAGCAATTGTCGCTTTTTGAATAGGGCTTTGTTTATAAGTATTGCCGGCAGCAAGGGCATTTGCCTTTTATCGCTATATTTTTGTAATTCGAAATATACGCTGCATGTCTCAACGAATTGTCATTGTTTTAATTATAGCTGCCCTTGCTGTTGCAGGTGCGCTCGCTTATTTTTACGTCGAAACGGAATCTGATGTTAAAGTACAGTTGACGCTCAACGCCATTCCTGAAAGCGCAGGATTGATCATTCGTGCGTCTGATCCTTTCGCAAAATGGAACGACATTAAGAACAAAGCCGAATACTGGAAAGATTTGTCGGCTTTTTCAGGCATTGTGGCCCTTGATAGTCAAATCACTTATTTTTCAATAGCATTCAAAAAAAGCGCCAAGTTGCGCAGCTTGCTCGAGGGTGAGCCTGCATTTTTGTCTTTGCATAAAACAGGGGTGCACGAATGTTCGGTGCTTTTTTCTTTTCAGTGCAAAGATGCTTCTGTTCTGAAAGAATTTCAAGCGGTGATCAATAGGGGGGATACTGCTATTAAAACTTTTTCAAAGATTTATGAAGGAGTTGAAATATTTGAAAGTATCGATAGTAGAAGTGGACGAGGTCATTCCATTGCTTTTTCTGATGGCATTCTTGTAATCAGTCCGAGCTCTTTGTTAATAGAAGATGCAGTTCGGTATTTGAAGCATGGTTCTCCGTTGGTTACCAATACTGCTTTTGTGAAAGTGTTTAAAGCTGCCGACCCCAACGCGTCGGCAAATGTATTTGTGAATTACCGACGATTGCCAGATATACTAACCGTTTTGGTTAATGAGGAATTCGCAACAGCGATACAAGATTTTTCAAGTTTTGCTACTTGGTCGGAAATCGATATTAATTTGAAAAATGATGGATTTACGATGAACGGTTTGAGTTATGAGCCGGATAGTGTGAACACCTATTTGAAATTGTTTTCGGGACAAAAACCTCAAAAAATTACTGTCACTTCAGTGCTTCCCGAAAATTCAGCGTTCTTTTTGTATTTCGGAATCGAAGATTTTTCAAACTTTAAAAAAGGCTATAAAAATTATCTTGCAGGAACAAAAACGCTATACGAATTTGAAAAACAATTCACCGATATGGTGATGGAGCACGACATCAATATTGAAGACGATGTTTATCCTTGGGTGGGCAATGAAATTTGTTTAACGATGGCGCAGTCGCCGTCGGAAGATTACAAAGAGTCGGCCTATCTTGTGATACATGTGAATGACGTGGAACTCGCCGATAGTAAGCTTAAGGAAATGCAAGCCAAAACAAATCCGGCTGCCGATCTTGTTGAATTTCAAGGCTACAAAATTGAAGATTTAGGCCTCGTTGGATTGTTGCCTCGCGCCTTCGGAAATATGGCGGGAATTATTGAGAATTCCTTTTACATCATGATTGAAGAGTATGTTGTTTTTGCCAATACACCTGGGGCACTCAAGCATTTTATCAATTCGTACATCAGTGGCAAAACGCTTGGTAAAAATCCTCGCTTTACTCAGTTTATGGAGCAGTTTTCTGACAATACGAACATCATGACATATCTTAATTTTAAGATGGCCAAAAATTTGTGGAAGCCATTTACGTCGAATGCTTTTTTCAAAAATATGGAGCCGCGCCTTGACAGTATTGGCAAGTTTGAAGCATTGGCTTACCAAATCAATTCAAACGGAAATTTGTTTTACTCATCCGCTTACCTGAAGTACAATCCAAAGGTAGAAAGCAAATCTATTTCATTGCTTGAAATTAAACTCGATAGCACGTTGTCGCGTCGCCCTCAAAGCATGTTGAACCATGTGAATAAGGAGAAAGAAATTATTTTGCAAGACGATGCCACCAATCTATATTTGATCAATAAGGGCGGTAAAATATTGTGGAAGAAAAAATTAAATGAAAAAATATTAGGCGAAATTCAGCAAGTCGACTGCTATAAAAACGGCAAGTTGCAATATTTGTTTAACACACCGAACCATCTGTATTTGATTGATAGAAATGGTGGCGATGTGCGCGGTTTTCCTGTGAATTTCAATGTGCGCTCTAGTGCGCCGCTCACCGTGCTAGATTACGATAAAACTAGGAACTACCGTATTTTGGTGCCTTTTGCCAATGGTAAAATCACGAATTACGAAATAAGTGGTGCCGCTGTTAAAGGCTGGGAATTTGAAGGCATGCCCAGAGAAATCAAAAGCGCATTAGTGTATTTGAATTATGCTGGTAAAGATTACATCGTGGTGGTGGATGTCGCGGGGAATGTGAAAGTCATCGGCCGCAAAGGTGAAGAAAAAGCGAAAGTAAAAGGCAAAGTGCCTAAATCTAAAAACAATGAATTTGCAGTGTTGACTGGTGCTTCATTCGACCGTTGCGCAGTGGTCAATACCGACGAAGACGGCACTTTGCACTTGTTGTATTTGAATGGCACTGTGGAGAAAATTGCCTTTAAATCTTTTGGCGACGAACACACGTGGTATTTGGAAGATGTCAATGGTGATGGCGCAAAGGATATCATTTTCAGTGACGAGGAAAATATCTATGCCTACAAATTAAGTAAGGCGGAGATTTTTACCGTCGATTTGGGCGAAGCTGACATTAGAGGTAAATTGTATTTTGACAATGTCAACAAGGGAACGTTTCGCATGGGATATGTTGATTATTTAAAAAATAAAGTATACCTCGTCGACAATACAGGTGTGCTTTCTGATGGCTTCCCTATTGAGGCTGCATCCCCTTATTTAATTGAGGATTTGGACAATGATGCTATTCCTGAATTTATTGTTGGAGACGACAAAGGGAGCCTGTACTTCTATCCATTGACAATTAAATAGTGCTTGCCGATAACCTTCTTTGCGTTTCGTCGTACGAGGTGTAGTTGACGAAATTTTGATTATGAAACGACTCTTGCTACTGGCTCTGCCTGCACTTCTATTGTCTTCTTGCGTGAAAGACAAATACGACTTAAAAAATCTCGATACTACGGGCTATAACCCGGGTATTGCTGCGCCGCTCATCAATACCGATTTGATACTTGGTGATTTGTTGAAAGCAGTGGATACCACGTTGATTAAAAGTGATCAAAATAAGTTGTTGCATCTTACCTATTCAGCAGCATTGTTTTCATACAATGTTGCCGAAATGATCAGCATACCAGCACAGTCCATTTCTAAAAAATTCGGCTTTGCAGCCTTTACCATTCCAGCGATTAATACTACTTCTTCTATTACTTTGGGCACTGTGGTGGCGGGTATGGCCAATCCTGCAAAAGGAACTTTGACTGCTGCAAATGGCAACAATGCTCCATTTCCAGCTGTGCCACCGCAAGCGGGAGGATCTGTCGCGGTGCCCACTCTGAGTGGATTCAGCTCCGTTACATTTTCTGCCGGAACTTTGACTATGGCCATTACCAATCACTGGCCAACACAACTCACCAACTTAACCGTTGAAATTCGAAATGTAGTTGGAAATGGTCTGGTAGCGACTTTTGTTTATCCGAGTATTGCTGCTGGTGCAAGTGTTTCAAAAAATGCAAGTTTAATTGGAAAAACAATGAACAGTGATGTGAAAGTGGTGATCGCTTCCTTTAGTTCCCCAGGTACCATCCCAACTCCCGTCGCAATAAAATTTAGTGATGCGTTAACGGTGGATTTGACTACAGCAAATTTGAATGTGTCTTCTGCAAGCGCCGTATTTCCTTCGCAGGAAGTGCTCAATCAAACAATCAATACTAACTTAACAATGCCCAATGGTGCACAGTTGAATACCTTGGTTTTAAAGGGTGGACAAATATCATACAACATTGACTATGGTATTCGTGAGACCGCCGAACTTACGATTACTTTGCCATATGCAACAAAGCAAGGTGTGCCGTTTTCTAAAGTTATTCCATTGAATTCTAACCACGTTTCATCTACGAATGCATCTGGTTCTTTTGATTTGACGGGATATTCCTTTGACCTCACCGCGGGTGGTGGCCAAGTGAATTATTTGCCTGCCACCTTCGTGGCATCTGTTATTTCTTCTGGCAACCCAGTTCCCATCAGTCCCACCGATTCTGTTAGTGCAGTGATTACTATTGATAATTTAGACTTCTCCTACATCGAAGGCTATCTCGGCACGCAAGCCTTAACGATACCTAAAGATTCTTTGGACTTTTCTTTCTTCAAAAGTCCTTTGGGTGGAAATATTTCTTTGGCCGATCCTAAATTGACATTGAAAATTAAAAGTTCGGTAGGTATTCCTATCAGTGGTGATTTGTCGGCCTTGTCGGTGGTTTCAGGTGCTGGGGCAACGATTCCGTTTACTGGTATTGCCAACCCGCTCGTGATCAATAGTCCGGTGTCGGCAGGTACTACTGCGCTAACCAATATATTGATTGATAAAAGTACTACCAACGTCACCACCGTTTTGAGCAGTAATCCTGCAAAATTAATTTATGGGATGACAGGCACATTGAATCCTAATGGTTTTGCTGTAAATTTCATTACCGATTCTAGCGCCATTGATGTTTCTATGGATCTTGATGTGCCGCTGTATGGCAGCGTGTCAAATTTGGTGATTAAGGATACCATTGCCTTTCCCGTTGAGGCTTTTCAAAATGTGCTCACTGCAACCTTGCGTGTCAATATTTTAAACGAATACCCTGTTGAAGCTGATGTGCAAATGTATTTCTTAGATGAAAATCATGCTGTGCTCGATTCTATTTTTAGCGATGGATACAAAGAAGTTGTGCCTTCGTCATTGGTAGATGTAAATGGTGAATTGCTGTCGGCTTCTGCTGCCCGCACAGATATTGTTGTAGACGAAGTTAGGGTAGGGACATTGAAAAATGCAAAATACATTGTGGTTGCTACAAAACTGGCCACAGCCAATGCGGGAGCTACAGCAGCAAAATTTTATGCCGATTACATAATGAATGTTCGTTTGGGGATTTTGGCCCAAGTTAAATTAGATCTTAATAATTCAGCAAAATGATCAAAAAATTAAGTATACTTCTTTTGTTTGTAGTGCTTGCCAATACTGTGTTTTCGCAAGGACTCACCATGTACAATATGGACATGGTTCCGCAAGCCTCGCGCACCAATCCAGGCTTGATGCCGAAAGCCAATTTTCATTTGGGCTTGCCCGCCTTGTCCTGTCTAGATGTTAGTTTGGTGAACAATGGATTCGTGTTTTCTGATGTGATTAATTTCGCCAGCCTTACGCCAGACAATATGTTGTCAAAATTACAACCCGATAATTATATTTCATTGGGACTGAATATAGACCTGTTTTCTCTGGGATTTAAGGTGAAAGACAAGAATTATTTTTCGTTCAATAGTACCGAAAAAGTGGCTTTCAATTTCGATTATTCTAAAGACTTTATGACCTTTGTTACCAAGGGTACAGTGCCTTTTATTGGCGAAACAATGTCGATGCGTGGTATGGGGTTTCGCTTTACGCATTACCGTGAGTACGCTGTTGGGTATACCCGACAGTGGACGGATAAATTGACTGCAGGAGTAAAGGTTAAGTTGTTGCAAGGCATGAGCAATTTCAATAGCGAAGAAATGAATATTGGCTTGAATACTTCGGCTGACGACTTCACGTTGAAAGCTACGTCAACCATAGGATTTCGTACTTCGGGTTTGGGCTTCGTAACCGACCCATCTTCGCCTTTCAACGCGGGTACTTATCTTTCGAATTTTGAGAACGTTGGTGCCGCATTTGATTTGGGTGCAAATTACAAATTCACTAAAAAATTATCTGCCTCCATTGCTGCCACTGATGTAGGTGCTATTCAATGGAAAACGGATGCCACACGTTATTACAACAATAAAGCAGAATTCACATGGAGTGGACTTGATATCATTAAGTATCTCGGTGACACAAACAATGCTGCATACACTAAGAATTTAACCGACAGTTTGACCAATATTTTCGGCTTAAAGAAAAAGGAAAATTACTCCTATTCAACAAGTATTGTCGGAAATATATATGTTGGCGGAAAATGTGATTTCAATAAATATTTCAACCTTGGATTATTGTTTCATGGACAGCTTTTTGCTGGTAATTTGTACCCTTCGTATACCGCAACTGGCGGTGTTAATTTAGGTTCTATGGTTCAAGCTACAGTAAGTTATTCGGTAGTCAACAGAAGTTACAACAATTTGGGCGCCGCATTGGCATTGAATCTTGGTCCTGTGCAGATTTATGCTGCAGGCGACAATGTGTTGGGTTTTTCGCAACTTGATTATGCTAAAACACTCAACGTGAGAGTGGGCGTAAACATCCTAACGGGTTACAGCAATAAATTGTCGAAAGAGCAAAAAGAACAAGAGAAAATCAAACGCACTTTGTCTCGTAAAGACAGTGATAAAGATGGCGTGAACGACTTTTTGGATTTGTGTAAAGACATTGCAGGACCTGTTGAACACAAAGGATGTCCCGATAAAGACGGTGATGGTGTAGCCGACAACGATGATATTTGTCCTACCGAGGCTGGTAATCCTGATTTGGGTGGCTGTCCCGATGGCGATAACGATGGTGTAGCCGATAGAATTGATGAGTGTCCTACTTTGTACGGTGGATTGCGCGGTTGTCCTGACTTTGACAAAGACAGCATCATAGACGCCGAAGATCTTTGTCCGGGTGCTCCTGGTTCTCGAGCCATGAAAGGCTGTCCTGATATAGATAGAGATGGCGTATCGGATAACAACGACAAGTGCATAGATGTGCCAGGCGACATTGAACATCAAGGATGTCCAGACAGCGACGGTGATGGTGTTTATGACCACGAAGACCTATGTAAAAATACACCTGGATCTGCAGAGTTCAAGGGGTGCACTGATAAAGACAGTGATGTAGATGGTGTTCCCGATGTTTTTGACAAATGTCCAATTCATGCGGGAGGTGCCGACAACGGTGGTTGTCCGCTGCAGTAGTAGGCTATAGATAGAGTAGGAGACCTAAAGTTGTGAATTTTAACTTTAGGTCTCCTACTTTTCCACTTTCGGCATTCTATTTCTTACTTTTGCCTTCCCAACATTTATTATGCTGAAAGAAATTAAGTCGCAGGATTATTCTGTTTTCATCGGAGACGATGTATTGCAGCAAGTGCAAAGCTTTTTAGAGGAGCATGCTGCGCAGTACACCAAGTTTTTTATTTTGGTGGATGAAAACACTATAGAGCACTGTTTGCCTATCGTTCAGTTTCATGTTCCGTTTTTGAAAGACGCAGAAATTGTGGAGATTGAAAGTGGTGAGCAAAACAAATGTATTGAAGTAGTGACTCAAGTTTGGATAACACTGAGCGAAGCGGAAGCCGACAGACAAGCCTTGTTTGTGAATTTAGGAGGAGGCGTGATTGGTGATATGGGTGGTTTTATTGCATCAACCTACAAGCGAGGAATTGATTTTATTAATATTCCAACCACATTGTTGTCGCAAGTGGATGCATCGGTTGGAGGTAAGTTGGGCATTGATTTAAATGGTTTGAAAAATCAAATTGGTGTTTTTGCTTATCCAAAAGGTGTTTTTATTCTACCTTCTTTTTTGGAAACATTGCCAAAGGGTCAGGTTCGATCAGGTTTTGCTGAAGTATTGAAGCACGCCCTGATTCGCGATCAAAAACATTGGGATCTTGTTAAAAAAATAACGCTGAAGAAGAAAATTGATTTTGAAGACATTATTTATTGGTCGGTAAATATCAAAAACAACATTGTGCTGCAAGATCCGCGTGAAAAGGGATTGCGCAAATTGCTCAATTTCGGGCATACGATTGGTCATGCTGTTGAAACGTTGTCAATTGACAATCTTGCGCTCAGCGAATTGATGCATGGCGAAGCCATTGCAGTAGGAATGATCGCTGAATTGTATTTGAGCCAATCGCTTGCCGGCTTGTCATCACAGCAGGCCGAAGAGATAGAATCGATTTTGGTGAAGTTGTACCAGCCGACGCCCTTGCGTGAAGATTTTTTTGACGCGTATTTGCATTTGATGATGCAGGATAAAAAGAACGACAAAGGCGCGATTAATTTTACTTTGCTCAAAGCCATTGGTGATGGCGAAGTGAATTATACCGCTAACAAAAAACAAATTGTAGCCGCACTTAAATATTATAATTCAGTAATCGCCCGTGCTTAAAATATTAAAACACCACCGCGTATTAAAAGGAGAAATTGTACTCACTGCTTCTAAAAGTGAAAGCAATCGCCTTTTGTTGATTCGCGCTTTGTGCGCATCTCATTTTTCTATACACAATTTGGCGGCTGCCAAAGACACGCAAACAATGGTGCAGCTTTTGGACAATGATGGCGAAACGTGGGATGTTGGTCCGGCAGGTACAACTATGCGTTTTTTGACAGCTTACGCTGCATTGCAGCCGGGCACTAAAATATTGACAGGCAGTGAGCGCATGCGCAACCGTCCTATCAAAATACTGGTTGATGCGCTACGCGCTTTAGGCGCCGATATTGAATACCTTGAAAAAGAGGGTTGTCCGCCAATGCGCGTTCAAGGAGGGAAATTGCGTGGCGGAAAAATTACGATCGATGGCAGTGTGAGTAGTCAGTATCTTTCCGCACTCTTAATGATTGCGCCTAAATTGACTGGCGGATTAGAAATGGAATTGACGGGCAAAGTCGCTTCGGTGCCTTATTTGAAAATGACTTTGCGCCTGATGGAAAATTTTGGTGCAAAATATACCTGGGAAGGATCAATTATTAAAGTAGAGGAGGGCGTTTATTCGCCGCAAGAATTTACAGTAGAAGCCGACTGGAGCGGTGCTAGCTATTGGTATCAAATGGCGGCTTTTTCTACTGACTTAGATTTAACGATTAAAGGATTGAAACAAATTAGTTTGCAAGGCGATTCAGCAATTGTGCAGATGTACGATAGATTGGGTGTGCGTAGCACATTTTTAAATGATGGTGTGCGCCTCACAAAAAGCAACAATGCTTTGCCTGCGCTATTTAATGATGATTTTACCGATTGCCCTGATGTTGCGCAAACCCTGGCGGTTACACTTGCGGGCTTAGGCCTTGGAGGAAGACTGACTGGACTGGAAAGTTTGCGCATTAAAGAAACTGATCGCATTGCGGCCATTCAAAATGAGCTTGCGAAATTTGGCATTGTCGTAGACGCTGACGGTGATTACGCAATGATTGTGCATGCCGGAAGTATCAAGCCTAGCGCAGTTCCTGTGCACACCTATGAAGACCATCGGATGGCAATGGCTTTCGCGCCATTGGCAATGCTTTTAGAAGGCGTGCTTATAGAAGAACCAGAAGTGGTGGAGAAATCTTATCCAGCATTTTGGACCGATTTAAAAAGTGTTGCTTTTCAGTTTTCGGAAGTTTAGATTTCAATCAACTTATTTTTAACAGCGTACATCACTAGTTCTGCTACGTTTTTAACTTTCACTTTGTGCATGATGTTGGTGCGGTGCGTGTCTACAGTGCGGTGACTAATAGAGAGCTGATCTGCAATTTTTTGGTTGTTGAGCCCGTCTAAAATTAGCTTTACGATTTGTAGTTCTCGTTTGGTTAAAATTTCTCCTTTCGCGTATTTTGAATCTACGCCATCTTGTGATGACATATAATTCAAAGCCATAATGCGAGATACCTCTTGTGCGAGGTATTTTCCGCCGTTGGCGACCTCTTTAATGGCGGTAATGAGTTCTTCTGTTGGTGAGTTTTTTAAAATATAGCCGTCTGCTCCTGCTTGCACACTTCGCTTGATATAGCTCTCTTGCAAATGCATCGAAAGCATGATTACTCTTACTCGTGGATTGTTTTGTGTTATTTCTTTGGTGAGTGCAATGCCGTCAGCTGCATCTAACGAAATGTCCATTAAAATCACATCGGGTTTGTTGAGTTGAAGTATTTCTAAGCATTGTTCGGGATCTGCTGCTTCTCCTACTACTTCAATATCTTCGTCGCTATTTAGCAAAGTGCAAATGCCTCTGCGAATGAGTTTGTGATCGTCAACGATCAATACTTTAATTTTGCGCATAATAAATCCCGTACTTAAAAACAATTGTTAATTACCCTATTTACAATTTAGTGATAATTGCGTTCCCTCGCAACTATTTAATGGATCCCCAAATCCCACTAGTTTCTTAAATTTAAATAAAATAGTCACTAAACAATGATATTTATCGACAAACGATAGATAATATTCGACTAAAATTTGACTTGTGTGCTTTCTTCTTGTATCTTTGCTTCACTAAAAATACTTCTACAGTACAACTGTAAGTGATTTAGTTAAGTTTAGTTAGGTTAGGTTAGAAAATGCTGGATGCCCGTCCGGCATTTTCTTTTTTCACTCCTTTTGTGCTACATTCCACTGACTAATTGCAGCCATTTCGGTAATTTCTTCGCATTGACTACGTAGTGTTCCTTGGCGTATGTGAGCGATAAAACAACGCCAAGTAGTAGGGTGTATGTCAAAACATGAGTGCCAATGGACACAGCCCAATTTAAATTAGAAATCAAGAAAGCATTAATGCCACAGTGGAGGATGTATACAAACAATGAATTTCGGCCCAGCATACAAATTGGATTTTTTGACGACGCGAATTGCTGCACGCAGTGTGTGCCCCATAATAACAAGGCAATTGCGCCTAAACTCAAGCATAGGAAAGGAAGGTGCAGTGGGTAAAATATTTCAAGATATCCGTTGCGACCTGCATTCACAGGGTTTTGCTGAAAGTAGTAGAGGCCAGCAATAAAGAGTACAGTGGCAGCAATTTTTACTTCTTTGCGTTCTGCCAGTCTGTAGCGCGCAAAGTATGCACCTGACCAACCAATCAGTAACCAAGGTAAAATGGGAAACCATCCATCTCTGATAAAACGCTGCAATGTTTCTTTAAAATTCACTTGAAAAAGATGGTTAAGAGATAAGTCTTGCAGTTCAAAGCGGTAAGGCACAAAGGTTGAGATAGCCATCCAGCTGAAAAGCAAAGTTGCGAAAAGCAGGTTTAGTAAAATAGCAGGCTTGTTTTTTAGATGGTGCAGTGTTAAAATAACAAAGGAGATCACGTACAGCACGTCGAAATTTTGAAAGGGGAGAATGCGCCAAAGGAAAATGTCGATAAAAGCTGCTGCAAAAATAAGGCGCCAAAACGCGAAGGGAAAGCGCGTGTTATTTTCACTCGAAAATGCGAAGGATGAATAGCCCGATAAAAAAACAAAAATGGGCGCTGCCATTGAATAAAGGATGCGTAAAAATAGTGGAGTGCTGTCAAGATAAAAGTAAGGAGAAAGGTTGGCCAAAAGCATCAATAAAATGGCGCAACCGCGCAGCAGGTCTATGGATTTCGCTCGTAAGTCTGTACTTGTCATTGTGTTTTTTTTGTGCGAGGAATCTTATTTTGAAATGTCAAATTACTGACGAATAATTTCCTCCAGTAGATATACTTTTCCGCGCAATGTTACTTTGCCATTGTTTACCAAAAGTTTTACGGCCTCATCATTTGAAAGCACTTCAAAGGGAATGCGGAAATTGCATCCTGTTTTCCAGTCGCTGCAACCGAAGGCCGTTTTTCCTTTGACGACATTTCCTTTTTTGCATTTTGGGCATATCAATGGTTTTTGCTCAACAATAGGCGCTTTGTTGAAGAGCACTTCGTTGACCATGCTGCCGACTAATTCCTCCATTTCCTTAATGAATTGCGGAGCCGAGAATTCTCCGCTTTCAATTTGACGTAGTTTCTTTTCCCAAAGTCCGGTGAGTTCTGGGGATTTTAAAGTCGGATTTTGAATGCAGCCAATAAGATTAATTCCTATTTCAGTTGGCAGTAATTTCTTTCCCTTTTTTTCAATGTACGTTCGCTTAAAAAGTGTTTCGATAATGTTTGCTCGGGTGGATGGTCGTCCGATGCCGTTGTCTTTCATCAAGGCTTTCAGTTCGTCGTCTTCCACTGCTTTTCCTGCGGTTTCCATAGCGCGAAGCAATGTTGCTTCGGTGTATTCTTTAGGTGCCGATGTTTTCTTTTTGTCGACAAGCGGTTGGTGCGGACCGCTTTCGCCTTCATCGAACAGTGGCAGTATTTTTTCTTCGTCTTTTTCGCTTTCTTTTTCCTCTTTCGCCTTCTCTACTTTGTCAAAAACAACACGCCATCCTGCTTCTAAAATTTGCTTGCCTGTTGCTTTGAAAGCGTGTTTGTCGATGGTGGCATCGATGGTGGTATTCGATACTTTACATTCAGGATAAAAGGCAGCAATGAAACGTCGTGTGATCAAATCGTAAACGTCTTTTTCGAGTCCTGTAATGTTGTTTGCAATAACACCCGTGGGAACAATGGCGTGGTGATCGGTTACTTTATTGTCGTTGAATACTTTTTTGGACTTCGCTATTTTTTTGCCGAGCAGCGGAGCAACAAGCGCCTTGTAATCGATGAGCCCCTCCAGCATTTTTTGTATTTTTGGGTACATATCGTTGGGCAAAAACACAGTGTCAACGCGCGGATAGGTCACTACTTTTTTCTCGTACAAGCTTTGTACAATACCCAAAGTGTTTTCTGCTGAAAGAGACAGTTTGTTGTTGGCTTCAATTTGCAAAGAAGTTAAATCGAAAAGATTTGGAGGAAATTCTTTGCCTTCTTTGATGCTTACTTTAGCAATGAGTAAGGGCTGATCTTTGATTTCTTCTAAAAGTTTTTGCGCTTTGGCTTCGTCTTCTAATTTTCCTTTGCTGTAGGAAAAAATGGCTTCTCTATAGTTTGTTTTGAGTTCAAAGTAGGTTTGCGGTACAAAATTAAGTATTTCGTGGTAGCGCTGCACAATCATTGCCAAAGTAGGCGTTTGCACGCGACCAACACTCAGTACTTGTTTGTTTTTCCCGTATTTCATGGTAAACAAACGCGTGGCATTGATGCCAAAAAGCCAGTCGCTGATTGCTCTGCATTCGCCAGCTTGAAATAGTGAATCAAATTCCTTGGCGTCAACAAGTTTGTTGAAGCCTGCTTTTATGGCCTCTTCGGTTAGTGACGAAATCCAAAGTCGTTTCACCGGTACTTTGTATTCGGCATGCTGCATGACCCATCGTTGAATGAGTTCTCCCTCTTGGCCGGCGTCACCGCAGTTGATGATTTCTTCACATTCTGCAACCAATTTTTTGATGGTGTTGAACTGCTTTTCAACGCCCTTGTTTTGTATGAGTTTTATGCCAAATACCTTTGGTACAATGGGTAGGCTGTACATGTCCCACGACTTGTCGCCGGGTTTGTAGTCGTGTGGTTCTTTTAAAGAGCAAAGGTGTCCAAAGGTGTATGACACCCAATAGCCATTGCCTTCCCAATAGCCGTCTTTGCGGTTGTTGGCGCCTAAAATTTTCGCTATTTCTCCAGCAACACTTGGCTTTTCAGCAATACAGAGCTTCACAGTAAAATCATTTTTTCAAATTTAAAATTTTGCTTCGTCAATTATTATTAATTTTATTCACAACAAGATGATAAACCAATGCGCCACCTCAAAAAAATAATTGTCTTTTTACTGTTTTCTTTTGGCACTGTGAGTGCTCGAGCACAAGTATTGCAGGAATGGGGGCTTGGCTTCGCTGGAATCTACAATTTTACCGCCCAAACTTTTGGTGCTGATTTTCGGGCACATTTGATTTTGAACAATCGATTTACCGTGGCGCCTCAATTGCAGTATTATCCAGCTATTAATCGTTTTCATGATTTTTATGCAGGGGCTTCGCTGCATTTTAATTTCACGCCGTCGTACGCTTGGGGCGTGTATGCCTTAGCCCATGCTTCTTACCACGACTGGATCAATTATGCTGAATCTACCAATCCCAAGGCGCAACAAAACAATTGGAATGCTGAACCTGGTTTGGGCATCATTCGAAACTATGGTTGTTTGCGGCCTTTTGCCGAGGCGCGCTATAATGTTAAGTGGAACGAAGGCAACCTTCGTGTAGGTCTTACGTTTTTCTTTGGAGACTGCGGAGGTCAACACGAAGTTTGCCCGGCCTACACTTTAAATCAATGATGATATGAAAAATAATTTTTTTATTAAGGCAGCAAGTGTCGCCCTTTGTGCATTTTCTTTATTGCTTAGTTCTTGTGAAAGTACGCGCGATGACAGTGACGATACTTTTTCATCAATGGATGCTTTTTACAATACGCATCGGCAAGAGGAGCAAGAATTTATTGTGGATTCAGTTGGTAAGGGGCCAATTGTAGGTAAGCAAAATACAAGGCTCTATGCCGATACATCACTTTTTATGTATCCTGGAGGCAGTGATGTTAAATATCCTTTTACGATCAAATTGATTGAATTGTATACGCATTCAGATTTCGTGGAATATCCAATGAGCACAGTTGCTGGGGGTGTAATGACTGAATCGGCTGGTGCCATACGCGTACGTGCTTTCAAAGATGGTGTGGAGTTGGTGTTGAAGCCCAATAAAAGTTTTGTTGCTGTGATGACCGATACCAATAACTTGCTTAATGGAATGCAGATTTTTTATGGCGCTAATGCCGATACTGATGTTAGTTGGACGCAAGCTACCGATGGTTCTTTTGTGGTGACTAATGCATCGTCGTACACTTTGGCATTGCACCAAATGGGTTGGGTGAATTGTGCTCAATTGCGACCATCATTATTAGGTGTTGCAGCAATCACTTTTGTTGCAGAAGGCAGCGGTACGGAGTTCATCGACGTGTACCTTATTGCAAAAAATTATTTCTCTGTTGTTAAAGTGAAAAATTTGCAGTCGATCGCATTGCCCCTTGGCGAGCCAGTGACAGTTGTCGCAATGGCAATGGATCAAAATAAAAAGTACCGTTTGCATTCTTCAACGCTCACAGTTGGTTTTGGTATTACGGTGACCTTAGACATGAAAGTTGTTACCGAGCAAGATGTGTTGAATACCTTGTCGACGCTGTAATAATGTTGCTGTTGTAAAATAGGATTTGTTTTTTGCCACGCAGCTGCCGAAATTTTATTTCTTTTTTCGTCGGAATAGATACATGCCGATGGCCATAAAAGCTACAGATGCCGTGAGTAATATTGGAATCAGAGAGGGGTCAACTTTTTCGTATTTTCGAGCTTGCAGTCCCTGTTTTTCATTTTCTTCGCCTTCAAAAAATTCGTTGAGTAGCGTGCGCTCTTGCGCATAGCTGTGTATTGAATTGTACGTGTAATTGTCTGTTTGTCCCGGCAGCGGCTCCTTGCGTGAACGAGAACAGAAATTCACGACAACTTCTTGGGCGTTGTTTTTTTCGGCATAGATGATCCATGTATCTCCTTTTTGAAAATCCATTTCGCACGATGTGCCGCATTCAAAATATACTGGAACGATGCTTAGAAAATTGCCTTTGAATTGCTGTGTTATGGAGAAATAAGTCAATGCTTTTTCGTTCTTACATTTGCTTACTGAGTCAATTTTTCCTTCAAAGATAACTTCGTATCTGCCGCAATCGGCAAGGGTTAGCGGGTGCAGCTCGGCGCAGGCACAAGCCTTTACATCTGCTGCGTTTTGTAAAAAAAGAATCGTTAATAGTATTTTGAAAATATTCATATTGCCGCTGATTTTAGCAAATAAAAAGGCTGTCTTGTGTGACAGCCTTTTTGTATTTATTAGGAGATGCCTTCTGTAGGCATTGCTCGATCAACTTTTTTGACCAAACCCTGCAGTGTTTTTCCTGGACCAATTTCAGTAAATTTTGTAGCGCCAGCGGCGATCATGTTGATTACTGTTTGCGTCCAACGCACTGGTGCCGTCAACTGCGTAACCAGGTTTTCTTTGATAGTGTTGGGGTCAGTGATCGCTTGCGCGTTTACATTTTGATACACTGGACAAATTGGTGTATTGAAAGTGGTTTTGCCAATCGCAGCCGCTAATTCAATGCGTGCGGGTTCCATTAATGGAGAGTGAAAGGCACCGCCAACAGGAAGTAATAATGCTCTCTTTGCTCCTGCTTCAGTGAGTTTTGCGCAAGCCGCTTCAACGGCTTTGTTTTCGCCCGAGATAACAAGTTGGCCCGGACAATTGTAATTGGCCGCAACCACCACGCCGTCAATATTTTTGCAAATATCTTCTACAACAGCGTCTTCTAATCCTAAAATGGCAGCCATCGTTGATGGGTTGATTTCACAAGCTTTTTGCATTGCTTGTGCGCGAATAAATACCAAACGCAAGCCATCTTCAAAGGAAATGGTTTTGTTGGCCACCAATGCGGAAAATTCACCAAGCGAATGTCCAGCAACCATGTCGGGTTTAAAGTCTGCTTGAGTCAACGTAAGAATCACTGAGTACAAAAATACGGCTGGCTGCGTTACTTTAGTTTGCTTCAAATCTTCGTCAGTGCCGTTGAACATAATTTCGGTGATGTTGAATCCCAAAATCTCGTTGGCCTTGTCGAATAATTTTTTTGCTTCTGGATTGCTGTCGTACAGCTCTTTTCCCATTCCTGGAAATTGCGAGCCTTGACCTGGGTAAACGTATGCGTTCATATATTTAAATGTTCAAGGATTAAAATTGCTTAATGTAGTTTCGACGAAAGTAACTTGATGAATTCATTGCGTGTTTCTTGTTTTTCAAAGGCACCTTTGAACGAAGAGGTAGTGGTGACTGAGTTTTGTTTTTGTACGCCACGCATTTGCATGCACATGTGCTGCGCTTCAATCACTACGGCTACGCCAATGGGATTCAGTGTGCGTTGTATGCACTCTAAAATATCAGTGGTCAATCGCTCTTGCACTTGCAAGCGACGCGAATAGGCATCAACCACTCTTGGTATTTTGCTTAGTCCTACTATTTTACCACTGGGAATGTACGCGATGTGTGCTTTGCCAAAAAAAGGCAGAATGTGGTGTTCGCACAAGGAATACAATTCAATGTCTTTTACAATGATCATTTCGTTGTGGTCTTCATTGAAGATTGCTGAAAGCATTATTTCATCTGGGTTTTGACAATAGCCTCTGGTGAGGTATTGCATCGATTTCGCAACTCTTTCAGGTGTTTTTAAGAGTCCCTCTCGATCAGGATTTTCACCTATGATTTTCAAGATTTCTCTGTTGTATTCAGCCATTTTTAAAGTAGCCTCTTCATTGAAGGATTCTGTGTGGGTATAATTGCTCATATTATCCGTAGTATTCTACTGAGTTATTTTCTGTTTCTTGTATTTTAACGCAATGCAGCATGCAGCCCAATGCTTCAACTTCTTTTTGTATTTGCATCCAAATTTCCATTGCCAATACTTCCGTAGAAGCCATTTTGCCTTTCATGAAAGGCACGTCGAGATTGATGTTTCTGTGGTCGAGTGGATCTACTACTTTGTCTTTCAAAATAATGCTGAGTTGTTTTAGGTCAATTAAGAAACCTGTTTCGGCATTGATGTCGCCTTTCACTGTAACAAAGAGTTCGTAATTGTGGCCATGCCAATTGAGATTGGCGCATTTCCCAAAAACGGCATCGTTTTTTTCTGCGCTCCATTCCGGATTGTACAGTTTGTGGGCAGCATTGAAGCGCTCTCGTCTTGTCAGGTAAATCATCTTGCAATATTTTAGGCTACAAATATAAGTGAATGTTCATTGCAAAAGAACATTTGCTATTTTTACAAAAAAATATTCCCATGATCATAGTTACAGGAGCAGCAGGATTTATTAGCAGTGCAGTGGTGTCGCGCCTCAATGCATTGGGGTACAAGGACATTGTGTTGGTGGATGATTTTCAAAAAGATCCTGCGAAGGCCAATAACTACAAAGACAAAGTGTTTACCGCAAAAGTGGAGCGCAATGATTTTTTTGATTGGTTGGAGAAAAACCAACGTTTTGCGCAGGCTGTGATTCATTTGGGGGCGCGAACTGATACCACTGAATTTGATAAAAGTATATTTGACGAGCTCAATTTAGAGTACAGTAAAAAAGTTTGGGAATTGTGTGTCAAATATGCTTTGCCTTTGATTTACGCGTCATCTGCGGCAACCTACGGTGGTGGTGAGTTGGGTTATGATGACAAGCACGATGTTATCCCAAATTTAAAGCCATTAAACCCATACGGAGATTCAAAAAACGATTTTGACATTTGGGCTTTGCAACAAGATAAAAAACCTTTCTTTTGGGCGGGATTGAAATTCTTCAATGTTTACGGACCAAATGAATACCATAAAGGACGCATGGCTTCTGTGGTTTTTCATTCCTTTAATCAAATTCAATCGTCGGGAAAAGTAAAATTGTTTAAATCACACCGCGCCGATTACAGTGATGGCGGACAATTGCGCGATTTCATATATGTAAAAGATGTTGCTGATGTGATTGTGTTTTTAATGGAGTCGCGAAAAAAATCGGGCATCTACAATCTGGGAACCGGACAAGCCCGTGCATTTTCTGATTTGGCCAATGCAACATTCAAGGCAATGAATTTACAGCCCAATATTGAGTTTATTGATACTCCTGCTGACATTCGCGACAAATACCAATACTACACGCAAGCCAATATGGCGAAGTTGCGCGCAGCGGGATTTACGCAAGAATTTACGTCGCTAGAAGATGGCGTGATGGATTATGTGAACAACTATTTAGTTGGTAAAAACTACTTGTAGTACTGCTACAATTCTTTTTTAAGGGCGAGCAAAAATGATTTCACTTTTTCAAGTGACTTGATCATTTCTACTTCTTTTTTGGTTTCCAATTTGTGTTTTTTCAATTTCTCCTTGGCGCCGTTCAGTGTGAAACCTCGGTCTTTTACCAGGTGGTGAATGAGTTTGAGTGTTTCAACATCGTCATTGGTGAACAGTCGATTGCCTTTTTTGCTTTTTTTAGGTTTCAGAATTTCAAATT
This sequence comes from Flavobacteriales bacterium, assembly GCA_947444925.1. Classification (GTDB taxonomy): domain Bacteria; phylum Bacteroidota; class Bacteroidia; order Flavobacteriales_C; genus JAHEZL01. Next base: position 58,869 of record CANFBW010000006.1, on the reverse strand, counting down.
CTTTTTCCCAAAAGCGAATCAGTGAAGTGTTGACATCAAAGGTTTCGGCGACCTCGCCAATGGTATAGTAGAGCTTGGATGTTTCTTTTTCCTTGTAAGGCATTGTGTGAAAAATTGAAGCGTAAAAATATGAAATTCAGCGAGAGTTTGTGGATGCTATGGTCAACTTTTTGTAATTAATTTATTTGAATTTCATTTTGTTGCCTTTGGCATCGTGCGTCAATTCGGCCAATCCGAGCTTTTCCATTAACGGAGGAACATACATTCCAAATCGTCCGCGCAAACCTTTTTTGAGTCCATACCAACCGCCAATGGGATTTTTTTCAGAGCGGCCCCAGGCTTCTACCGTACCTTCCTTTGCTGGTTTTTGTTCGTCGGCGCTTCCCAATTCCATCCAGTCGCCTTGTTTTTTTAGCATAGCATGCAACTCGGCCAAGCAGCGGTAGTCGTAGTGTAAAATAGTTTTTCCAACGGTGCACACCAAAATGGCTTTGCCTTCTTTTTCGTCTTTGTGCATTGTGAACTCAGATGTTCCGGGAGGTGTTTTGAGTTTCCACGGATTGTCTTTTGTGCCAACTTCTTTTTCCATAGTAATAGGTTTAATCCATAGCACGTTTGATTCGGTTTGAAATGTCCATCATTTGGCGGTATTCCGAATAATTTAAATCGCCAAAGAAAAAGTTTATAGGGTCAATTTTTCGATCTTTTTTGATGACTTCATAGTGCAAATGCGGATCGGTGGATGCTCCTGTAGATCCTACGTCCCCGATGTAATCTTTACGGCTTACTTTCTGTCCTTTGTGCACCGTCATCTTGCTCATGTGGCCATAAAGTGTTTTGTAGCCAAATCCGTGGTCAATAATAACGTGTTTCCCATAGCCGTAATCTTGATCAGCGTATTCAATTGTGCCGTCGCCTGTAGCATATATTTTTGTGCCCTTGCGCGCTGCGAAATCAATGCCCCAGTGCATGCGCATGGTGTCGTGAATGGGATGCAATCGCATGCCGTAGCCCGACGAGATTTGCGCCATATTTCTATTGAGAATGGGTTGAATGGCCGGGATGCTTGCTATTTTATTGGCAACAAGTTTTACTTTATTGTCAATTCTTTTGTAAGATTCCTGCTGAATTTGAATTTTAGCTTCCAGCGCTTTTAGTTTCGCATTGGTGGTTTTTAAAAGGTAGGAATATTCGTATCCACTCAAGTCGGCATGCATGTCGTGCCCGCCAGTGCCTGCCATGCGCACTTCTTTTGACAAAGGCTCGAGTCCGAAAATATTTGAATACAAACTGTCGTCCTTAAGATTTAAATCTTCAATGCCTTTATTCATGCGTTCCATACGGATGCTCAATAGGGCATATTCGTTTTTAAGTTTTTCTATTTCTCTAGATTTGTTTTTAGATACGTATTTTTCAATATATGGCAGCAAAAGCAAGTTGACCAAAAAGGACATCAATACCAGTATCGACAAAAATAAAAGCGCTTTTCGCGGTTTTCTTTTCGCGTATTTAATCGATTGACCTACTCCAAATTTCTCTTTAGACATAAGATTGATTAGCTTTGCGCTTGAGGCAAAGGGACGTGAAGATAAGTAATTTTTATTGTTGTTACAAGTGTTGATAATTAAGGGTTTTCTGGTTATTCGGAAAATTTTAAACTAAAATATAGAAGTATGAAGTCTGCTGAAATACGTGAGCAGTTTTTGAAGTTTTTTGAAAGCAAAGGACACCAAATTGTTCCATCTGCACCCATGGTGGTAAAAAACGATCCAACGCTAATGTTTACCAATGCGGGGATGAACCAGTTTAAAGATATTTTCTTGGGCAATGCACCCGTCAAACATCCTCGCATCGCCAATACTCAAAAGTGTTTGCGTGTGTCGGGAAAACACAATGATCTCGAAGAAGTAGGTGTTGATACTTACCATCACACGATGTTTGAAATGCTCGGTAACTGGTCGTTTGGCGATTATTTCAAAAAAGATGCGATTGCATGGGCATGGGAATTGTTAACCGATGTTTACAAAATTGACAAAGGTCGTTTGTACGTAACGGTTTTTGAAGGCGATAAAGACAGTAACCTTGGTTTCGATCAAGAGGCTTACGACGAGTGGAAAAAATATATCGCCGAGGACCGCATTCTAAACGGCAATAAAAAAGACAATTTTTGGGAAATGGGTGATCAAGGTCCTTGCGGTCCTTGTTCTGAAATTCATTACGATGGCCGTTCTGATGCCGATAGACAAAAGGTTGATGGCGCTACTTTGGTGAACAATGACGATCCGCAAGTGATTGAAATTTGGAACAACGTGTTCATGGAATTCAACCGTAAAGCCGATGGAAGTTTAGAAAAATTGCCAGCGCAGCATGTGGATACAGGAATGGGTTTTGAGCGTTTGGTGCGTGTTTTACAAGGCAAACAGTCGAACTACGACACCGATGTTTTTACACCAACTATTGAAAAAATAGAAGCGCTGACCAATAAAAAATATGGCGTAACGGAAACAACCGATATTGCCATTCGCGTGATTGCGGATCACATACGCGCCGTTTCATTTGCCATTGCCGATGGGCAAATGCCATCGAACACAGGCGCGGGCTATGTTATTCGACGTATTTTGCGACGCGCGGTGCGTTATGGTTACAGTAAATTAGGGATGAATGAAGCTTTCATTTATCAATTGGTGCAGGTGTTGGCGGATCACATGGGAAGATTCTTTCCTGAGTTGGTGGGGCAAAAGGAATTCATTGAAAAGGTAATCAAAGAAGAAGAGCAAAATTTCTTAAAAACTTTGGAAAAAGGGATTCTTAAATTTGAAGCCAAAATAAAAACGCAAAGTTCAAAAGTAATCGATGGTGTTTTTGCTTTTGAATTGTTCGACACCTTTGGATTCCCTGTAGATTTAACCGATTTACTTGCGCGTGAACATGGATTGAGTGTTGATATGAAGGGATTTCAAGCGGAACTCGACAAACAGAAAGATCGTTCGCGTGCAGCTTCTGTTGTAGAGACCGATGACTGGGTAGTGGTGAGTGCTGGCGAAGGAAAATTCGTGGGCTACGATCACTTAGAAAGCAATGCTCAAATTATGCGTTACCGCAAAGTGAAAGCAAAAGGAAAAGAAATGTTTCAAGTGGAGTTGGATCAAACACCATTTTATGCTGAAGGAGGTGGCCAAGTTGGCGATCGCGGTTATTTGGAAGTAGCGGGTGAAAAATATACGGTGGTCGATTGCAAAAAAGAAAACGGAGTGTTCTTGCACTTTCTAGACAAGCTGCCGAAAGAGCTTGGTGTCCCTGTAAAAGCGGTGGTGAGCAAAAGCAAAAGATCGGCAACAGAAGCCAATCATTCCGCAACACATTTGTTGCACCACGCCCTGCGTAAAGTTTTGGGAACACATGTTGAGCAAAAAGGATCTTTAGTGAATGAAAATAATTTGCGTTTCGACTTCTCTCATTTTCAAAAAGTGAGCGAGTCTGAAATGATCGAGATTCAAGAAATAGTCAATCAAAATATTCGTGCCAATATTCCGCTGCAGGAAGAGCGTGCAATTGCTATTGCCGACGCTAAAAAGCGTGGAGCTATGGCTTTGTTTGGTGAAAAATACGGCGACAAAGTACGCGTGGTGCAGTTTGGCGATTCAGTGGAATTGTGTGGTGGTTGTCATGTTGCTTCAACTGGTGTTATTGGAAGAGTGATAGTGCTTTCTGAAAGTGCTGTTGCTGCCGGAATTCGAAGAATTGAGGCCATCACTGGCGAAAAAACGGATGCCTACATTAATGAGCAGTTACTTTTATTGCAAGAGGTGAAGGATTTGATGAAAAGCCCTAAAGATTTGAAAAAATCGGTACAGCTTTTACTCGACGATAATACCCGTTTGAGCAAGGAATTTGCTGCGCTGCTGCATGAAAAAGCATTGGCTATCAAAGCTGTTTTGCTTAGTAAAGTCGCGCAAGTCAATGGGGTTAGTTTTTTGGCTGAACGCATTGATTTAGATTCTGCCGATGCATTGAAAGATCTTTGTTTTCAATTGAAAGCTGAAGTTCCCAATATATTTATGGTGCTCGCCGCGGAGGTGGGTGGCAAGCCAAACTTGAGTGTGGTGATCAACGAAGAATTGGTTAAAAGCAAAGCGCTGAATGCATCAAATATTGTGCGTGAATTGGCAAAGGAAATTCAAGGAGGCGGTGGTGGACAGGCATTTTACGCCAATGCGGGCGGCACTAATTTGAACGGGCTTTCGGGGGCACTCAGCAAGGCTAAAAATTACGTAGAATAGTGTTTTAGTGTTGTGTTCTATGCCTAAAAGTTTGCTGCTTTGTCGACCTATCTTTGTTTTGGTCTTAGTGCGTGTTTTGGCATTGTTAATATGTTGATAAATAAAGTAAAAATAGTGTCTACGCAATTTTATTTTATCGCGGAATAAATGAAAATTTACTGCTATTATTCATTTTAACCACAGCAGCACTCATGATTCATCCGGATACTGAAGTAAGACACGTTAGCGAAGCAATAGGATATGGCGTTTTCGCAAACAAACTTATTCCAAAAGGAACAATAGTTTACGTTAAAGACAGCCTTGAAATCGAAGTTTCGGAATCGGCGTTTGACAAGCATTCTCCAGCTATGCAGCAAGTCATTGATAAATTCTCATACGTTGATGAGCGCGGCATTAGAATTTTAAGCTGGGATTTTGCTAAATATGTAAACCACAACTGCAATAGAAACACTATCAGCACAGGTTACGGATTTGAAATTGCAATTCGAGATATTCAAGCTGGCGAAGAAATTACCGACGAGTATGGTATCTTCAACCTCGACGATGAGTTCAACTGTGGATGTGGCGCAGTAAACTGCCGAGGAAGCATTAAGCCCAATGACCTCGATACATACTTTGAAAAGTGGGATGGAGAGATCATAAGTGCTTTAAAGCATTTGATGGAAGTTGAGCAACCTTTGATGCATTTGGTAGAAGATGCAACGCGTAAGGAATTGGATATTTTCTTTTTAGATGCCAATAAATTCCCGTCTATCCGGAATTTACGCTATCAAAAAAAAAGTGATGGCGAATTAAAAGCCAAGGTTTTGAGTAGAAAATAAAAGCTACAAAAAAAGTCCCGCAAATGTTGCGGGACTTTTTTTTGAAGTAAAGTATATGTTTTACTTGAAGAAGATGTAGCACGTGATGATCGCTGCAATGACGCCGCACAAATCGGCAAACAAACTCACACCCAAAGCATATTTTGTTTTTTTGATGCCGATAGATCCGAAGTACACTGCGAGTATAAAGAAGGTGGTGTCGGCCGCTCCTTGAAACACGCAAGAAAGTCTTCCGGCAAACGAATTTGCGCCGTATGTGTTCATAGTGTCAACCATCATTCCCCGCGCGCCACTGCCACTTAGAGGCTTCATGATGGCGGTAGGTAAAGCGTCAACAAATTCGGTGCTGGGGAATATTTGCGCAAACACAAAACGGAATCCTTCCATCAACCAGTCCATGCCACCACTGGCGCGAAACACACCAATGGCAACCAGTATAGCGATGAGGTAGGGTACAATTTTGATGGCGGTGTTGAAGCCGTCTTTTGCGCCGTCGATGAAGGACTCATACACATTCACTTTCTTGCGCAGCGCCATCAGCATAAAACTTACAATAATTGAAAGTAGTACCGACGATCCTAAGGTTTTAGAAAAGAGTTCCAATTGTGCCGGACTCATGCGTGACGCGGCGAATAACAAGCCTACGATGAGCGCTGCAGCACCTCCCAAATAAGCAATGATCACTTTGTCGAAACGAATTTTTTGAATGATGCTGGTGAGTATTATCCCACCCAAAGTAGAAAAGAAAGTGGCGATCAGTACAGGAATAAAAATATCGGTTGGATTTCCAACGATACCTTGTTCGGCTAATATTTGTGAGCGAATGGTGATGATGCCGATAGGAATGATGGTGAGTCCCGAGGCGTTGATGACCATGAACATGATTTGCGATCGGCTGGCGCTGTCTTTTTCAGGATTGATTTCCTGCAGCTGACTCATTGCTTTTAAACCCGCTGGTGTTGCGGCATTGTCTAAGCCCAACATATTTGCCGTGAAATTCATCATGATGGATCCATAGGCCGGATGATTTTTAGGAACATCAGGGAAGAGGCGTGTAAACAGGGGCGCAGTGAGGCGGGTCAAGATGTTGATTGCGCCGCCATTTTCTCCGATTTTCATGATGCCCATCCACAAGCATAGCGTTCCGGTGAGGTAGAGTGAAATTTCAAATCCGGTTTTCGAAGTGTCGATGGTGCTTTTGATGATGAGATCAAAAACATCGAAGTTTTGAAATACAATTGCCTGTACCAAAGCGATGGCGAAGGCGATCAAGAAAAATGCGATGAAAACAATATTTAATGCCATGATGGAAAAGTAAAAAGTAAATGAGCAAAAGATTGGAGGCTCTATAGAAAGTTGTTAACGCGTTACTGTTATTGAACTGTTGCTGCCTATCACTTGTTTTTGAAATACAAAATAGAGGAGGCCCCCCAGTCCGTAAACTAAAACATCGAAAATATCAGCGGTGAATTTGTGCGCGAATTTTGGCAGTAATAATTCAAAAACTATCGAGACGTAGATCCATGCAAAAAAAATCATTTTCCAAGATAAAATTAAGGCGCTATATTTTTTTATTTTTCGTAGGAACCATAAGGCATAGAAAAGGAGGAGGGGCATGCAAAGAAAATCGCTAAAATAGCTGATATACCAGGAAGGAACAGTTGTTTTGCTGAACTTTAAAACAAGTTGAAGCAAGTATAGTGCAGAGGCAATGACTATATATGTTTTTGCTTTTTTCATTATCCTGGGCCAGCGGCGATGATGGCAATAAAGAATGATACAATGGCGGTGAAAATAAACCAAATCGAATAAAAGAAATAGAATACAGCACGCACGAGAATATACCGAGAGTTCTTGATTTTGTGAAGCAAGAGATCCACCTTGTCGAGTTCACGACCCGCTTCGAGTTCTTCTTTTTTTTCGAGTTCAATTTTTCTGATTAGATCAGGATTCAAAAGATGACCGCAGTTTGTGCAATGATCCTGGTTTTCATTCCAGGTGTGGCATTTCGCGCAAATTCTAAGGGTTGACATGTTTAAAATATTGAAGTCTAAATATACAAAGAGTTCTTTGTATGTTTAGGTTGCATTGCATTAGAACCATTATTGCAACTTGTCCGAATGGCAACATAAATGGACTCTTTATTTACTCAGCGGTTGCGCGAAACTGATAACATCTTCAACGCTGATGTTGTTTCCGCTGAGGATAATTAGTCTTTCCATCACGTTTCTAAATTCACGTATGTTGCCGGTCCAATTTATTTTTTGCAATTCTTTTACAGCTTCTTTAGCGATCGTTTTTTTTCCATTTCCATATTCTTCACAAATCGCTTGTATGAAATGTTCAGCGAGCAAAGGAATATCTTCTTTACGTTCGTTGAGCGATGGATTTTGAATTAAAATCACACTTAATCTGTGGTACAAATCTTCTCGAAAATTACCGACTTCGATTTCTTTTCTGAGGTCTTTATTTGTAGCGGCGATGATGCGCACATCTACCGAAATTTCTTTTTCGCCACCCACTCTTGTTATTTTATTTTCTTGCAGTGCGCGCAATACTTTTGCTTGCGCCGACAAACTCATATCACCAATTTCGTCGAGAAACAAAGTGCCACCTATCGCTTGTTCAAATTTGCCGATGCGCTGTTTTATGGCAGAGGTAAATGCTCCTTTTTCGTGTCCAAACAATTCGCTTTCGATCAATTCAGATGGTATTGCAGCGCAATTCACTTCAATGAGTGCGGCAGCAGCGCGTTTGCTTTGCTGGTGAATTTGTCGCGCGATCAATTCTTTTCCTGAGCCATTTCCACCAGTGACCAACACACGTGCGTCGGTGGGTGCCACTTTAGCAATCATCTCCATTATTTTTTTGATAGCATCGGAAGCGCCAATGATTTCACTGCTCTTAGATATACTCAATTTTTTTTTAAGCGCTTTTGTTTCTTTCACCAGCTCCGTTCTATCGAGGGCATTGCGAATGGTGATAAGTAGGCGGTTGAGGTCGAGCGGTTTTGCAATGTAATCAAAAGCGCCTTTTTTCAAAGTGTCAACAGCAACATCTATAGTGCCGTGGCCTGATATCATGATTACCGCAGGTTCATCGGTGAGTTTCATAATGTTCTCGAGCACTTCCATGCCATCCATTTTAGGCATTTTGATGTCGCACAATACCACATCGTACTTTCCGTTTTTCGCCATTTCTAGACCGGCCGCGCCATCTGCGGCTTCGTCGATTTGAAATTTCTCGTACTCTAAAATTTCACGCAATGTTGATCTGATAGGTTTTTCGTCGTCGATGATTAGTATTTTCGGCATAGTAGAGATTTTATTTTTTTGCTATTTCATGTAATACTCCTTCTTTCAAAGCGTATTTAGACAAGTACATTTTTTTAATTTTCGCTTTTTCGAGAACAAGATTTACAAGAACCGTTCCAATTACAATCATATCAGCGCGCATGAAAAGTAAACCTTCCATATCGAGACGTTCTTCGTAGGTGGAAGGCAATAATTTTTCGTACATTTTATGATAGCCTTCAAGTGAAATTTCCTCCCAAGTACTTTTTTCGTTCGCAGGAATTTGTGCGGCAGCACAAACCATTTCGTAAAAAGTACTGAAACAACCTGCGCAGCCTATCAAATCGCTGATGGGATATTTTTCTAGTGCTTTCCATAAGGATTGCAATTCAGCATCTAAGTAGCTTTTGATTGCTGAAACTTGTTCCGCAGTGATAGGATTCGCAGGTGCAAATTTATAGAGCAAACGTGCCACACCGAGATTGAAACTCTGGCTCCAAAAAATCTCGTCTTTGTTGCCAATGATGAATTCATTGCTGCCGCCGCCAACATCGAGTACCATTCGCAATTTCTCGTCGCATGGAAAGGCGAGTTGTACGCCGCTATAGATTAGTGCAGCTTCCCGATCTCCGTCGATAATGTGTATTTCAATGTTGCATTCTTTTTGTACCGCAGCGGCAAATTCTTTGCCGTTCGCGGCGCCACGCAGCGCTGATGTGCCAAAGGCGAAAATTTCGTCGACTTTGTAGTCGTCAATAATGCCTTTCATTTCTTTGAGGCATTGGAGGCCGCGTTCAAAAGCAGCGGGAATAATTTTGTTTTCGTTGATTGCTTTTTCTCCGATTTTTGCAGGAAATTGTGTGCTGTATATGATGCTGTGTTGTTGTCCTTCTGCCAATTCAGCAATCAAGAGGTTAAAGGTGTTGGTGCCTAAATCGATGACTGCTACTTTTTTCATGGTTTCAATTTTTATAGCGCAACCATTTTAAAATGGAGCGGTAACTCGCTTTTTGTCCATACATGAGTATGCCTGTACGGTAAATCTTAGCTGCAAGTTTCGTTGTGAATACGAATGTTGCATAGAGCAGCAGAAGGGCTAGCAGAACCTGCCACCATTGTGTGCTGAGGTCCATGAAGGGCAATCGCGCGAGCATAACAATTGGAGAAGTGAGAGGAATGATGCTTGTCCAAAAAGCAAGATCGCCATGTGGGTTTTCAAAAATATTACTGGCGATAAAAATACTGATAATGATAGGGATGGTGACAGGCAAAACGAACTGTTGTGTTTCGGTTTCAGAGTCGACAGCAGCACCAATAGCTGCATAAAAAGAGGCGTATAAAAGATATCCGCCAATAAAAAATAGCGGAAAACAAAAGAGCATTCGCGGTGCAATTGTCGCGAGATCCGACATGTATTGCGTGATTTCTTCTTCGCTCACACTGGTCTTTTTTTCTGATTCAACAGGAGTCATATTCACCTGTCCTTGGCTTTGCAACGCAGTTACTTGTTCGTGTGCTTTTTCAACTGAGCTTTGCACAAAGAGTGTTTTTGCCGACGAAATGAGCACGAGTAGCAAGGCAATTAAGATGACGAATTGTGTGAGTCCTGTGAGTGCGATTCCAATTATTTTTCCATAAAGTAATTGTAGCGGACGTACTGACGAAATGATGACTTCTACAATACGGTTTGTTTTTTCTTCCATTACACCGCGCATTACTTGAACGCCGTACAACATGATTAGCAGATACATGAGAAAGCCAGCAGCAATGCCTAAAAATATTTTTACTTCCAAGGCTGTGCCCTCGTTGTAGAAGTGTACGTCAACCTTCTGCATTATTTTTTCAAGATCGACAAGGTTAATGTTGTTGCCTTGTTTTACCGCGTATTTCACGCGTAAATCCTGCAAATCGTTTTTTAGTTTGGTGATGGTATTTACACCAGGATGGTCTTTGTGAAAAATGGTGACATCATTTGGCACCGACATAAAGTGTGCTGGAATCAGCACCACGGCAGTATCATCAGAATGCGCAAATTGATCAACAACTTTATTGATTTCGCCATCGGCAAAATTGGTCAGGTATACTACGTGATCAGAATTGTAATAACGAATGTTTTGGTGAACGATGTGCGAGTAGTCAACCACTTGCACGTACATTGTTTTAAAATTACTGGCCTTAATCAGTATTGGAATAATGAAGGTTGAGGCGATGAGTAAAGGCCCTAAAATTGACATGATGATGAACGAAGGCTTGCGCACCCTCGTCCAATATTCGCGACCTATGATCAACTTAGTTTTGTTCATTGATCTCTTGTACTTTTTGAATGAATATATCGTGCATGCTTGGCAAGACCTCAATTACGCTTTTTATTTTTACGGCAGGTAAAAGCACCGCTAGTAAATCGTTGATGGATTGTTTGCCGTCGCATTTAATGGTGGCTTTGAAATTGTTTTTTTCGCCTTCGTGCTTCACCAGTGTGTAGCCCGCCCATAGGGCCGTAGTGAATGAAATCATATTGCCTTCAAATGCGATTTCATAGAGGTCGGCTCTGTATTTGTTTTTAATGGTTTCTACCTTTCCTTCCAGTATTTTTTTGGAGCGGTGAATAAGCGCAATTTTGTCGCACATTTCCTCTACTGATTTCATGTTGTGTGTAGAAAAAATGATGGTGGCGCCTTCTTTGCGAAGTTGTAAAATTTCGTTTTTAATCAGCTCTGCGTTGATGGGATCGAAGCCACTGAAAGGTTCATCGAGAATCAATAATTCGGGTTCGTGAATCACCGTTACAATGAATTGCACTTTTTGCTGCATTCCCTTGGAAAGGTCTTCTACTTTGCGGTTCCACCATGATGCAATTTCAAATTTTTCAAACCAGCGTAGTAATCTTTTTTTTGCTTCAACTTTGTCTAAGCCTTTTAATTGTGCGAGGTACATGGCTTGCTCGCCTACTTTCATTTTGCGGTACAATCCGCGTTCTTCGGGAAGATAGCCGATGACTTCACAGTGCTTTCGCTCCAAGGGTTGGCCGTGTAAGGTAATGCCACCACTGTCGGGTGCGGTGATTTGGTTGATGATGCGTAACAAGGATGTTTTACCGGCACCATTCGGGCCGAGTAAGCCATAGATGCATTTTTCAGGAATAAAAATACTGACGTTGCTTAAAGCTTGGTAATCGCCGTAAAATTTATCGATGTTGTCAACCTTGAGCATGCAGTAAGGTTGAGAACTATCTAATTAATGTAAGGTAGCCTGTGAGGGTTTTGTTTTCTGTGGTGTTGGTTACAACGCCATAGTTCAGCACCCAATAGTAAGTTCCTGCAGCACAATCGGCACCATCGCCCATCATTTTCCCGTTCCATGTGGGTTGTATAACGGAAGCAGCTTGTTTTTGCTCATATACTAAACGGCCCCAGCGGTCTATGATAATGAATGAATAAGAGTCCACCTCTTCAAAGGTGATAGGAACATAAGTGTCGTTTTTACCATCGCCATTTGGCGTAAAAACATTGGGCATCGAAAGACCAACTTCCATCAGCGAAATGTCGTCAATCGCTAAGTCATTTCCTTTTTGTTCAAGATTTTGGTTAACGATACAAATGTCTGCTGATGTTGAATTACCTGAATTCCAGATTTCGTAGAACTGGCTCCAATTGCATGCATCATCAGTTACTTTAAATGGCTGTCCCAATAATTCGCCGTTAATTTTAAATTGTAGGATTGGTAAAGATGGGGTTCCGTACTCTTTAATAAGTATTACCGATTCTACCCACGTTGAAAATTTGTAGGCAGTATTGGGTTTGATATTGTATACTGTTTGACACCAAAGGGGTTGGTTTGCTACCGATGCTGCATCCATCACCATCATGTTTTTACCAGGGCCACTCAAGTGTGTGTGGTCGGTGCAGGGTTGCCAAGGATGCGGTTGTCCGCCTATAGGTTTGTACCATTCAGCGGTATCAGTGATGGCGTAATGTGATGGGCCTGGTGTTGGATTTGCAGCTGGTGGAACATTGACATAGGTAGTTGTAAAGCCAGTGTTTCCAGCTTCAAAATCACCATTGCTTACAAGGTTTTGAGCAAATGAGATTGTGCTTAGTAACATCAATAGTAAAAAAGAGAAGTATTTCATTTTACAAATTTTTAGACTGATGATCGTGATTACAGTCCTTGTTAATTTTCGTTCTTTGTGCGCTAAAGATAGAAATTCGTATTCAATAAGAAAATCTAAATTACTACTCAAACATCTCTTTCATCCTACCAAAAAAACCTTTGTCTTTCTTGCTAGGACTCGGAATAAAGTTTTCTGAATCGCGCAATTTCTCTAGAATTTTTTTCTCGTCGGAACTCAGTTTTTGAGGCGTCCAAACATTGATATTCACCAGTAGATCTCCAGTTTCATGGTAGCTGACATTTGGCAGTCCTTTGTGTTTAAGGCGCAATATTTTGCCAGCGTGAGTTCCAGGTTCAATTTTAATTTTCACTTTGCCACTAAGAGCAGGTACTATGGCATCAGCGCCAAGTGCTGCATCAGCAAAGTTAACGAATAGGTCGTAGTGCAAGTCGTTGCCATCGCGGGATAGGCACTCGTGTTCTTTTTCTTCAATGACAACAAGTAGGTCGCCGTTTACGCCGCCTCGTGCGCCAGCGTTGCCCATTCCGCTTACTTGCAATTGCATGCCCTCTTGCACACCTGCAGGAATGTTGATGGGAATTACATTTTCACCACGCACTACTCCTTCACCAGTACATTTTTTACATTTGTTTTTGATGATTTTTCCTTCTCCGCTGCAAGTGGGACACGTTGCTGTTGATTGCATTTGACCAAGAATGGTGTTGGTAACGCGTGTAACTTGTCCGCTTCCGCGGCAAGTACCGCAATTGTCAAAGCCGCTTCCAGCCTCTGATCCAGTGCCTGTACAGGTGTCACAGGCAATGAGTTTGTTGACCTTGATTTTCTTTTCAACGCCAGTAGCAATTTCTTCTAGTGTTAATGCTACTTTGATGCGTATGTTCGAACCTCTGTTGACACGTCGTCCGGCGCGCTGTCCGCCACCGCCGCCAAATCCGCCAAAGATATCGCCGAATTGTGAGAAGATGTCGTCCATGTTCATGCCACCGCCAAATCCACCGCCGCCGCCACCACCGCCAGCAGCGCTGCCAACACCTGCGTGTCCAAACTGGTCGTAGCGTTGTTTTTTTTCTTTACTGCTCAGTACGTCGTAGGCTGCAGCAGCTTCTTTAAATTTTTCTTCGGCTTCTTTGTTGCCTGGATTTTTGTCAGGGTGAAACTGCAAAGCCATTTTGCGGTAGGCTTTTTTTATTTCGTCTTCAGCTGCGCCTTTCTTTAGGCCTAATACTTCGTATAAATCTCTTTTTGCCATATGTTCAATGCAGATCTTTGCTGTTATTTACCAACCACCACTTTTGCGTAGCGCACTATTTTACCATCGAGGGTGTATCCTTTTTCGATCACATCAACGATTTTGCCCTTCATCTTTTCAGAAGGAGCCGGAATTTCAGTGATGGCTTCGTGTAGGTCGCCATTAAACTCTTTTCCTTTGGCGTCCATTTCTTCTAAACCTTTTTGCTTTAGGGTAGTGATCAGTTTGTTGCGTATAAGTTCAACACCTTGCTTTAGGCTTTTGAGGTCTTGTGCTTCTTGCACTGATTTTGCGGCTCTGTCAAAATCGTCTAATACAGGCAAAAATGACTTAAATACGTCACTTGTGGCACTATTGTATATTTCGGCTTTCTCTTTATTTGTTCTTTTTCTGAAGTTGTCGAACTCTGAGTACAATCTCAAATATTTGTCGTTGAGTTCATTTATTTTGTCTTCCGGCGTTTGGGAAGGCTTTTCAATAGGGGTTTCTGTGCTTTCTTGCGCAGCTTCGTTGTTGATTTCTTGTGTTTCTTTTTCTTCAGTATTCATGGTAAATTGTTTTAGTCACACGCGTCTTTGCAGATATAGTGCCATTGAAAAATAATAGACAAATTGACAGACGACCTATTTTGCCAATAGCAAGTCGAGTTTCTCTTTGAGGGCGCTGCCTCTCAGGTTGCTAGCAACAATGACGCCTTTGGGGTCAATTAAAAAGTTGCTTGGAATAGAGTTTACGTTGTAAAGTCGCGCCACGGCTGAATGCCATCCGGCAGGATCTACCACATGATTGGGCCAGTTTAAGCCATCTTTTTGAATGGCAGCTTTCCATTGGGCGCTGTTTTCATCAATAGAAACTTGATAGATTTCAAAACCTTTGGCTGTCTTTTTAGCGCCTGGAGCGACGATGAATTTTTTTGTTTTGTAGGCAGCGTATGTGCTTACTAAATTTGGATTTTCACGTCGGCAAGGGCCACACCATGATGCCCAAAAGTCTAGCAATACGTATTTTCCTCGCAGCGAGGAGAGCTTAATGCTTTTGCCTTCTGGATTGAGTAGTACAATTTCAGGAGCACTTTTTCCTAACACACTCTGCTTTGATACAGATGTATTGAACGCGTAAAGCAATGTTGCAAATGCAAGCAGAACAAGTGTTGCTTTCATTAGTCTACTCTTTGAATTTTAGCGCCGATGGCATTCAATCGGGTGTCGATATTTTGATATCCTCTATCGATTTGATCGATGTTGTGGATGGTGCTTTGTCCATCTGCCGACATGGCAGCGATCAACAAAGAAACTCCGGCTCTGATGTCGGGAGAGGTCATTTCAATACCTCGTAAACGCGTTTGTCGGTTCAAGCCAATTACTGTGGCGCGGTGCGGATCACACAATATGATTTGTGCACCCATGTCGATGAGTTTGTCAGTGAAGAACAATCTGCTCTCAAACATTTTTTGATGAATCAGTACCGTTCCTTTGGCCTGTGTAGCGACAACCAAAACTATACTGAGCAAATCGGGTGTGAAACCTGGCCATGGAGCGTCGGAAATTGTTAGAATGGAGCCGTCGATGAAAGTATCTAAAGTATAATTCTCTTGAGATGGAATAATGAGGTCATCGCCTTGCAGCTCCATTTGAATACCTAAGCGTTGAAAAGTTCGCGGGATAATACCGAGGTTTTCGTAAGACACGTTTTTGATGCGAATTTCCGATTTGGTCATTGCTGCCAAACCAATGAAACTGCCAATTTCAATCATATCGGGAAGCATGGTATGTTCTGTTCCGCCGAGGGCATCAACACCATCAATGGTCAATAAGTTAGAGCCGATACCACTAATTTTTGCGCCCATACGGTTCAACATTTTGCAGAGTTGTTGCAAATAGGGTTCGCATGCAGCATAATAGATTGTGGTTCTGCCTTTGGCTAAAACTGCGGCCATTACGATGTTGGCTGTTCCAGTAACAGACGCTTCGTCAAGTAATATATCGGCGCCTCGCAAAGGTTTTCCTTCAACTTTATAGAATTTGCTTGCTGCTTGGTATTCAAATTTAGCACCGAGCATTTGAAATCCGTCGAAATGTGTGTCGACTCTTCTTCGTCCAATTTTATCTCCTCCGGGAGCAGGGATGTAGCCTTTTCCAAAACGGCCTAACATTGGTCCAACGATCATGATAGAGCCACGCAAAGCGCCACCTTTTTTCATGAATTCAGGAGATTGCAAATAGTCAAGATTGACATCATCGGCTTGAAAGTCATAGGTGCTCTCGCTAATTTTGTCCACTTTAACGCCTAAGCTTTTCAGCAAGTCGATGAGCTTGTTCACGTCAACGATGTTCGGTATGTTGTTGATGCGTACTTTTTCAGGAGTCAATAAAACGGCATTTAAAATTTGTAATGCTTCGTTTTTAGCGCCTTGTGGAGTGATTTCGCCTTTGAGTTTTGTGCCTCCTTGTATGATGAATTTTGCCATTCTGAATCAGCTTTTTCTATTTTATTTAAATCTTCTTTTGTTGTTATTGTTGCTTCCGCTTCCGCTTCCGCCTCCTCCTTTACCAAAGTGTCCGCCTTTCTTAAAGTTGTTGTTCTTTTTGAATGATGAACCACCTTTTTGATTGATAGGCGCTGTTGGTTCAGATATAACTTCAAGACGTGTGTTGATGTCGAGTGACAATTTGCCGCCTGAGAAGTGCGCCAATTGTTCGATGATGATTTTGTCGCTTACCGATTCTTTGTTCCAGTTCATGTAAGCTTTTTTCATCATGTTCGCGATGGTGTATGTGAGGGCGTGTTTTTCTTTTGGATCCTCCATCACGCTGGCCTTCTTGATCAGGTCTTCAATTACATAACCGTAGTGTTTGTTTTTGATGACTTTGTGGGGGTAAGCAAGTCTTTTTGGTTTTTCAAAAAGCACCGCTTTATCAGGGTAGGGATAAGGAGCATCAACATCGAGTTTGAAATCCGACATGATGATCAGTTGGTCCCAAAGCTTGTGGTTAAAGTCGGTAACGTCGCGCAAATGTGGGCTCAATTGCCCCATCACCTTAATAATAGAGCGACTCACTGTAGTGCGCAAATCTCTATCGTTAACGGTTAAAGCGAAGTTGATCATCTTCTGCACATTTCTTCCGTATTCTGGTATGGTAAGGTTTCCTCTTTGTGTATTGTATTCCATGAATCTTAATTGAATGGGCTAATTTATTACTTTTAGTTGAGCAAACTTCAGTAGTAGTTGTTTTTTTCCGTGTTTTTCAAAATCAATGGTCGCTTTTCGGTTGGCATCATTACCTTCAATAGAGATCACTTTTCCTTTTCCAAAGCGCATGTGTTCCACGTCAACACCTTCGCTGATGTCGGCCGAGTTGTTTGAACTGCTTTTGGCTTGCACTACTGAAGACAATTTTACAAATGTACTTTTGATCACTGGTCGCGGCGCGGCAAATTCAGCAGAGTGGCTCGACGATGCTTGCACACGCACCACTGGTTTGTTGGTGTTTTTTTCAATGTATTCTTCGTTAAGTTCAGCAATGAATCGACTCGGTTCTGAGAAAACAACATTGCCATAACGGAAGCGGTTTTGCGCATAGGTGAGGTGTACTGTTTTCTTTGCACGCGTAAGGGCTACGTAGAACAATCGGCGTTCTTCCTCTAGTTCTGTGCGTGAATGTACCGAAAGCTGAGAAGGAAAAAGGTTTTCTTCCATTCCTACAATAAATACATGGTTGAATTCAAGTCCCTTTGCGGCATGTATGGTCATTAGTGCTACTTTGTCTTTGTCTTCATCTTTTTCATTATCGGCATCCGTGAGCAGTGCGATATCCGACATAAACTTGTCTAAGGTATGTGTTGGTTCTTCAAAATGTTCGTCTTCTTGCAAAGCACTGAAGTGTTTGAGGCCATTGAGCAATTCCTGAATATTTTCATAACGACTTACGCCTTCTGGTGTTTTGTCGGTGAAATATTCTTTTGAAATGCCTGACGCGGATGCAATTTGCTGTCCGAGGTCGTATGCCGTGAATTTTCGAATAACCTTATGAAAACCATTGATCATGTCAACGAAGGCTGCAAGTTTACTTTGGGTGGAGTCGCCAATACCTGGGTATTTATTGGGTGAACTGATGATGTTCCACATGCTGGTTTCATTATTGTTGGCGGCGATAATGACTTTGTCGATGGTGGTTTTTCCAATGCCGCGTCCGGGGAAATTGATGACTCTTTTTAACGCTTCTTCATCATGTGGATTCAGCACCAAACGGTAGTAAGCGATGAGTTCTTTGATTTCTTTGCGCTGGTAAAAGGAGAGTCCCCCGTAAATTTTATAGGGAATATTGTGTTTTCGCAGTGCTTCTTCAATAGAGCGCGATTGTGCGTTGGTGCGGTAAAGTATAGCGAACTCTAGGTTTTGCGCCTGTGAATTCATTTTTTCGCTGAAAATGCTTTTGGCTACAAAGGAGCCTTCTTCATTGTCGGTGGCGGTTTTGATTATTTTTATTTTTTCGCCGTCGCCGTTATCTGTCCACACCGTTTTGTGAATCTGGTCTTTGTTGTTGGCAATGATGGCGTTGGCGGCGTTCACAATATTTTTCGAACTTCTGTAATTTTGCTCGAGCTTGTACAATTGTGCTTCAGGATAATCTTTTTGAAAGGAAAGGATATTGCCGATATCGGCACCTCTAAAAGAGTAAATACTTTGTGCGTCGTCGCCCACCACGCAAAGATTTCGGTGCGCTGCGGCGAGTCTTTTTACAATGACATATTGCGAAAAATTGGTATCTTGGTACTCGTCAACCAAAATGTACTTGAACATGTGCTGGTACTTCAGTAGCACATCGGGTTGGTCTTTCAGCAATATGTTGGTTTTGAAAAGCAGGTCGTCGAAATCCATCGCAGAAGACTTTAGCATTCTGTTTTGGTACATCGTGTAAATTTCTGCCATTCGTGGTTTTGCAGTCATTTTGTCTTCCTGCTTGATGTGTTCGTCGTTGCTGTATTTTTCAGCCGAGATCAAATTGTTTTTCGCCGTGGAGATGCGGCTCAGAACCACGCCACTTTTGTATATTTTATCGTCGAGGGCCAGTTCTTTAACGATGGCCTTGATCAGGTTTTTTGAATCAACGGTGTCGTAAATAGTGAAGTCGGCAGGAAAATTAATTTTAAGGTGTTCAATGCGCAAAATTTTAGCGAATACAGAGTGAAAAGTACCCATCCAAGTGTTGCGTGCCTGTGGTCCCAAAATTTTTTCAATTCTTTCGCGCATTTCTTTCGCAGCCTTGTTGGTAAAGGTTAGCGCGAGAATATTGAAAGGACTCACGCCATTGCCGATTAGGTGGGCAATGCGGTAGGTAAGTACCCGAGTTTTTCCGGAGCCAGCTCCAGCAAGAACCATAGATGGTCCTTCGGTTCCCAGCACTGCTTCTGCCTGACTGGGATTTAATTGTTTGATGTAATCTTGCACGATGTGAAGTTGAGTTGTAAAAGTAACAATTGTCGCTCTATTAATTCATTTGATTTTTTATTATTTGTTGCTTGAGTTAATTGACAGAGGTAAATAGCACGAAAAATAGCAAAGCAATGCTATGATATTTATAAATATTTTGTAATTTCCAAAGGTTATTTAGAAAGTAGATTGTATTGAAAATTAATACAGAAAGAGTATTCATGCACAAGCAGAACGTTTCAAGTTTCAGGGTTTTATTTTTGTGCTTGTGGCTGTTGTCGTGTATTAACGTTTTTGGTAAAGAATTTGCGAATTGGGACAGTCACAACGTGAACGACGGATTGGCAGACAATTACGTGCAATGCTTGCTTGAAGACAATAAAGGTTTTTTGTGGGTGGGCACCTGGAGTGGGCTAAGTCGCTTTGATGGCGATGTTTATAAAACTTATACAAAAGGCACTTCGTCTAAAAACACTATTCCTGGTAGTTGGATTTACTGCATCATTCAAGATAGAAATGGAAAAATTTGGGTGGGCACCGATGAAGGTGTCGCATGCTATAATGAGGGTTTGGATGTTTTTCAAAGAGTTTTAGATGTTCCGGCACACGCGATCATTGCACTACAGGAAGATCGTTTTGGTCACGTGTTTGCTGCTGCTGGAAATGCGATTTTTAAAATCGACCCGCGTTCTGAAAAAATTCTAGAAACAAAGAATGTTAGCGCAGAGTTATTTGTTAAAGGAGAGGAAATTAGCGCGTTGGCTTGCGACAAAAGCGGTGCGTTATGGATTGCATTTCCCAGCAGAATTTTACTTTGGACTGCAGGCGCAGTGAATTTGACTCCAGTGAATATTGCTGCGTCGGGTGTTGTGCCGCAGCACATTCGTTGTATGCAATTCGATGGTGATGGATCTCTTTGGATCGGAACTTCCAACAGTGGTTTATTTCACTATCTTCCTGCTAGCCCCTTGCAGAGTAGGCGTTTCGTGTTTTCGGTCAACAACAGTAAAAGTATTTCTGACAATAGAGTAGAATCCATATATATGGATGAAGTCGACAACTTATGGGTAGTGGCGCCAAATGGAACAATCAACAAGTTCAATAGAATTGAAAATAACTTTGAACGCTTTGTGATCGCGCAGGAAACTAAAGGGCCAAAAGAAATCATCGCCAGTTCCTGTTTTCTCATTGACCGCTTTGAAAATACTTGGATAGGTTCGCACGGCAATGGACTGCTTAGTGTGAACAAGCATAAGCAAAACTTCATTAATGTGGGGAGTGCTTCGGCACTTTCCAATGGAAATAAAATTTCTTCTTTTCTCTGTTTGCCAAACGGCAATGTATTGGTGGGTAGTGATGGTGCGGGTCTGTTTTTATTTCGTCCGAATGGGGGTGGATTTGAATCGGTGGACCTCGGAGCTCAATTTCAAAATGCTAAAATACTGGCGATCGAGCAAAGCGCGACACTTATCTGGCTGGCTTTTTGGGAGCAGGGTATAGCGAGCATTGATCCCCTCACATTTAAAGTGGTACAGCATTTTTCAGAAAATCACCTAGGTGGTGAAAGCCTTGGTAATATGGATATTAAGGGGCTTTGTGTTAGCGATTCATTGCTTTGGATTTCATCAAATGGCGATGGTGTTTTTACATACAATTTGACTACTCAAAAATTTGTCAATAGAAATTCAAAGCAGCGCCTTTTTGATTTCGCCAAGCCGAGGTGGTGCAACAGTATTTTTGTGGATTCCCAGCAGAGACTTTGGATTTCCACTGCAAAGGGATTGTTTATGAGTAAGGGTAAAATGTTTAAACATTTTACAAAGGACATTCAAAATGAAAAATCCATAGCATCGAATCAAATTTCAGCGGTTTATGAAGATGCAAAAAAAAACATTTGGATCATTGGCAATGAAGGTTTAGATCTTTTTAAAGAACGCGATCATTCTTTTGTACACTGCAGTTCACTGTATAAATTGCCGAAGAATATGAAGGGCATTGTTGAAGACCAAAAAGGGCATTTGTGGCTATCTTCTAATGAAGGCATTGTCTGCTTTGATTACAGTGCGAAATCGCTATTGCATTTTACATTTAAAGATGGTCTTCCAAGCAATACTTTTTACCAAAATTCAGCATCTATAACGCCACAAGGATATTTGCTTTTTGGAAGTTTGAATGGTTTTACTTTTTTTAATCCCGACAGTATTCGCTTGTCTAAAGTGGCGCCCGAAGTGTTGTTTAGTGATTTTCAGTTGAACTACATTTCACAAGTGCCTGCGGCTGATGGTCAACGCCACATTCAAAGTCTTGACACGATGGAGGTGGATTATTCAAACAGTGCCATGACATTTAAGTTTGTTGCTGTAGATTTGTGCAATTCAAAAAATATCAGCTACTCCTACTATCTTGAAAACTATAACAACAATTGGGTGGACTTGGGTAAGCAAAATTTCGTCAGTTTTACCAATCTTTCGCCAGGTGAATATGTGCTGCGTGTTAGAGCGCGAAACGCAAATGGCGTTTATTCGAAACACAGTGCTAAATTGCGCTTGATAGTGCTTCCCCCTTGGTATAAAAGCGCTGTGGCGTATGTCGTGTATGTGTTGCTTGCAATCTCTTTATTGTATTTTATTTATTATTTTTTGACCTTTGCTTTGCGTACTCAAAATAAGTTGACTTTGCAGAAATTAGAACATCAAAAGAAGCTGGAGATTTACAATGCTAAAATTGATTTCTTTACTTCTATTTCTCACGATATCCGAACCCCGTTAACTTTGATTTTGTCACCACTCGATTTGCTGCGCGATAAAATTAAATCGAATGAAGAGGCACTTGAAATGTTAGATACAGTCGATGCTAATGCGCATAACTTACTTGATTTGACAAACGAATTGTTGGAATTTAAAACTTTGGAGTCTGGTGAAAGAAAAATAAAATTGCAGCATACAGCACTGCAAGAAATTTTTGAAAAAGTGATGCTGCGTTTCAGCAATGAAGCGCTGATTAAGAACATACAATTGAGCAGTTCTTTTATAGATTGTGCTGCGACGGTTGATCCTCATTTAGTAGATAAGGCACTTAATAATTTGTTGGTGAACGCTTTTAAATTTACACCTGAAAATGGCAGTGTAATAGTGTCGCTGTGGAGCACTGAGGAGCAAGTATTGTTTTCAGTGTGCAACAGCGGTTCGCATATTGCCGATGATTTGCAACGCAAAATATTTGATCCGTTTTTCACCTCTAAAAATGACAAGGGCTTTGGTTTAGGTCTCGCCATTGTCAAAGAAATTGCAGCCTTGCACAAAGCACGTGTTACCGTGAAAAACACAAAGGACGGCGTTGAATTCACAATGATTTTTTCTAAAAAAAAACAATAGTATGACGACAGAAGCAAAAGAGTTTTCCATTTTAATTGTAGAAGATCACGCCGAATTGCGCAAGCACATCGACTCTTTTCTGCGCCCGATCTACAATACTTTTTTGGCAGAGAATGGCAAAGTAGGATGGGAGATTGCTCAGGCTGAAATTCCCGATTTGATTTTAACCGATGTTTCTATGCCCGAAAGCGATGGTTTGGAATTTTGCGCCCGCTTAAAATCATCGGCCGAAACAGCGCACATTCCTGTAGTAATGATTACTGCCCGTGCTCTGGAGAACGATCAACTCAAAGGTTATGAAAGCGGAGCGAGCGATTATATTGTGAAACCATTTGTGGCGTCAATTCTGCAGTTGAAGATTAGAAATATTTTAGATTCAGTGAAGAAGTTGCGGGCAAAATTTTCTATTGAAAAAAATAATTTTGAAGAGTACACTTCTAATAAGCACGATGCTGAATTGATGAAGAAAGTAATGTTTTTTTTGAACGTTCATTACGCCAATGCCGAACTTACTATTGATGCGCTGGCAGTGGAACTGGGCATGAGTCGATCGTCTTTGTACCGAAAATTACAAGTCATCACAGGTAAGTCGCCTTTGGATTTGCTGCAAATTTATCGCCTACAAAAGGCGCATGATTTGCTGTTGAAATCGAATTTAAATATCTCTGAAATAGCTTACGCGGTGGGCTATAGTGACCCCGGGTATTTTAGTACGCGTTTCAAAGAGTTTTACAACGTTGCTCCTTCTGCTATGCTTCGCAGTGGCAGTTAATGCATTTTCTTAAATGCCTTTCATGCTTAGTCCAATGCGCTTTCTGGCCTTGTCTACTTCGGTGACTTTAACCGTGATTTGTTGACTAAGTTTCACGACTTCGCTGGGATCTTTGATGAACTTGTCGGTCATTTGCGAGATGTGTACCAGTCCATCTTGATGAACACCAATATCAACGAAGCAGCCAAAGGCGGTGATGTTGGTGACAATTCCGGGCAATATCATTCCTTCTGTTAATTCCTCGATGCTGTTGACGTTGCCAAATGAAAACGCTTCCAATATTTCGCGGGGGTCGCGACCGGGTTTGGCAAGTTCATTCAAAATATCGTTGAGGGTAGGTAGTCCTGTTTGTTCGGTGACATATTTCGTCAGGTCGATGGACGAGCGCAGGGTGGTGTTTTCAATTAAATCGGCGATGCTAACTTTTGCGTCTTTTGCCATTTGTTCCACAATAGCGTACGTTTCGGGATGTACTGCAGAATTGTCTAAGGGGTTTTTAGCGCCGTGAATGCGCAAAAAACCTGCCGCTTGTTCAAAGGCTTTTTCTCCCAATCGCGGCACTTTTTTTAGTTGAGTTCTCGACGTGAATTTTCCGTGTTCACCGCGGTAGTCGATAATGTTTTGCGCTAACACCGGTCCGAGTCCCGATACGTAGCTAAGCAAATGTTTGCTTGCCGTATTCAATTCAACGCCCACTTGATTCACGCAACTGGCAACGGTTTGGTCGAGACTTTCTTTGAGTAATTTGCTGTTTACGTCGTGTTGGTATTGACCAACGCCTATTGATTTCGGATCGATTTTCACCAGTTCGGCCAAGGGGTCTTTAAGTCGTCGGCCAATGGAAATTGCGCCACGTACCGTGATGTCTTTGTCGGGAAATTCTTCCCGAGCTATTGGCGATGCCGAATAAATGGATGCGCCCTGTTCGGAAACCATGTGCACTTGAATGTTTTTAAATTCATTGTTGTGCTTGATGACCTCTCTAACAAAGGTTTCAGTTTCTCTGCCTCCTGTGCCATTGCCAATGGCAACCGCTTCAAGTTGGTGCTGGCTGAGTAGGTGCTTTAATATTTGTTCGCTTTCCTGTTTTTTTTGCAGGGGATACATTACCAAATCTTCAAGCAAATCACCCAGTTCATTTAATACTACTGTTTTACAACCCGTTCTGAAACCAGGGTCGATGGCCAAGATTCGTTTTTGTCCTAAAGGCGCACTGAGCAACAGTTGGCGCAGATTGGTGCTAAATATTTGAATGGCTTCTCTGTCGGCTTTTTCTTTGGATAGATTTTCAAATTCGTTCTCCATGCTCGGGATCAACAATCTTTCGTAGGCGTCTTTTATAGCCAGTTTCATTTGGCTTTGCACCACGCCAGTTCCTTTGACCAACTGCGCGTTCAATGAATCAATGGCAGGCTCTTCGATGATGTCGATGTAGACCTTTAAAAAACCTTCCTCTTTGCCGCGTTTGATTGCCAATAAGCGGTGCGAGGGCACTTTTTTGAGCTCTTGTTTGAAGTTGAAGTAGTCGCGGTACTTCATGGCTTCTATCTCCTTTCCTTTTTTAATTTTTGAGGCGAGGGTAGCGTCGCGTTCATATATTCGTCGAATTGTATTTCTGACATTCACATTTTCGTTGATCCATTCCGCTACAATGTCTCTGGCGCCAGCCAATGCCTCTTCTGCATTTTTGACATCTTCATTTACGTATTGAGCGGCGAGTACCTCTATGTTTTTTTCATTTTGCAGAAGGATTACTTTCGCCAGAGGCTCCAGTCCTTTTTCAATGGCAGTGCTCGCGCGTGTTTTTCTTTTTTGCTTGTAGGGCAAGTAAATGTCTTCTAATGCTTGCAGACTTTGTGCCGACTGCAGCTGCGCTTGCAATGCAGGAGTAAGTTGCCCTTGCTGTTCAATAACTTTTTCAATACTGGAACGGCGCTTTTCAAATTCAATATAAGCGTCGTAGTGATTTTTGATTTCTGCTATTTTTACTTCATCTAAACTTCCCGTGCTTTCTTTTCTATAGCGCGCGATAAAGGGGATAGTGCCACCAGCTTCAAGGAGTTGAATGACGTTGGTAATTTGTTTTTCACTAGCGTTTACGCTTTGGGCTATACTTTTTAGATGCATCATGAGTGAGGTATTGTTGCCGCGAAGGTAAGGGAATTATTGGCGTTGTCACCTCAAACAACGTTGTGATTACTGATCGTCAACTATTGCTGCGAATATCTTCTATCAGTATTTGCAGGTTTTGCATTAAGTTGTCGGTGTTTTTCGGCCGGGCGAAAGCTTTTATTGTACATTTTTCAACAATGTCAATGCAGAATCGATAACGCTGCATGTGGTGTTCTTTGTTCCATTGTAAAAATGGCTTGAAGTGGTTTTCTTGCAATATTTTAATTGCGTCAAAAGTGTTTTTGTTGGAGATGACGGCGCGGTCAGTGTTGAGTTCAAGGGCGTAAATGGTGTTTACGGGCAGCGTTTTGTTTGTGTTTTGATGCAATTGCCGTTGCCATTTTTTTTCTTGCAAAGGCGATGCAGCCCAGTGCAATGATGTGCACACGACTTGCAAATGCAGCTTGTTGTCATGTACAATGAGCGGAGCATGTTCATCGGATATGTATTCGAATCCGGCATCAGACAATGCTTTTGCACAAGTTGATTTGCCTGCTCCTGAAAGTCCAGTAAAGAGGTAGGCTTGTCCTTTATAGCAAATAGCGGCGGCATGCAAAGGGAATTTATTTTTTTTCTGAGCCAGCAATCCCAATATATGAAGCGCTATGGTGTTGAGGTGGTCTTCCTGTTCAGGCACCAAAAGCTCAATGACAACATTGTCGTCACTACGGATTTCAATTTTAGCAAGATGGAATACGCGGTAGAAATAGGTGTCTTCTATTGCAATTAAAGGAGATTCATTCTCATTTATTTTATCGGGGTAAAGTACCTTGCCTCTACTCCAAGCACTCGTGCTGGTCTCTTTACTGTACTCAAGACACGAAAAAGAAAAGGTGGTTTCAATGACGAAACCACCTGCTTCATATTTATTGCTATTTTGTTTCGCGCTGATCAAATTTTAGCTAGGACCTATGTGCACTTATTTCACGGCCTAAAGTGGTAATTCCTCCTTTTGTTTGATCTACTTCGTATAATTCCAACTCGGGTGCTAACCATTCTTTTTTTGTGGGCTTTGATATTATTTTTTTTTTTGCGCTAAAATAGAATTTATTTTAATGTGATTGGTTTTACTGAACAACAATTTTAACCATTTTATCTAATTCTCCCGAAAGTTTCAAAATATATATTCCCTGTGCAAGATTATCAAGAGATATAGTTTCTGAAAGTTGATTGAGCCTTAAATTTTGCACGGTGTTTCCGCGAACATCGAGTAATGTAGCTGTGTTAAATTGTAAGTTTTGTTGTTGAATGGTTACCCTATTTATTGCAGGATTTGGAAAGACATTTAAATTATTTGTCCCTATTTCTTTGGTATGCGATAAAATACCCAAAGCATCTTCAAGTACAGCAGTTCCAAAAGAGGAAGTAAATTGCCATGCATCATCTGCAATAGCTGTCCAGGCTAATTTTGAATCTCTAACGCCCCCGTCATCATCGTCATTGACGTGAAAATCAAAACCAACAAGTTGTCCGACAACAGGATATCCTAGCACAGTCGTCCAAGGAATTCTGGCTTCAAAAATATAGCCCCCTGTATTTGGAAGGATCACGTAATTTACATTGGTGATTGGTCTTGTTCCCGGATTTGCCGTAACGATGTCATTGTTGTTGTATTCAAAATTATATTCTACATCATTTGCGCCATAAGTTCCTGCTTTATCGTTATTGATGTCAATATAAACTTCAACACCATCGTCGTCCCAAGCATTTGGACTATCTTGATTGAGCGCATTGTCTTTTATTTCGCCTAAAACATATAAATAGTTATTGTCCCACAATGCCTTGAAAGTACCCGATAAATCGGCTGCATTCGTTATGCCAGTTTGAATAATATTTGTGATTGGTTGTGCGAGAACTACTGGGTTGTTCCAGTCGGCATCTATCGTTCCATCAATAGCAATAGGGTTCATTGTTTTGTGTATTTTGTAATTCGCTACGGGTGGAACAACCACTACTGCGGAGTTGCATTTGCTTTTGTAATAATTGCGCTCCAATGTTCCTGAAGCGGTTAAGGTATTGGCAGCCCATCCTCCATTTCCGCTAGCTCCACCAGGAAGTGCCGAAGCACTTTCTGCTTTATCAGATATTGCCCAGGCGCAGTAACTGATGCCTTTACTGTCGAGATATGCCCACCAAGCATTGCTTTCTGCAGCATTTATTGCGCCATCACCACTGGCTTCGCAAACTCCGTATTCAGTTACAAACACTGCTACATTTTTATTTAAAGCCTGTGTACATAAGTCGCGAAAATATTGTCCGTGACTTGCCGCATAATAATGTAAAGTGTACGCGATATTTGTTCCGGTAACAGGATCATTGGCAGCCTCGTCAACTCTTTGTGACCAAGAGCGCGTGCCGCAAATAATTATATTGTCGGGATCAATGGCTCTTATGGTTTGCACCAATTCATTGTGATAAGGTTTAATCACGTTCGACCAAGAAACATTGAGTGGTTCATTCCATATTTCATAAATAATATTGGGTTGAGCACCGTATTTGGTTGCTACTTCAGTGAAAAATGTTTTGGCTTCATTTTTATACAAAACAGCATCGTGCACGTGAAAATCAACAATGACATAGATGCCGTTGGCGATCGCAGCATCAATGACCTCAAAAACCTTGTTTTTTTCTGCTGTACTGTTGGTGGCATACCCTCCGTTGTCTACTGCCAGTGCTGCGCGAATAACGCTTGAACACCAGTCGTCTTTAAGCCATTTTACCACATTGGAATTGTAATATTTGCCGGCCCATTGGCTCCAGAATAGGGACATTCCGCGCAATTGAGCGGGATTGTTGTCAGCGCCTAAAATTTTATTGCCGCTTACTTTTAGTTGTCCGTGTATTTCAACAGGACTTTGTGCTTCTGCTGTTGAGCTGAGTGCAATAAATATAAGGGCGATTGAGAAAGTCCAATTTTTAAATTTCATAATGTTTGGTTTAATAGAGTTGTGTTGTTGTTTTGGTTGTGAATGAGGTTGGGTAGTTGCGGTTCTGGTGGTGAAAAAAAGCCGTCCGCACCCCTGCGAACGGCCTTAACAACACACCTGAAACAACCTAATAGATTAATATTTTTTGTTCATTTTTACAGTTTTAGTTACGTCGCCAGCGTTGACCAGCATGATGTGATAAATATTTGCTGCATAATCGGCATCCAATTGCTGACTTCCGAAAAGAGAGAATTGCGCTATGTTTCTGCCCAAGTTGTCAAAAACTTTCACTTGAACTGCATTGGCTGCAATTAGGAGTTCAGATATTGGTCGTTGTTTATTAATTGTTGTTTTGTTTTAAGGTTGAAATGAAAGGTACGGCAGCTTTTCTCTTTGCCGCTTAGGATTTTGTTCAAATAGTTTAGTAATTTGGTCATCGCTTGAATATCATTGGATTAGCTTTCTGCAGCCCTTACTTATAGAAGGAAAAGGGCTGAAATCTCAACAAGTGAAAAAAAAAGTGAAAATAATTTGATGGATCTATTGATATTTCGAATTATTCTCATAGCTTTGCCCTCCCAAAATTTTATTGGGGAGATATTTTTTGATCGAAAAAGAAATAAAGTAATATGCCAACAATTCAGCAGTTAATACGCACTGGAAGAACCAGTCAAGCGAAAAGAAACAAGTCAGCTGCACTGGTTTCATGTCCTCAAAGAAGAGGTGTTTGTGTTAGAGTTTATACCACAACTCCAAAAAAACCGAACTCAGCAATGAGAAAGGTGGCAAGGGTTAGGTTGACTAACGGAAATGAGGTGAATGCCTACATCCCCGGTGAAGGCCATAATTTGCAAGAGCACTCGATTGTTCTTGTAAGAGGTGGAAGAGTAAAAGATTTACCTGGTGTTAAGTACCACATCGTAAGAGGTGCACTCGATACTGCTGGTGTTGACGGAAGAAATCAAAGAAGATCAAAATACGGAACAAAAAAACCTAAGAAATAATAGGCAATGAGAAAGGCTAAAGCAAAAAAAAGACCCATACTACCTGATCCTAAGTTTAGCGATGCAACGGTAAGCAAGTTTGTAAACAACTTGATGTATGATGGTAAAAAATCTACAGCAATGGATGTTTTTTACGGCGCTATGGATATAGTGAGTAAAAAAACTGAATCTGACGGATTGGAAACTTTCAAGAAAGCATTGGAGAATGTAACTCCAAATGTGGAAGTGAAATCAAGAAGAGTAGGTGGAGCAACTTTTCAAATCCCACAACCAGTGAGAGATTCTAGAAAAGCATCTTTGGCTATGAAATGGTTGATTGGCTACTCAAGAAAAAGAAACGAAAAATCAATGGCTGAAAAATTGGCTGGCGAAATTTTGGCTGCTTCAAAAGAAGAAGGCGCTGCTTTCAAAAAGAAAGAAGATGTGCACAGAATGGCTGAGGCGAACAAAGCTTTTTCACACTTTAGATTTTAATAGTTAGATAAATGGCTGATTTAAGATATACACGAAACATTGGGATCGCTGCCCACATCGACGCTGGTAAAACAACGACGACTGAGCGTATTCTGTACTACACAGGTGTGAACCACAAGATTGGTGAAGTTCATGACGGTGCTGCTACTATGGACTGGATGGTTCAGGAGCAGGAGCGCGGAATCACAATCACGTCAGCGGCCACTACTTGTTTTTGGAAATACCGCGATAACAATTACAAAATCAACATCATTGATACTCCAGGTCACGTTGACTTTACCGTAGAGGTAAACCGTTCCCTTCGTATTTTGGATGGTTTGGTATTCTTATTTTCTGCTGTTGATGGTGTTGAGCCACAATCAGAAACCAACTGGCGTTTGGCCGACAACTACAATGTAACCCGTATCGGTTTCGTTAACAAGATGGACCGTCAAGGTGCTGACTTCTTAAAAGTAGTTGCGCAAACAAGAGAAATGTTGAAAGGTAATGCAGTTCCTTTGCAATTGCCTATCGGTGCTGAAGAAACATTCAAAGGAGTAGTTGACTTGATCAACTTCCGTGGAATGATTTGGAATGAGCACGATAAAGGAATGACTTACGAAGTAGTGCCTATCCCTGAAGATATGTTGGAGGAAGCGACTTTGTGGAGAGAAAAAATGTTGGAAGCTGTTGCTGAGTTTGATGACAAGATCATGGAGAAATTCTTCGATGCTCCTGAAACCATCACTGAAGCGGAAGTTTTGGCAGCATTGCGTAAAGCATGCGTTGCCAACAAGATTGTACCAATGGTATGTGGGTCATCTTTCAAAAACAAAGGTGTACAAACAATGCTTGACTTGGTAATGGAGTTGATGCCAAGTCCAATGGACAAACCAGAATTGAAAGGTATCAATCCTGACACCGGTTTAGAGGTAACTCGTAAGCCAGATGTAAAAGAACCATTTACTGCTCTTGCGTTTAAGATCGCAACTGACCCTTTTGTTGGTCGCTTGTGTTTCTTCCGTGCCTATTCGGGACGTTTGGATGCAGGATCTTATATTTTCAACACACGTACTGGAAACAAAGAGCGTATTTCACGTTTGTTTCAAATGCACGCCAACAAACAAAACTCTGTTGACTTCATCGAAGCTGGTGATATTGGAGCAGGTGTTGGTTTTAAAGACATCCGTACAGGAGATACTTTGTGTGATGAAAAATTCCCTATCGTATTAGAAGCAATGAAATTCCCTGAACCGGTTATCGGTATCGCTATTGAGCCTAAAACTCAAGCAGATGTTGATAAATTGGGTATGGCATTAAATAAATTGGCTGAAGAGGATCCAACCTTTAAAGTTAAAACAGATCAAGAATCTGGTCAAACCATCATTAGTGGTATGGGCGAGCTTCACCTTGAAATCTTGGTGGATCGTTTGAAACGTGAATTTAAAGTTGAGGTAAACCAAGGTGCTCCTCAAGTAACTTTCCGTGAGGCGATCTTAAATTCAATCGAACACAGAGAGGTTTATAAAAAACAATCAGGTGGTAGAGGTAAATTTGCCGATATCGTTGTTAAAATTGAACCAGGAGAAGCAGGTAAAGTTGGATTGGAATTCATTAACGCTGTGAAAGGTGGTAACATTCCAAGAGAATTTGTGCCATCTGTTCAAAAAGGATTTGAAGCCTCAATGCAAAACGGTGTTTTGGCTGGATATCCAATTGATTCATTGAAAGTAACATTGTTAGACGGTTCATTCCACGCAGTTGACTCGGACGCTTTATCATTTGAGATTTGTGCGAAAGTTGCCTACAGAGAGGCTTTGCCAAAAGCAAAACCAATCTTATTGGAACCTATCATGAAGCTTGAAGTATTGACTCCTGAGATGAACATGGGTGACGTGATTGGTGACTTGAACAAAAGAAGAGGTCAAATATTGGGTATGGACGAAAGAGCGGGAGCTAAAGTAATTAGCGCAACGGTTCCTCTTTCAGCTATGTTTGGATATGTAACCGATCTTCGTACCATCACTTCAGGAAGAGCAACTTCAACAATGGAATTCGCGCACTACGAGCAAACACCTCAAAGTGTAACGGAAGAAGTAGTAGCAAAAGCAAAAGGAAAAAAAGAAGCATCTGTATAGTAATTAGATATAGTTAATCAAATGAGCCAAAGAATCAGAATTAAATTAAAATCTTACGATCACAACTTGGTAGACAAGTCTGCTGAAAAAATCGTAAAAACAGTAAAAGCTACTGGAGCAGTTGTTAGTGGACCAATTCCATTGCCTACTCACAAAAGAATTTTTACTGTGTTGAAATCTCCACACGTTAACAAAAAAGCGAGAGAGCAATTTGAATTGAGTTCTTACAAAAGACTTCTTGACATCTACAGCTCTACTTCTAAAACAGTTGACGCTTTGATGAAGCTTGAACTTCCAAGCGGTGTGGAAGTAGAGATCAAAGTTTAGTGAATAGTAGATCAGTAAAGAATAAAGAATTTTAAATAAATAGGCCATGTCAGGATTGATAGGAAAAAAAATAGGAATGACCAGCATTTTCGATGCAAATGGAAAAAATATTCCATGTACCATCGTAGAAGTAGGTCCTTGTGTTGTGACTCAAGTAAAAACAGTTGAAAAAGACGGCTATGCCGCAGTTCAATTGGGTTACGGTGAGAAAAAAGAAAGACTTACAACTAAAGCGTTGCAAGGTCATTTTAAAAACGCCAACACTACTCCTAAGAAAAAACTAGTAGAGTTTAAAGACTTGAACGACGCTAAATTGGGTGAATCTGTAACGATTGATGTTTTTGCTGAAGGAGACAAAATCTCTATCACTGGAACTTCAAAAGGAAAAGGTTTCCAAGGGGTTGTTAAACGTCACAACTTTGCGGGTGTGGGTGGTCAAACTCACGGTCAGCACAATAGAGGTAGAGCGCCAGGTTCATTAGGAGCTTGTTCTACACCTTCAAGAGTATTCAAAGGAATGAGAATGGCTGGTAGAATGGGTGGTGACAGAGTACAAGTGACCAACTTGGTTGTTCTGAAAGTATTGACAGAGAGAAATATTTTGGTTCTTTCAGGAGCTGTTCCTGGTGCAAAAGGATCTTACGTAATAATTAAGAAATAATGGAATTATCAGTTTTAAATATCCAAGGAAAAGCGACCGGCAAAAAAGTAACCTTGCCAGCGTCAGTTTTTGCGATCGAACCGAATGAACATGCGGTTTACCTAGATGTTAAACAACATTTAGCAAACAGAAGACAAGGTACTCACAAAGCCAAAGAAAGAGGCGAAGTTAGAGGTAGTACGCGTAAAATCAGAAAACAAAAAGGTTCTGGTGGTGCACGTTTCGGATCTATCAGAAACCCATTATTCAAAGGCGGAGGAGCTGTTTTTGGTCCAAGACCACATACTTACGGTTTTAAACTGAATAAAAAAGTAAAAGAATTGGCTAGAAAATCTGCCTTGACAGATCAAGCTAAAAACTCGAATATCTCTGTTCTTGAGGACTTTAACTTGGATGCTGCAAAGACAAAGTCTTTCGTTTCTATCTTGAAGAATCTAGAGTTGACGAATAAAAAAGTGTTGTTCGTGTTAGCCGAACAGAATAAAAACATATATTTGTCCTCCCGAAATTTAGAGGGTATCAAAGTTCTTTCGGTAGGTGAGTTAAACACTTACGATATTTTAAACACAAACAAATTGGTGTTTATCGAAAGTTCAGTTAAAGAATTAGAAAATACATTAAGCTAAGAGTCATGAGTGTAGTTAAGAAACCAATTGTTACTGAAAAAATGTCTTCTATCCAGGAGAAATTGAACAAGTACGGTTTTATCGTTGACGATAAAGCCAACAAGGTGACGATCAGAAAAGACATTGAAAAAATGTACGGTGTTAAAGTAGAAGCAATCAACACGCTTAGAACACCAAGAAAAGTAAAGCAAAAGTACACTAAGAAAGGAATGATGACAGGTTCAACACCTATCAACAAGAAGGCGATAGTGACTTTGGCGGAAGGACAAGTTATTGATTTATACAACAACATTTAAGAAGTATGGGCTTATTAAAATTTAGACCGACTACTCCTACTCAGCGTCACAAAGTGGTTCCCAATTATGAGGAAATCACTACGAACACGCCAGAGAAGAGCTTGATCGCTAAGAACACCAGAAGCGGCGGAAGAAACAATTCCGGTAGAATGACCATGAGATACACTGGTGGTGGTCACAAACAAAAATACAGAATCATCGACTTTAAAAGAGAGAAGTTTGGCATTCCAGCTAAAGTGATGTCTATTGAGTACGATCCAAATAGAACCGCACGTATTGCTTTGTTGAACTACGTTGACGGTGAAAAAAGATACATTATTGCTCCAGACGGATTGAAAGTGGGTCAAACCATTCAATCAGGAAAAGGATCACCAGTTGAAGTAGGTAACACTTTGTTGCTTTCTGAGGTGCCTTTAGGAACTGTAGTGCACAACGTTGAATTGAATCCTGGTCAAGGAGGTAAATTTGCAAGAGGTGCTGGTGTTTCTGCGCAATTGTTGGCAAGAGACGGTAGATTTGCCGTATTGAAAATGCCTTCAGGTGAAACACGTCAAATCTTGGTAACATGTTTGGCAACTGTAGGATCTGTTTCTAATTCTGACCACCAATTGGTAGTATCAGGAAAAGCGGGTAGATCAAGATGGTTGGGTATCCGTCCGAGAGTTAGAGGTGTTGTGATGAATCCAGTGGATCACCCTATGGGTGGTGGTGAAGGTAGATCATCAGGTGGACATCCAAGATCTAGAAACGGTATGCCGGCTAAAGGCTACAAAACAAGATCAAAAAAGAAAGCGTCAAATAAATATATACTCGAAAGAAGAAAAAAATAAGCTAGTATGGCGAGATCATTAAAAAAACCTCCTTTTGTAGAGACAAGATTGAACAAAAGAGTAAGTGTTGCAGAAAAAGGAAACAACAAAAATGTTATCAAGACTTGGTCAAGAGCATCTATGATCACTCCTGATTTCGTGGGAGTAACCATTGGTGTGCACAACGGCAATAAGTTTATTCCGGTATATGTTACTGAAAACATGGTAGGTCACAAACTCGGTGAGTTTTCTCCAACCAGAAACTTCAGAGGACATGGTGGTAACAAAAAGAAGTAAAAAACTGAATATAAGTTAAGTCATGGGACAAAGAAAAAAATTAGCAGCAGACGCAGCAAAGGAAGCAAAGAAGATCACTTACTTTGCTAAGTTGAACAACTGCCCAACTTCACCAAGAAAAATGCGTTTGGTCGCTGATCTTGTTAGAGGAATGGAAGTAAACAAAGCTTTAGGTGTGTTACAATTTACACCAAAGGAAGCGGCAACTAAGTTGGAGACTTTGCTTAAATCTGCAATGCACAATTTTGAACAGAAAACTGGTGCTGCTGTGAGTGAAGGTGAATTGAAAGTATCTTCTATACATGTTGATTCTGGTAGAATGTTGAAAAGAGTTCAACCAGCTCCTCAAGGTAGAGCGCACCGTGTGAGAAAGAGATCAAATCACGTGACATTGTTTATTGATAAAATTGAAATTGCAAAATAATTATTTAACATGGGAAATAAGGCAAACCCTATAGGGAACAGATTAGGAATTATCAAAGGATGGGATTCTAATTGGTATGGTGGAAATGATTATTCAGACAAATTGGCTGAAGATCACAAAATCAGAAATTATGTTAGAGCGCGTCTTGTTAAGGCTTCTGTTTCTAAGATAGTGATTGAAAGAACTTTGAAATTGATCAGCATTACCATACACACTGCACGTCCGGGTATCATTATCGGTAAAGGTGGACAAGAGGTTGATAAATTGAAAGAGGAGTTGAAAAAGATCACCAGCAAAGAAGTTCAAATCAATATCTTTGAAATTAAGAGACCTGAGTTGGATGCTAAGTTGGTAGGAGATAGCATTTGCCGTCAAATTGAAGGAAGAATTTCTTTCAGAAGAGCAATGAAAATGGCCATCGCTTCAACAATGAGAATGGGTGCTGAAGGAATCAAAATTTTGGCTTCTGGTCGTTTGAACGGAGCTGAGATGGCGAGAAACGAACACAAGAAAGAAGGAAGAATTCCATTGCATACTTTCCGCGCCGATATTGATTACGCTATCAGCGAAGCACACACCACTTACGGTTTGATTGGTATCAAAGTTTGGATTTGCAAAGGAGAAATCTACGGTAAACCTGACCTTTCACCAAACATCGGAGGTGTTAAGCCAAAAGGCAAGTTCAAAGCAAAAAGCAACAAAAGAAACGAGAAATAAGAAGAGTTTTCAGTCTTAAAAAAGATAGAAATGTTACAGCCAAAAAGAACAAAATACAGAAAGATGCAAAAGGGCAAAATGAAAGGCCTTGCACAAAGAGGCAATCAGTTGGCTTTTGGATCATTCGGAATGAAAGCATTGGAAGAGACCTGGATTACCAGCCGTCAGCTTGAAGCTGCTCGTGTTGCGGTAACTCGCCATATGAAAAGAGAAGGTCAATTGTGGATTAGAATTTTCCCAGACAAACCGGTAACCAAAAAGCCTGCAGAGGTGAGAATGGGTAAAGGTAAGGGAGCTCCTGAACTTTGGGTAGCTGTTGTTAAGCCTGGTAAAATCATCTTTGAAGCGGAAGGCGTTCCTTTAGAGGTAGCGAAAGAAGCATTGAGATTGGCCGCACAAAAATTGCCAATTACAACAAAGTTTATTGTTAAAAGAGATTATACTGAATAATATGAAAGCATCTGTTATAAAACAAATGACGACGGAAGAAGTCAGAGAACGTATTGAGGGTGAAAAGTCAAATCTCAATAAATATAGAATCAATCATTCTATTTCTCCTTTGGAAACTCCTCTTGTGATTAGATCTACAAGAAGAACAATTGCAAGGTTGAATACAGAATTGAGATCGAGACAAAAATAGTAGCGTGCAATCAAAGAATTGAAAAATGGAAGAAACTAGAAATTTAAGAAAAGAAAGGGTAGGAGTAGTTACCAGCACTAAAATGGATAAATCAATTGTGGTTACCATTGAAAGCAAACTCAAACACCCTAAGTACGGTAAGTTCGTAAAGCAATCAAAGAAATTTGTTGCGCATGATGAAAAAAACGAATGCAACGAAGGTGATACCGTAAAAATAATGGAAACCCGTCCCTTGAGCAAAAGCAAAAGATGGAGATTGGTGGAAGTTGTAGAGAAAGCTAAGTAATTGATAAAATATTTGAATAATGATACAGCAGGAATCAAGATTAAGAGTTGCTGATAACAGCGGTGCCAAAGAAGTTCTTTGCATACGCGTTTTAGGCGGAACAGGTAAAAGATACGCATCTATTGGAGATCAAATTGTTGTTTCAGTGAAAGCAGCAATGCCTTCAGGAAATGCTAAAAAAGGATCTGTTTCTAAAGCAGTTGTTGTTAGAACAAGAAAAGAGGTGAGAAGAGCCGATGGTTCTTACATCCGTTTCGATGACAATGCTGTGGTGTTGTTGAATGCTGCCGGTGAAATGGTAGGAACAAGGATTTTTGGTCCTGTTGCTAGAGAGTTGCGCGAGAAAGATTTTATGAAAATAGTATCCTTAGCACCAGAAGTGCTTTAATATAATGAGTGTTATGACAAAATTGAAGATTAAAAAAGGAGACACTGTTAAGGTGATCGCCGGAGACGAAAGAGGAAAAAGCGGTGTGGTGAAAGAGGTTTTAGTGAAAGTAAACAAGGCCATCGTAGAAGGCATCAACTTGGTGAAAAAACACGCTAAACCTTCTGCAAAAAATCCACAAGGCGGCATCCTTTCAATGGAAGCTCCCATCCAAATTTCTAACCTAATGTTGCTAGACGGGAAGGCCGCTACAAGAGTAGGTAGAAAAGTAGTAGATGGTAAAGTAAAAAGATTTGCAAAGAAAACCGATAAGATTTTAGACTAATGGCATACGTACCAGCATTAAAAAAGAGATACAAGGAACAAATTGTTTCTACTCTTAAAGAGGAGTTCAAGTATAAGTCACTTATGCAAGTTCCTAAATTGGAAAAAATTTGTTTGAACCAAGGTATTGGTGATGCAGTTGCTGACAAGCGATTGATTGACAATGCGGTTTCTCAAATGACTACCATTACAGGTCAAAAAGCAGTTCCTGCATATTCTAAAAAGGATATCTCTAACTTCAAATTGAGAAAAGGTTTACCGATCGGCGCGAAAGTGACTTTGAGAGGTGATAAGATGTATGAATTCTTAGAAAGACTTGTTGCTGTGGCATTGCCAAGGGTAAGAGACTTTAGAGGGATCAACTCTAACCTTGACGGAAGAGGAAACTACACTTTGGGAATCAAAGAACAAATCATTTTCCCAGAGATGAACATCGATAAGGTGGATAAAATATTGGGTATGGACATCACATTTGTTACCACTGCGGCAACAGATCAAGAAGGATACGCATTATTGAAGGAATTTGGTTTACCATTTAAAAATTTAAAAAAGTAAGTTATGGCTAAGGAGTCAATGAAGGCCAGAGACGTTAAACGTATAGCGTTGTCTGAAAAATACGCAAAGAAAAGAGCTGAGTTGAAAGCGGCGGGTGACCACGAAGGTCTTCAAAAATTGCCAAGAAACTCAAATCCAATTAGAGTGCGCAACCGTTGCAAACTGACTGGTAGACCAAGAGGTTACATGAGACAATTTGGAATTTCTAGAATTTGTTTCCGTGAAATGGCCAACAATGGTTTGATCCCAGGAGTTAAAAAAGCGAGCTGGTAATAATAAAGAAGAATTAAGAAATAGATTGATTTTATGAATACTGATCCAATTGCAGATTATTTAACAAGAGTAAGAAACGCGATCCAAGCTAAGCACCGCGTAGTTGATGTTCCCGCTTCAAATTTGAAGAAGGAAATGACTAAAATCTTGTTTGAAAAAGGATACATCCTCAACTACAAATTTGTTGATGATAGTGCCCAAGGAACCATTAAAATAGCGTTGAAATACGACCCGTCTACGAAGATGTCAGCTATCCAATCTTTGGATAGAGTGAGTCGTCCAGGCTTGAGAAAGTATACTTCTTCTGTAAAAGTACCTCGCGTATTGAACGGATTAGGAATCGCTATTCTTTCTACTTCTAAAGGTGTAATGACTGATAAGGAAGCTAAAAAGGAAAAAGTGGGTGGAGAAGTTTTGTGTTACGTATATTAATATTTTAAGAGATGTCAAGAATAGGAAATGCACCGGTAATCATCCCTGAAGGGGTGACAGTGACTATCGACAATAATATTGTTACCGTGAAAGGTAAATTGGGAACGCTTTCTGAAACAATAGACAAGCGCATCACTCCAGTTTTGGAAGGTAAGCAAGTCATTGTTACGAGAAGTGACGAACAAAAACAATCACGTGCAATGCACGGTTTGTACAGAGCGTTGATCAACAATATGGTGGAAGGCGTATCTAAAGGATATACTTCTCAACAAGAATTGGTTGGTGTGGGATACAGAGCGGCGAACAAAGGACAAATTCTTGAGTTAAGCTTAGGTTTCTCTCACGGTATTGTTTTTCAATTGCCAGCTGAAGTGATTTTAGTGACAGAGACCTTGAAAGGTCAAAACCCTAAAATCATTTTAACATCTTGCGACAAGCAATTGTTGGGTCAAGTGGCATCAAAAATCAGATCTTTGAGAAAACCTGAACCTTACAAAGGAAAAGGTATTAAATTCGTAGGTGAGGAATTAAGAAGAAAAGCAGGTAAGTCTGCAGGTAAATAAAATTAGTAGCTATGTCAAAGACTAAAGAATTAAGAAGAAAAAGCATCAAGTACAAAATCAGAAAGATTGTATCTGGTACTGCTGATAGACCAAGATTAACGGTATACAGAAGCAACAAGGAGATTTATGCTCAGTTGATTGATGACTTGAATGGTGTAACAGTAGCATTTGCTTCTTCTTTGGAAGAGGGCGTTGGTGCTGTGAACGGAGTAGAACAAGCTAAATTAGTAGGTTCTAAAATTGCTGAAAAAGCAAAAGCTGCTGGTATTGCTGCGGTGAAGTTTGATAGAAATGGTTATCTCTATCATGGAAGAGTTAAATCTTTGGCTGAAGCGGCAAGAGAAGGTGGTTTAAATTTTTAATCAATAAGAGTTATGCAAAAATCAAGCGCAAAGCAAGTAAGATCATCTGAAATTGAATTGAAAGATCGTCTTGTTAGCATTCAAAGAGTAACTAAGGTTACTAAAGGTGGTAGAACTTTCAGTTTCTCTGCTATTGTTGTAGTAGGAAATGAAAATGGTGTTGTAGGATACGGTTTGGGTAAAGCCAATGAAGTAGCTGACGCTATCTCTAAAGGTATTGATGATGCTAAGAAAAACATTATTAAAGTGCCAATTCGTAAAGGAACTATTCCTCACGAAATTGAAACGAGATACGGTGGTTCTATAGTATTTATGAAACCAGCTGCACATGGTACCGGAGTTATTGCTGGTGGTGCAATGCGTTCGGTGTTGGAAAGTGTTGGTGTGAAAGATGTTTTGGCTAAGTCAAAAGGATCTTCAAATCCACACAACGTTGTGAAAGCAACAATTAAAGCACTTCAGTTATTGAGAGATCCTAGATCTATCGCTAACTTGAGAGGCATTTCTTTAGATCAAGTATTTAACGGTTAATCACCATAAATTTTAAGTGATGGCAAAGAT
This sequence comes from Flavobacteriales bacterium, assembly GCA_947444925.1. Lineage (GTDB taxonomy): Bacteria > Bacteroidota > Bacteroidia > Flavobacteriales_C > JAHEZL01. The sequence continues at coordinate 18,282 of CANFBW010000006.1, read as the reverse complement.
TAAGATCAAACAAATTAAGAGTGGTATTGACCGCCCGAAAAATCAAAAGTTGACGTTGAGAGCGTTGGGTTTTACAAAATTGAACCAAACGGTTGAGCACGAAGCTACTCCTCAAATATTAGGAATGGTTAACAAGGTAAAACATTTAGTTACAGTAGCTTAAAGATATTATTATGAACTTGTCATCATTAAAACCGGCCAAAGGTTCGGTTAAATCAAAAAAGAGAATAGGTAGAGGAGAAGGATCTGGCCTAGGTGGAACTTCTACAAAAGGACACAAAGGGGCTAAAGCAAGAACTGGTTACGATTCAAAACCTGGTTTTGAAGGTGGTCAACAACCTTTGCAACGACGTATCCCTAAGTTCGGATTTACAAATCCTAACCGTGTTGAATATAAAGCCATCAATTTAGACATCTTGCAAGATATCGCCACTAAAACTGGTGCTGTCGAAATTACGCTTGACGTATTGTTGGAAAACGGTATCATCTCTTCTACAAGCAAATTAATTAAAGTATTGGGCAGAGGCGAACTGAATGCGAAACTTAAAGTTTCTGCACACGGTTTCTCTAAAACAGCTCAAGAAGCAATTGAGGCAAAAGGTGGTTCTATCATCACATTGAAATAATGAAAAAATTCATCCAAACCTTAAAGAACATCTGGAGTATTGAAGATCTGAGACAAAAGATCGTCACTACTCTAGTTTTAATCTTGATCTACCGATTGGGATCTTACATCATTATTCCTGGTGTAGATTCTGACGCATTGCAAGCTGCTCACCCAGATAGCAATACGGGATTGGTGGGATTGATTTCTGGATTTACTGGAGGCGCTTTTACAAGAGCTTCCGTAATGGCTTTAGGGGTAATGCCTTATATATCTGCTTCTATTGTGATGCAGTTGTTGGGCGTTGCGGTTCCGCAAATTCAAAAAATTCAACGCGATGGTGAAAGCGGAAGAAAAAAGATTCAAACCTATACTAAAATATTAACCATTATTATTACTGTGTTGCAAGCGCCAAGTTATTTGGCGACTTACGTTCCTGACGGAGCGACACCAGCCGGTTCTGATTTCTGGTCGTTTACATTGCCAGCTGTTGCCGTAATGGTTGCTGCTACAATGTTCTTGATGTGGTTGGGCGATAGAATTACAGATAAAGGTATCGGTAACGGTATTTCTTTGTTGATTATGATTGGTATCGTTGCACGCTTCCCTGAAGCTGTTGCAGGTGAGTTTTCTAAGAAAGTAATCAGTGATGCGGCAACTGGTCGTATGTTTGTTTTTATCATTGAACTTATTGTTTGGTTCTTGATCATTGCTTTGACTATTCTATTGATACAAGGAGTTCGTAAAATTCCTTTGCAATATGCGCGTCAAATGGCCGCAGGTGGAAGCATCAATACATTGAACCAAGCAGGTGCTCGTCAGTACATTCCTATTAAAGTAAATATTGCGGGAGTAATGCCTATCATATTTGCTCAAGCAATTATGTTTGTTCCGCAAACATTGTTGACGATGGATTTGGTAAATAGAGAAGGAACGGTAGCTTCAGTATTGTCGGCATTGACTGATCCAAGAGGATTTTGGTACAATTTCGCCAATGCGATGATGATTATTTTGTTTACTTTCTTCTACACGGCGATGGTTATCAATCCGCGCCAATGGGCTGATGATTTTAAAAAACAAGGCGCTTTTGTTCCTGGCATAAAACCTGGAAGCGACACTGCTGACTATATTGACAATATTTTATCAAAAATAACTTTTCCAGGATCTTTGTTTTTGGCAGGTATAGCGATTTTACCAGCTTTCGCAATGATGTTTGATATTTCAACTGCATTTGCCTATTTCTTTGGAGGTACTTCCTTATTGATTATGGTGGGTGTTGTTATTGATACACTTCAGCAAATTGAAAGTCATTTGTTGATGAGACATTACGATGGTTTGATGGATTCTGGAAAGATCAGAGGTAGAGCTACAACTGGCGCGACATCTGTTGGTATTTAGTTCTGTTTTGAAATGATTTATTACAAGACGAAAGAGGAGATTGAGTTAATAAGATTAAGTTCTTTACTTGTTGCAAAAACGCACGCAGAAATGGCAAAGCTCATTCAGCCGGGCATTACGTCTAAGCAATTGGACGTTCGCGCTGAAGAGTTTATCAGAGACAACGGAGGTGTACCTGCTTTTAAAGGTTACCGAGGTTTTCCAGCGACATTGTGTGTATCACCCGAAGATGAGGTGGTACATGGAATTCCGAATGATAAGCCAGTTCTCGAAGGCACAATACTAAGTATTGACTGTGGAGTACTAATGAATGGCTTTTACGGTGACTCAGCTTATACCTTTGCGGTGGGGGAAATTTCTAATGAAAAAAAGAAATTGCTTCGCATCACCAAGGAGTCTCTGCTGAAAGGCATTGAAAATGCTGTTGAAGGAAAAAGATTGGGTGACATCAGTTTTGCCGTACAATTGTGTGCTGAAAGAAATGGTTATGGTGTGGTGAGAGAATTGGTTGGACATGGAGTTGGTAAAAAACTACACGAAGAACCAGAAGTAGCCAACTACGGAAAGCAGGGCTCAGGCATTGTGTTGAAAGAAGGATTGGTGATAGCGGTTGAGCCGATGATCAACATGGGAAGAAAGGATGTAAAGCACTTGAACGATGGTTGGACCATCAAAACAAAAGACGGTTTGCCCTCCGCTCACTTTGAGCATACGGTTGCAGTTGGAAAAGAGAAGGTAGATATTTTGTCGTCCTTTGAGTTTATTGAAATAGAATTGAGAAAAAGAAATATAGAAGTGATTTAATTGAAAAAATGGCGAAACAATCTTCGATAGAAATAGACGGAACGATATTGGAAGCACTTTCTAATGCAATGTTTAGAGTTGAATTAGAAAACGGACACATCATTACGGCTCACATATCAGGTAAAATGAGAATGCACTACATTAAGATTTTGCCAGGAGATAAAATCAAATTGGAAATGTCTCCATATGATTTAAGTAAAGGAAGAATAACGTTTAGATACAAATAGTAGAATAGAAAAGTTTAAATAAAAACAACATGAAAGTTAAATCGTCGGTAAAGAAAAGAAGCCCTGAAGACAAGATCGTTAAGAGAAAGGGTGTTGTGTATGTGATCAACAAGAAGAATCCAAAACACAAACAAAGACAAGGATAATTGCTTTTGATTGCGTAGCTTTGTGCTCCGATTCAAAAAAAAGAGGAATTTTTAATTAAGATTTAATATATAAGTATGGCAAGGATTGCAGGTATAGACATCCCGGATGCAAAAAGAGGAGAGATCGCTCTTACGTATGTTTATGGGATTGGAAAATCTTCGGCGAGAAGTATTTTGAAAAAAGCGGAAGTTGATGTTAACACCAAAGCTGGTGAGTGGACAGATGCTCAGACGTCAAAAATCAGAGAGATCATCACTGAAGAAATGACAGTTGAAGGTGCTTTGAGATCAGAATTCCAATTGAGCATCAAACGCTTGATGGACATTGGTTCTTACCGTGGTATTCGCCATCGTTTAGGACTTCCTTTAAGAGGACAAAGAACAAAAAATAACAGTAGAACTAGAAAAGGTAAGAGAAAAACTGTTGCCAACAAAAAAATGGTAACTAAGTAATATTGAAGTTATGGCTAAAAGTACGAAAACTGTAAAAAAGAATGGTGTAAAGGTTGAAGCTGCGGGGCAGTGTCATATTTATGCCTCATTCAACAACATCATTGTTTCCTTGACAAATGCACAAGGACAGGTGATTTCTTGGTCTTCTTCCGGGAAAATGGGATTCAGAGGTTCTAAAAAGAATACTCCATATGCAGCTCAAGTTTGTGCTGAAGATTGCTCTAAAGTGGCTTTTGAAAAAGGACTTAGAAGAGTTAAAGTTTTTGTGAAAGGTCCAGGTGGAGGCAGAGAAAGCGCTATCCGTGGTGTTCACAACAATGGTATCGAAGTAACAGAAATCGTTGACATTACTCCACTTCCTCACAATGGATGTCGTCCACCAAAAAGAAGAAGAGTTTAGTTCAAGTAAGTTTATAAAATCAGAATAATAAGAGTATGGCTAGATATAGAGGTCCACAATCAAAGATTGCAAGAAAATTTAAAGAGCAAATTTTCGGTCCTGACAAAACGGTTGAAAAAAAACCTTACGGTCCAGGACAACACGGTAACGCTAAATCAAAATCTAAAAAATCAGATTACGCGATTCAGTTGGCAGAAAAACAAAAAGCAAAATACACTTATGGTATTTTGGAAAAACAATTTGCTAACCTTTTCAAGGAAGCTGCAAGAAGAAGCGGGATTACCGGCGAACTTTTGTTGCAACTTTGTGAGTCTAGACTTGACAACGTTGTTTACAGAATGGGTATCTCTCCAACAAGAAGAGGTGCACGTCAATTGGTAGGTCACCGTCACATCACAGTAAATGGAGATGTAGTGAACATTGCTTCTTACCAAGTTAAACCTGGCGATATCGTTAGTGTTAGAGAAAAATCAAAATCTTTGGAAATCATTACCAATTCAGTAGGCAGCGCAGGCGCGAAATACTCATGGGTTGATTTCGACAAGAATGGTCTTTCTGGAAGATATTTACAATTCCCTCCTAGAGAAGAAATTCCTGAAAACTTGAAGGAACACTTGATCGTGGAGTTGTATTCTAAATAATAAGTTAATTTAATTTTAAAATATTTGATTTATGGCCATATTAGCATTTCAAAAACCGGATAGCGTTGTAATGATCAACTCTGACGAGTTTGAAGGTAATTTTGAATTCCGTCCTCTTGAGCCAGGTTTTGGTCTTACAGTAGGTAATGCATTGAGAAGAATATTGCTTTCTTCATTGGAAGGATATGCCATCACTTCTATCAGAATGGACGGTGTTAGCCACGAATTCTCTACCATCAAAGGTGTTGTAGAAGACGTTACTGAAATCATCTTGAACTTGAAACAAGTTCGTTTCAAAAAACAAATCGAAGATGCTGAAGCTGAAAAAGTAACAGTAAACTTGACTGGTAAAAAACAATTGACAGCTGGTGACATCGGAGCATTTGCTTCTGGTTTCCAAGTGTTGAACCCTGACTTAGTGATTTGCACTATGGAAGGTTCTGTTAAATTGCAAATGGAAGTGAACATTGAAAAAGGAAGAGGATATGTTCCTGCCGACGAAAATAAATTGGCTTCTGCTCCTGCAGGTACCATTGCGATCGATTCTATTTTCACGCCAATCAAAAATGTTCAATACAGCATTGAAAATTATAGAGTAGAACAAAAAACGGATTATGAGAAATTGGTGATCAATTTGAAAACCGACGGATCTGTTCATCCTAAAGATGCTTTGAAAGAAGCAGCTAAAATTTTGATCCACCATTTCATGTTGTTCTCTGATGAGAAAATCACTTTGGATACTGAAGAGAAATCTGCAGCTGAAGAATTTGACGAAACATCATTGCACATGCGTCAATTGTTGAAAACCAAATTGGTTGACATGGATCTTTCAGTTAGAGCATTGAACTGCTTGAAAGCTGCTGATGTTGAAACTTTGGGTGACCTTGTTTCATTCAACAAAAACGACCTCTTGAAATTCAGAAACTTTGGTAAAAAATCATTGACTGAGTTAGAAGAATTAGTGATCACTAAAGGTTTGTCATTCGGAATGAATGTTGCAAAGTACCTAGATAAAGAATAAGAAGAATACAAAAGATTATACAATAGAGAGATGAGACATTCAAAAAAAGTAAACCATTTAGGCCGTCAAGCTGGACACAGAAGTTTAATGCTTGCAAACATGGCTGCGTCGTTGATTAAATACAAAAAAATCAACACCACTGTTGCGAAAGCGAAAGCCTTGAAAAAATATGTTGAGCCTTTGCTTACAAAAGCAAAAACGGATTCTCAGCATTCAAGAAGAATCGTGTTCGGTTATCTTCAAGATAAAGATGCAGTGAAAGTTCTTTTCGGAGAAATTTCTGCTAAGATCGCTGACCGTCCAGGAGGATATACACGTATCTTGAAAACAGGAAACCGTTTGGGTGACAACGCTGAAATGTGTTTGATCGAATTGGTTGACTACAACGAGCATTACGCTGGAACTGTTGCTCCTGCTAAGAAAAAAAGCAGAAGAAGCGCTAAAAAGAAAGGTGATACAACAGACGCTGCTGTAGTTGATGAAGCGGTTGAAGTAAAAGCGCCAAAAGCGAAAGCGAAAAAATCAACTGACGATTCTGCAAAAGAAGATTAATAGTTGAAAATTATTTTACATAAAAAAGGATAAAGTCTCAGTACTTTATCCTTTTTTTGTGTTCCGAAAGAAACTTACTAGAATGAAATATATTCAAAAACAAAAAGCAGTTTTAGTGTTGCAAGATGGCACAGCCTACTACGGTAATGCTGCCGGAAAGATTGGTACTGCTACCGGTGAAATTTGCTTTAACACAGGGATGACTGGTTATCAGGAAATTTTTACCGATCCTTCGTACCTGGGTCAAATCATGCTTACCACCAATGCGCATATAGGCAACTACGGCATCAAGAATGAAGAAGTAGAATCAGAGAGCGTGAAAATCTCAGCTTTGGTTTGCAAAAACTTCAGCATTCCTTATTCACGTACTTCAGCCGACAAGTCCATTCAAAAGTATTTTGAAGAAGAAGCCATTGTGGGTATTTGCGATGTAGATACGCGTGCCATTGTGCGTCACATACGCAGCAAAGGAGCGATGAATGCCATTATCTCTTCTGAAGAGTTGGATGTGGAGGTGTTAAAGAAGAAGTTGGCGGAGGTGCCTTCTATGGATGGATTGGAATTGGCTTCGCATGTTTCTACAAAGGTGGCTTATACCTATGGCGACGAAAATGCTGCTTTGCGTGTTTCTGTTCTTGATTTGGGTATCAAAAAAAATATTCTGCGCTGCTTGGCTGAAAGAGGGGTTTACCTCAAGGTTTTTCCCTACGATACAACGGCAGAGGAGTTGAAAGCGTGGAATCCTGACGGCATATTTTTGTCTAACGGACCAGGTGATCCAGCTGCAATGACTGGTGTTATTGAGGAAGTTAAAAAAATTGTGGCGGGTGATTTACCTGTATTTGGTATTTGTTTGGGACACCAAGCCATTGGTTTGGCTATGGGGTTGACTACTGCTAAAATGCACAATGGTCACCGCGGGATCAATCATCCGGTGCAAAATCTTGAAACGGGTAAGGGCGAAATCACTTCTCAAAATCACGGATTCGTGGTGAATATGGAAGAAGCGAAAGCTCATGCTGATATTGAAGTGACGCACGTTCACCTGAACGACGGTACTTTGGCAGGAATGCGCTTGAAAAGCAAAAATATTTTCTCGGTGCAGTTTCACCCAGAATCTTCTCCTGGTCCGCACGATTCTCGTTATTTGTTCGATCAATTCATTAAAAATTTAAGTACAGTAAAACATATACAAACCGCGTAATCCCCGTAATTTATGAGTTATATTGCAAAAGTAGTCGCAAGACAAATCCTCGATTCTAGAGGAAATCCAACTGTTGAAGTTGAAGTAGTAACAGAACAAGGCGTAGTTGGCCGTGCTGCAGTTCCTTCTGGAGCTTCTACAGGAGCCCACGAAGCATGTGAGTTGAAAGACAACGATAAAAAAAGATATGGCGGCAAAGGCGTTCTTAAAGCGGTTCAAAATGTGAACGGTGCTTTGAATGACTTGTTGGCTGGTAAATATGTCTTCGATCAAGAAGAGATTGACCGTGCAATGATTGAATTGGATGGTACGCCAAACAAATCAAGCTTGGGTGCAAATGCGATCTTAGGTGTTTCTTTGGCTGCTGCTAAAGCTGCTGCAGAAACTGCTGGTATGCCATTGTATCGCTATGTTGGTGGCGTTAATGCCAACACATTGCCTATCCCAATGATGAACATTATCAATGGTGGATCTCATGCTGACAACAGCATCGATTTTCAAGAGTTTATGGTTTATCCAATTGGCGCTTCTTCTTTCAGTGAATCATTGAGAATGGGTGTTGAAGTATTTCACAGCTTGAAAAAAGTATTGCACGACAAAGGAATGTCTACCAACGTTGGAGATGAAGGTGGTTTTGCACCAAACTTGAAATCGAATGAAGAAGGCATCAAAGTGATTTTGCAAGCGATTGAAAAAGCAGGATACCGTCCGGGTGAAGACATTTGTTTGGCTATGGATGCTGCTGCTTCTGAATTCTACATTGAGAAAGAGAAAAAATACCACTTCAAAAAATCAACTGGCGACAAATTGACTTCTTCTGAAATGGTGGCTTTCTGGAAAGACTGGGCTAAAAAATATCCTATCGTTTCAATTGAAGATGGTTTGTTCGAAGACGATTGGAAAGGTTGGGGCGAATTGACGAAAGAAATTGGCGACAAAGTACAATTGGTAGGTGATGATTTATTCGTGACTAACGTTAAGCGTTTGAGCGAAGGCATCAAAAAAGGTGTAGCGAATTCTATCTTGGTTAAGGTAAATCAAATCGGATCGTTGACTGAAACAATTAAAGCCGTTGACATGGCGCACAGAGCATCATATACATCAGTGATGAGTCACCGTTCTGGAGAGACCGAAGATGTTACTATTGCTGACTTGGCCGTTGCTTTAAATTGCGGACAAATCAAAACTGGTTCAGCTTCACGTTCTGATAGAATAGCAAAATACAACCAATTGTTGCGTATTGAGGAGCAATTGGGTCAAAATGCTAACTTCATCGGAAAAGCGTTTAAGTACTACAAGAAAAAGTAGTTTTCTACGAATTCTAAAATTCAAAAAAATCCTCCTGCTTTTCAGGAGGATTTTTTTTGTTTTTTTATGAAAAGGATTTGCTTCTCTGATGTTCTTCTGATTACCTTGTCGCCTATGAAGAAATTCAAGAAATTTTTGCTTGATATAAAGGAAGCGCATTGTTTGTTAAAGACTCCTGCTGACTATCCAATGTCATTTCACGATTCCATTCAGCATGTTTCTCAACAGGATTGGACCACGGTGCAAAGCGAAAGCAATAATATTTTTCTCAGTTACAATTACCTTAAAGCAGTAGAAGAGTCTCAGTCGCAATACGCCTTCCGCTATTTGGTTTTTTACCGCAATCACATGCCTGTGGCCATTGCATACGTGCAAGTATTGCAGATAAAGTTGGCGGAGAGTTTGAATTTTTCGGATTGCCAGCATTTTTCAGCAGGGAAGGAACTGCTCTTTGGCGACAAGGCTTCAAAAGTTTTGATTTGCGGTAACGTTTTTTCTTCGGGCGAAAATGGCTTTGCACACAGCAATACTATTGGCAAAGAAGAAGCATACAACGCATTGATGAATGCATTGTGTCGTTTGCGCCGCAATGAAAATGCTTTGGGTGATGTTTCGTCGGTGGTCATCAAAGAGTTTTGGGAAAAGAATTACGATGGACTTGCGATGTTGAACAAAAACGCATACAGGGGTTTCGAGGTTGAGCCCAATTTGGTGCTGCGCATTGAGTCATCGTGGCATAAGATGCAAGACTATTTGGGCGATATTACAAAGAAATACCGCAAGCGATACAGAGATGTGATGAAGAAATCAGAAGGATTGTTGGTGCGTGAATTTAGTGCAGAGGAGATCGCTGATCATTCACCTAGAATTAAAGAGTTGTTTGACGCTGTGCATGAAAAGGCCGATTTTAAATTCGGTCATTTTAACGCCGCTGGATTTTACGACCTCAAGCGAAATCTGCACGATCAATTTATTTTCAAAGCCTATTATTTGGACGCGCAGCTGGTGGCTTTTGCGGCGCTATTTGTCAATGGCGAAGCACTTGACGCAAATTATATAGGACTAGATTATGACGTCAATAAAACGCACTGCTTGTACCACCGAATGCTTTTTGATTTTGTGGATGTGGCCATTGATCAGCACTGCAATGAATTGTTTTATGGCCGAACAGCGAGCGAAATCAAATCATCAATAGGAGCGGTTCCAGTGAATATGAAATTGTACCTGCGCCACAGAAATACCTTGGGCAATCAATTGCTAAAGCCTTTGCTGAAATTTGTTCAGCCGACCGCGTTTGAAGTAAGAAATCCATTTAAGACGGAAGAAGTTTTGCCAACCGCATGATCGGATCCATCAACAGTATCGTTTCCGATGCTGAACAACCGATCTGTATTCACCTTTGCGGAGGTTGAAATGGTTGAGTATGCGCTTTAAATCAAAAAACTAAAAGCACATATTTGTCTTCAATCTCAACCTAATAAAACAGCTTTCAATTCTGCAAAAGTATTGCCAATCAAAAGTGCTTTTTTCTCGCGTTTAAGATACTCTTGCAATCTCTCTGGAACTTGCACTTTTGCTTCGATGGCTGGTTCCACCACATCGCCGAATTTTGCCGGATGCGCGGTTTCCAAAAAGATGCCTTGACCACCGTTTTCGTGCATCCATTTTTTAAGTCCAGCATAAGCTATAGCGCCGTGCGGATCCATCACATAGTTCAATTCTTGATACACTTTACGCATAGCATTGCGTGAATCGTCATCGCTAAAAGCATAGCCCACCATATCGTTGCGTATCGCTTCGAGATTGTTGTTGTACAATTCCTGAATTCTAGCGAAATTGCTTGGGTCGCCAATGTCCATTGCGTTAGAAATGGTGCTGACGCTTGGTCGTGGACGGAAGATGCCTGTTTGCAAAAACTCAGGAACAACATCGTTGGCATTGGTAGAGGCCACAAATTTATCGACAGGTAAGCCCATTCTTTTAGCGAACATTCCTGCCGTTAAATTGCCGAAATTCCCGCTGGGAATCGAGAAAGCCAAAGCTTTCTTTTTGTCGTTCAATTGCTCGTAAGCCCAGAAATAGTAAAACGATTGCGGCATAAAACGCGCAACGTTAATAGAGTTGGCAGAAGACAAATTCATTTTTGAACGCAGCTCAGCGTCGTTGAAAGCCAACTTTACCATAGCTTGACAATCGTCAAAGGTGCCATTTACTTCAAGCGCGCTAATGTTTTGCCCCATGGTGGTGAGCTGCTTTTCTTGTATCTCACTCACTTTTCCTTTCGGATACAAAATCACCACTTTTATGCCTTCAACACCTAAAAATCCACTTGCTACTGCACTTCCTGTATCGCCTGAAGTCGCCACTAAAATCGTTACTTCTTTGTTTTCATTTCGCACAAAATAACTGAGGTTGCGCGAGAGGTAACGAGCGCCTACGTCTTTGAAGGCGCAGGTGGGACCATGCCACAACTCCAACGAATACACATCGCTTTCTACTTCAACGATGGGCAGCGGAAAGTTCAATGTTTGTTCTACAATTTCCTGCAATTTCGCACTTGGAATTTCGCCATCAACAAATCGTTTTGCCACTTCAAAGGCAATTTCGTGAAAGGGTTTTCCATTGCCAATTAATCCTTTAGGAAGGGCTTCAATTCTTTCTGGGAAATACAAACCTTTGTCGGGTGCTAATCCGCGAACAACTGCTTCTTCATAGCTCACTGCCGGAGCTTGTTTGTTGGTGCTGTAATATTTCATTTTAATAGTTTCAATGTTCAATCACTGTTTTTTCATAGGTTAAAGTGCGAACACTTTGAACGCTGAAACGCAGGCATTGAGCCGTTTAAATCGTTTTCACCCCTTCAGGGTTGACTTTGGATACATAAACAATATAATCGATGCCATAGCTTTCGTACACTTCGCTCATGGCTATTTTAACTTTTTCTGCGGTTTCTAATCCTTTGCTTAGGGCGAAAATAGAAGGTCCCGAGCCTGAAATAGAGCAGCCCAGTGCGCCGGCGGCGAGGCTTGATGCCTTTACTTTGTCGAAACCAGGAATCAATACCGAACGGATGGGTTCAACAATGACATCTTGCAAGGAGCGGCCAATTAAAGCATAGTCTTCTAAAAATAAGCCAGCAACCAATCCGCCAACATTTCCCCATTGTTCCACCGCTTTTTTAAGGGGCAGACTGATGCGTAAAACGCTGCGCGCATCAGAAGTTTTTACTTCTATTTGCGGATGAATCACTGTGCAGTACAATTCATTTGGCGTGTTGAGTTTGATGACATCAAGCGGAGCGTAGGAGCGCACCAAAGTGAAGCCCCCACAAATACCAGGAGCAACGTTGTCGGCGTGCGCGGTACCCGATGCCAAGCGTTCTCCCTCCATTGCAAAACGCACCAAGTCAGTATCACTAAAGCCCGCTTTCAATAATCTGTTCACTGCAACAACAGCGCCTGCCGACGATGCTGCGCTAGAACCTATACCGCTGCCTGGTTTTACCCCTTTTTTAATGGAGATTTCCAAACCTTGGTCAGAGCCCAGTTCTTGCAAAAGTGCTTTGATGGCCACGCCAACCACATTTTTTTCAGGGTCGAGTGGCAGATCTTCAGCGCCTTCTATTTTACTGATGACAATTTTTTTGGTGTCGGTTTTTTTAACTGTGATTTCATCGCCGGGATGCTCTAAAGCAAAGCCCAACACATCAAATCCACAAGCCACATTGGCAACCGTAGCGGGAGCGAAAACGCTTATACAATCACTTTCCTTTGTCATGCTTAATCTCTATTTGATACTCTGATGATGTCGGCAAAAACGCCGGCTGCTGTTACTTCAGCGCCTGCGCCAGCACCTTGAATTACCAATGGTTGTTGCGCATACCTGTCGGTGTAAAATGACACGATGTTGTCTTTTCCTTGTAGGTTATAAAATGGATGTGTACTGTCAACAGCCTCTAATTTAACGAAAGCTGTTTTGCCATCAAATCCACCAATTACGCGCAATTTCTTGCCAGCTTGGTGAGCATCGCTGTACATTTTTTGAAACACAGCCTCGTTTTTTTGCAACTCCACAAAGAAGTCGTCTACCGATTTGGCGTCGAAGCAAGATTGCGGCAAGAAAGGACTTACTTTAATTTCGTCCATTTCCATGCGGTATCCGCTTTCGCGAATCAAGATGACTATTTTGCGTTTAACGTCGGTGCCGCTGAGGTCGATGCGTGGATCTGGTTCAGTGTAGCCCTCTGTTTGTGCAAGTTTTACGATATCGTGAAATTTCACTTTTTCGTTGAAATTGTTGAATATAAAATTGAGTGACCCCGAAACAACGCCCTCTATTTTATTGATTCTGTCGCCGCTTCCAATCATGTCGTTCAGTGTTCCAATGACCGGAAGTCCAGCACCAACATTGGTTTCAAAAAGGAACATCGCGCGGTTTTTCAGCGCCAATGATTTTAGTTTTTTGTAGTTGTCGTATTCAGATGAACAAGCGACCTTGTTCGCCGTTACAACGGAAATACTGCTGGATAAAAGTTCGGCATATACTGCTGCAACATCGTAGTTTGCTGTAACATCAACGAAAACAGAGTTTCTTAAATCCAATTCTTTCATGGTGGCGATAAACGCCTGCATATCGAATGCAGTTCCACTGTTGTTTAATTGTTCTTTCCAGTTGTCGAGACTCAGTCCGCTCTCGTCGCCCAGCAACATTTTTTTACTGTTCGCCAATCCAACAACGTTCACATCGATGTGTGCGTTTTTCAGCAACACTGATTTTTGTTTTTTAATTTGTTCAACGAGCGTTCCGCCAACATTACCAACGCCAACCAAAAAGATATTCAGCTTTCTGTTTTCCGATTCAAAGTGACGTTCGTGCAAAACATTCAACGCTTTTTTAACGTGTTTTTTCTCAATCACTACAGAGATGTTGCGTTCCGATGAGCCTTGTGCAATGGCGCGAATGCTGATGCCGTTACTGCCAAGTGCGCTCATCATTTTTCCTGAAACACCCACTTGTCCACTCATTTTTTCACCCACTAAAGCCACAACGGCCATGTCTTTTTCTACTTTCAGCGCGTCAATGCGGCCCAGCGACATTTCGTATTCGAACTCTTTGGTGACCGCTTTTTGTGCTTTTTCAACGCTGACATCATCAATGGCGATGGTGATCGAGTGTTCTGATGAGCTTTGGGTAATCAAAATAACGTTTACAGATTCCTTGGCTAAAGCGCCAAACAAGCGGCTCGATATGCCAGGTATGCCAATCATTCCTGAGCCGCTCAAACTTACCAATGATAGGTTTTCAATGGAAGTAATGCCCTTGATGGGTTGATCGGTATCGGCGGTAGGACAAATTAAAGTGCCGTGGTCTTGGGGGGCAAAAGTGTTTTTCACCAAAACCGAAATGTTTTTTTTCAATACGGGCTGAATCGTTGGAGGATAAATCACCTTAGCACCAAAGTGCGAAAGTTCCATGGCTTCCAAATACGATATTCTGTTGATTGGAAAAGCGGTAGGTACTTTTCGTGGGTCAGCGGTCATCATGCCGCTTACATCCGTCCATATTTCCAGCATTTCAGCGTTCAACGCAGCAGCATATATCGCTGCGGTGTAATCTGATCCTCCGCGTCCCAAAGTAGTAGCTTCTCCTTTTTCGGTAGACGCTACAAAACCTGGAGCAACGCAAAGTTTTTGTCCTTTAAAGGCTTGCTGTATGTTTTTGTCGCTTAGCTCAAAATTCACCACGGCATTGCCGAAATTGCGGTTGGTTTTGATGAGTTGCTTAGAGTCGAGCAGCGTTGCATTGAGGTAATTGGCGATGATCACCGACGACAACTGTTCACCGAAACCAACAATGAAATCACTGGTTTTAGCGGTCAGTTCGCCAATGAGAAAAACGCCGTTTAAAATATCTTCTAGTTTGTTGAATTGCACTTTGATGTTGGCAATCAATCCGCTTTGTTTGTCAATGGTGAGTAACTCGCGAATGGCGGTGAAATGTCGGTCTTCCAAAGCTTTTAAAATGGCTTGGTATTCTTCATTTCCTGCTTCAGCCATGGCACTGGCTTCGAGTAACTTGTTGGTAACTCCGCCCAATGCGGAAACCACAACGATTAAGTCGTGGCGCTTGCTTTTGTCAAGGACAATAGCTGCTGTTTTTTTGATGGCTTCTGCGGAAGCAACGGATGTTCCGCCAAATTTTAAAACTTTCATTCGTCGAGAATTTGAGCGAAAATAAACAATTCACTCGTTCTTTTCTAAAGAAGGCGGGGATAAATGGCGCAATTAAATGGAAAAACATTAATATTATCTTGCGGTATGAAAAGAAGCTCATGAAAATACTAGGGATATCAGCGTTTTATCATGATTCTGCAGCGGCTGTTGTGGTTGGCGGTGTCATTGTTGCTGCTGCTCAGGAAGAGCGTTTCAGTCGAGTAAAACACGATCCTTCTTTTCCAGTACAAGCCATTCGCTATTGCTTGGAAGAGGCGGGGTTAGCGCTTGATGAGCTAGATGCGGTGGTTTTTTACGACAAACCGCTGCTGAAATTTGAGCGATTACTTGAAACCTACTATGGTTTTGCGCCCCGCGGCTTGGCCTCTTTCGTGACCTCCATTTCGGTGTGGATCAAAGAGAAGTTGTTTTTAAAAAAAATGATCCGAGATGAATTGGAAAAGGTGGGGGAATACAATCGAAAAAAGATGCGTTTAATTTTTCCTGAACACCATCTTTCTCATGCTGCCAGTGCGTTTTATCCATCGTCTTTTACCGACGCTGCAATTTTAACTATTGACGGCGTTGGCGAATGGGCAACGGCATCCATTTGCCACGGACAAGGAAAAGACATTACCGTACTCAAAGAATTGCATTTTCCGCACTCTGTGGGTTTGCTGTACTCCGCAGTAACTTATTTTTTGGGTTTCAAAGTAAATTCGGGAGAATACAAGGTCATGGGTTTAGCTCCTTATGGCAGCAGAGATTCAGCGCAAGTGAAAGACTTTGTGCGAAAAATAAAAAATGTGTTGGTCGATATAAAGCAGGATGGTTCGATTGCTTTGGATCAAAAATATTTCACTTATGCAACAGGTTTGCGCATGGTGCCCGACCGCCGTTGGGCAAAGCTTTTTGGCTTTTCGCGCCGACAAGCGGAGGCCGAAATAACGCAGCAGCATTGTGATCTGGCAGCAGCCATTCAGGAGGTGACCGAAGAAATTGTGTTGAAAATGGTGCATGAAGCGAAACGACTTACGGGCTCTGACAATCTTTGTATGGCAGGTGGAGTGGCGCTGAATTGTGTGGCAAACGGCAAAATACAGGAGCAAAAAATATTTTCAAATTACTTTGTACAGCCTGCAGCGGGTGATGCAGGGGGTGCTTTGGGTGCAGCTTTGGCAGCGCAGTACATTTATTTTGAAAAAGAAAGAACAATAGATACAGCACAGGCTGATGCGATGCAAGGTGCTGCGCTGGGGCCTGAGGCAAGTGATCGCTCAATTGAATATATGGCCAAGCGTTACGCTGCCGTTTTTAGTAAATTTTCGAGCTTCGATGAATTGACCAATCTCGTAGCGCGTCATTTGTCTGATGGAAAAGTAGTGGGATGGCAGCAGGGACGAATGGAATTTGGGCCTCGCGCCCTCGGAAACCGCAGTATATTGGCCGATCCTCGAAATCCCGAAATGCAACGAAAATTGAATTTAAGTATCAAATACAGAGAGAGTTTTCGACCCTTTGCGCCTTCTGTTTTGGCCGAAGATGTCGCTGAATACTTTGATTTTACGGGCGCATCGCCCTACATGATGTTTGTGCATTCCTTGAAAAAATCACGCTGTTTTCCAACTGATGACAGCGGCCAAGCTTTTGACATAAAGGCAAAATTGCAGCAACAACGTTCAGATTTACCGGCCATTACGCATGTTGATGGTACGGCACGCATTCAAACTGTGCACAAAGAAAGCAACGAAAAATTTTGGCTATTGCTACAGGCTTTTAAACAAAAAACAGGATGTTCGGTTTTGGTAAACACAAGTTTTAATGTGCGCGGCGAGCCTTTGGTGTGCAGTGCTGAAGATGCTTACAGGTGTTTGATGCGCACTGAAATGGATTTTTTAGTGATCGGTAATTATATTTTCGACAAGGGTCAGCAGCCTCTTTGGAAGGAGGCTATGGAATGGAAAAATGAATATGTTTTAGATTAAAAAAGATGGAGTTTTTAAAAGATTTCTGGTTGTTTTTAAGGGAGCGCAAAAAGTTTTGGCTGTTGCCGATGGTATTAGTTTTATTGCTCTTGGGGTTGCTTTTGGTGTATGGCGGAGGTAGCGCTGCTGCTCCCTTTGTATATACTTTGTTTTAGAAAAATGAAAATGAAAATTGATAAAAGTAAAACGGCTGAAACCATAGCTACATTGGCTTTTGCTTGCTTGCTGCTGCAACTATGGCTGGTGGATAAATTGGCGCTTAGTGCGGTTTTACATGCCCATTTCTTTTTGCTTTGCGCTGTGTTTTTACTCGCCTTGCATTTGCTTCCGCAAATACTTTTTGCAGCGCTGTTAATTGTAAGTCAATTTTACTGCGCGACTTATTTACCAGGAGTAGCTTTGTTTGTTATCGCTGCAGTACTTTTTTTATTGTCGTTTTTTTCTTTGAAAGGAGATGAGTGGCTTGCTCGGTTATGGTTGCAGCTTGGGGAAGCGATGGGTTTTGTGGTATCAAAGGTGGTGCTTACGGCGGTGTTTTTTGTGTTTCTAACGCCCTTGGCATTGTTGTATCGACTTTTTAACAAGAAGCAATTGAGTACGAAACAAGATGCAACGAACTTCGTGCAACGCGGCCATCGCTATGAAAAAAAGGATTTAACAAACACGTGGTAACCGAATTTATTCTTCAATAAAATCTAAATCTTTTCCAAAAGTTTCTTCGACGTTGCGTAAACAAATAAAAGACGTTGCGAAAATTACCGCGCCCACTATCATAATTGCATTGATTGCAGTGAAGCCCAGCATGCTTTTGCAAAACCCTATGAGCAACGTGGTAAGTATCAATGATCCGCGCACAAAGTTAGGCGCCGTAGTGGTCACCGTTGAGCGAATGTTGGTGCCGAAAAGCTCAGAAGCAGTACTCATGAAAACAGCCCAGTATCCCGTAAACAAGCCCAAACAAAAAGTGATCGTGTAAAATGCAGTCAGCGATTCTTTTGCAAAAAGAAAGTATACGCATACACACAAGAAGGTTAATGTAAGAAACAAAAAGATTGTTTTTTTTCTGCTTTTGATCATTTGGCTAATCATTCCGCTAAGGAAATCGCCCAAGGTGAGTCCTGCAAAAGCGAAGGTAACTGCGGTTCCTGCTTTTGGTAATTCAGTCATTCCCATTGCCTTTGCCGTTTCGGGAGAGAAGGTCACCAAAACACCCATCACATACCAAATAGGCAATCCGGTGGCGATGATACTGAAATATTTGTAGGCCGTTTTTCGCGATGTAAAAAGAGAAAAGAACTTGCCTTTGCTTACATTGCTTGTTGCTACA